>JACDGP010000093.1 GCA_013821605.1 Herpetosiphonaceae bacterium
TTCGGGTACCGGGGGCCGTGCTGTGGGTCACGATGATCTTTATCGTGCGACTGCTGCCATTTATTGGTGGGACACTGGCCGATGGCATAACGATCATCGCCGCACTGATAGGCCTGCCTCTACCGCTGGCAATCGCTGCGATTGCGCTGGTGACGCTGGGGCAGGTATTGTTGACCAACGTGCTGATGCCGCGCGTTATGAGCCGGGAGCTGGGCATCAACCCACTGGTCGTGTTGTTTGCCGTCCTGATGGGGGCACGTATTTATGGCGTCGCCGGAATCCTATTTGCGATCCCAGCGGCGTCGGTACTGGCTACGATCACCGGTCGGGCGGTAAATCGCTACCTGGCACCGCTGTACGAGCGGCGCGGCTGGTGGCAGGAAGAAGTCACCGTGGCCCAACGCCACGATAATCCGGTTGACCCGGTACTTGACGCCCACCGCCCGACGTTGGATGTTCCCCGTCCTACCCTGGAGGAAGTAATCTGATGCAACTTACGATTCTGGATGAGCAGCACGTGCGGCTGGCGACGGTTGGTGATGGCTTCGATGTAGTTGGCGAACATTTCGGGCCGTTGCAAATGCTGGCGACCTCGCTGGCGCTGTGTACTGCCTCGGTCGTGCAGGCCTACGGTGATACAGCCCAGCTTAACCTTGAAGGCTTCGAGGTCGACGTCCGGTGGGCCTATGTTGATGATCCGTACCGGGTAGGCAACTTCGACATGACGTTGCTGTTACCGCCAACGGTGCCGCCACAACGCCACAAGGCGGTCATTCGCGCAGCCAACACCTGCACGGTCCATCACACCTTGCAGCATCACCCACATATTGCCACAGATGTGGCCGTGCTTGATCCGACCCTGCCGCAGACCGAAGCACACCATCACCATGTCCACCAAGCGTAATCGTCGCCAGTCGATCCTGGCCGATGACACGCCGGTGAGCCAGCCGGCCCCGCTCAAAGTGATCTTATTCGGCTCGCCTGGACGTGCTGCCGGCCACTGTACTTATGCCGACGCGCCGGCGGACTTCATGTTGTGCTTCGATTGTGCCTATAACCGTGGGGCGAAAGGCACCGGCATTGTGTGCGGCCACCGCTTCGGCATCGATCCAACCCTGGTCGGCGGCCGGACAACGCAATTTCAAGATGGGGATATCATCGACTTGCCGTAGCGGTGGAGCTACGCCTGGCTGAGCGCTTCAATGACTGCGGCGTGGATTGCGCCATTGCTGACGACGATGCCGCGATTATCTTGAAGCTTGGCCCCGGCAGCAAAATCCAGCGGTTTGCCATACATATCGGTGACGCGCCCACCGGCTTCCTCGACAATGATCGTCCCGGCGGCATGATCCCAAATATTCTCGCGGTAGTCTGGCGTTTTGGGCGAAGTAAGTCGCAGATACAGCGCTGCCTCACCACGCGCCACGACCCCATACTTAGCCTGGCTATCCATACGCACCGATGGTTGCGTAATCCCCGCTGCTTGAGCGATACGCTGTTGTAACTCCTGGTTGCCGTGACCAGACTCGACGCTTTCCACAAAGCGCACATTGTTGCCGGCCGTTGCGACCTGCAATGGTACAGCCGCACCCCCGGCGAGAGGTAGCATTTCGGCTCCTGCACCACGTACGGCGACGAATAGTGCACCTGATTTCGCCGCAGGCTCATCAAGCTGCAGGGGCAGTGCAGGACAGCCGAGCACCCCGACTTTGACCTCGCCGTCAACGACGAGCGCCAACGCAACAGCATATTGGTCATTGCGCAGAAAGCCCTTGGTGCCATCGATCGGATCGAGGGTCCAATAGCGCTGGGCCAGCGTTTTGCCGCCCACGTCGATCCAGTCGCAAACCGTCTGTGGCGTAGCAGTGGGCTCCAGCCGTTGGACATAGTGCGTCACCTGCTCCAGTATGGCGGCATTGGCCGGCGCACGTAATGCCGCAGCATCTTCCTCGGCTACGATGGCATCTTCTGGAAACGCGTCGGCCAACGCGTGACAAACGAGGGCTTGGGCACCCCAGTCGGCAATCGTTACCGGACTGTTATCACCTTTTTGGACGAAGCTGCTGCCGACCATCTCGGCACGTACGGCGGCACACAGTTCGGCTGCGCGCTTAACGGCTTCCAGGGCGACCTGTTTTTCACGGGTGTAGGGCATTGGGTGATTTCCTTATGATGACGATAGTATAGGTCATTGCGGCTGTGATACCCCTCCTCGTGAGATTTAGCTCCTTGGTCTCATTGACGCGATTCGCAGCGTTGCACCATGGGTATCGCAGAAGTATTATAATCGACCCGTGCTCAACCAATTACAAATTCCCGCTCCGTGAAAAGCAAGCTGCTCAGGCATCAGTCGTATTGGCTGATGTGCCTATTATTCCTGGTGGCACTCGTGGTGCGCAGCTACCGCCTCGCCGCTAACCCTTTGTGGTTTGACGAGCTGTACAGTTTTCAGCTTGGGCAACTTGGTTTTGTTGCCATCATTCGCAATAGTGGCTATGAGTCCCATCCACCGTTGTACTATTTGATTCAGTGGGTGGCAGCGGGCTTCGGGATGCTGCGAACCGAATGGGCTTGGCGTTGGCTTTCGGTCCTCAGTGGAGCTGCGACGGTGCCGTTGATCTATGCTCTCGTCGCGACTACTGCATCACGGCTCACAGCTGTGTTAGCAAGCTTACTGATGCTCCTATCTCCAGCCGATATTTATTTTAGCCAAGAGGGACGGCCCTATGCACTGCTTGTCTGCATAACGGCGCTCGTTGCGCTCCTCATTTGGCGACTGGAGCAGCGACCCGAAGATCGCCGGAGCTGGTTCGTGCTGGCCGTCTGCAGTGTCGTAGGCGTTTGGATGAGTTACTCGTATGTCATGGTGCTGGCGCCCGTCCTGCTTTACCTCGTCGCCAGAATGCGATGGCAGCGCTATCTGTTGATCTCCATCGCCGTCGTGCTTGCCTCGTCCGCACCACTAATAGCCATCGGGCCACGAACACTTCATAGCATTCTTGCCGGCAGTGCACATGCAACCCAGCTAACTCTTCGTGATGCCCTAGAGATGATCGTGGGCGGCGACTTTCTCCGATACGGCCTGCGACCTGCGCATATGTGGATGCCAGTCGTGGAGGGTGTGCTGGCGCTTGCGGGACTGGCGTCGGTGAGACGTCGGGCAAACCCAACCATCGCCTATCATGTGATGCAACTCGTGCTGCCACTTATCGGTTTCTTTCTTATTGCTATGCCGTTGCTCCACATCTTTCTGCCCGCGTTCGACTGGAAACAGTTCTTGATCCTCTTGCCAGCGTGGATATTCCTCGTTGCGATCGGCATCGAGTCGCTGCAAGTTGTGCGATTCGAGCGCTTTGGGCAAGCACTCGCACTGCTGCTCACGGCACTCCTGATATACGGCAGTTCGCAAAACCTCCACGATTACTGGACCAAGAGCAAAAGCCCGGAAGGGCTGGCTGCATTGGCAGTGCAGCATAGCTTGCAGCCAGGGGATGCGGTGGTTAGTTTGCACCACTCGTTGGATGCAGCGCTGAGCTTCTATGCAGCGGATGCCGACTCATTTACGAAGCCGACGAAGACCAGCAGCGGCTTGATGTTCTCGACTTCCCTCCTGGTTTTGCTAGGCGAACAGAGTCACCTGTCCCACAATGCATCGATCCTTGCGATTCGCAAGCATCAGCGCGTCTGGGTCTTATCGAATGGAACAATAGATCCGATGCTGCAGCAACAGCTAACCAGCAACTGTACAGTGATCAGCCGTCAAGTTTTTGCCCCCTTTGCCGTCGTCCTTCTGACGAACTGCCGGTAGCACGAAACTGCCAGTCATACCGCCACTTCAAATAATGCCCTCCCATATTGCCCATCTCGACCTGAAAGCCGGACAGGTTTAGCTACTTGACCTCGCTGAGTGCTTCGGCGATGGCATCCGCCAGCGGCAGGGCACGACCGGCACTCCAGGCAGCGGTCCAGGTGTGCTCGTCCAGTTGGGCGCGAATGGTAGCAACTATCGCGTCGTGATTCGCCTGTTCGGCTTCTGGTATTGGGGTACCGATCCGTTCACGGAGTGCTTCCGCCGCGCCTCCTAGTCGTGCTGCGCGCACGGGCTGTCCGAGGGCACCCGCGACGCCGCCCAGTCCATCAAGGGTGTAGTTGATGACGAGTTGGTCATGCAGGTCGCACCCGATGGACAAACTCTCCCGGTACAGTACCGCTGCTTCATGATAGCGCCCCTCAAACAGCGCCACGAAGCCCTGATTCATAAGGATGGCGCTGATGCCCCCAGAATGGTGCAAGGCACGGTAGAGGGCCAGGCCTCCGGCATAGTACGTACTCGCACGCGTGTAGTCTCCTTGATACAAGGACACCAGCCCGAGCACGTTCAGGATCGACGCAATCGCACCCTTATCGCCCAATTCGCGGCCCAGCGCTACACCCGCTTCGCCATAACTGCGTGCCTGGTCAAGCTGGCCTTCAAACATGGTCGTCCAGGTGAGGCCAACGAGTGACACGAGCATCCCCGGTTGATGGACCAGTGTGTGAAATTGCTCGAAACTTTCTTGATATAAGTCGATCGCCCGCGCGTGGTCGCGTTCGCTTTGTGCGACCCAGCCCAGGTTATAGGTTGCTTCGGCTACACCATGCCGGTCGTCCATCTTCATGGAGAGTTCATAGCTTTGCTTAAACAAGCTGTGAGCACGTGTTCGATCATATTGGACGAGGGCTAAGGTGGCCGCACCGGTAAGGGCTTCGGCGCGTATACGTTCGCTGGTACTGCCCGGCAGTGCCAGTGCCGCTTCAAGCTGCTGACGTCCTTCGCTCCAATGGCCGCGCACATGCCAGAAGGGCCAGATGGCGGCACCGATACGAATTGCAGTCTCGGCATCAGCGGTAGCGGTAGCCCGTTGCAGGACGGCTCGTAGGTTATCATGGTCCTGATCCAGCCGATCCAACCAGCGCGTTTGCCACGAGTCGCGCAACCCTGGTGCGGCGGCTTCAGCGAATGCCAAGTAGAAGTGGGCATGGTGCTGCCGAATTAGGTCCAGCTCCCTAGATGCTTCCAGATGCTCCCAGGCATACTCACGGATCGTCTCCAAGAGCATGAAGCGCGGCGTTCCATGCATGCCCGTAACCTGCTGCACCAGACTTTTCTGCACGAGTGACGTTAGTCCAGCCCGAACCGGCATGCCACCACACACAGCTGCGGCAGCGTCCAACGAGCAGCCACCAACAAAGATCGCCAGCCGCCGAAACAGCAGTTGTTCGGCCTGGTCCAGCAGATTGTAGCTCCAATCCAGGGTGCCCCGCAGACTTTGATGGCGCTCCGGCAAGTCCAACGCGCCGTGTACGAGCAGATCCAGGCGTGCATGCATTTGCTCAACCATCAGCGGGAGCAGTATGAGCGGCACGCGGGCGGCTGCCAGTTCGATAGACAAAGGCAGGCCCTCAAGCTGGCGGCAGAGTGCGACGATAGCTGTCAGGTTGGCCTCTGTCAAGGCAATATCTGCTCCTGCTGCCTGTGCACGATCAAGAAAGAGGCGTACCGCCTCGTTGCACGCAAGTTCCTTGAGCGTGAGCGCCGTCTTGGCGGCAGGAACTTCTAGCGATGGCACGGCGAAGATATGCTCGGCATAGAGTTGGAGCGGCACTTGACTGGTCACAAGCAGTTTTAAGCCGGCGGCTGGTGGCAGGAGTTGCGCCACGGTGGGACCGGCAGCCATCACTTTCTCGAAGTTATCCAACACAAGCAGGATCTGTTTATGCCGCAGATAATCCTGCAGGCGTTCGCTTAAGGATAAGCCGCCACTTGTTGTGACACCCAAGCTCTGGGCTATCGCAGGTATCACCAACTCTGGATCGCTGAGTGGTGCGAGTGGGACAAAGAAGATGCCGTCCGGGAAGCTGGGGAGGAGCTTGGTCGCTATTTGGAGGGCAAGGCGCGTCTTGCCAGAACCACCCCGGCCTGTGAGTGTGACCAACCGCGCCTTTTCAAGTAGCCGCACAAGCGCGTCAAGCAGGGCTCCACGTCCAACGAAGCTAGTGACCTCAGACGGCAAATTGTGCGGCGTAGTGATACGCCAGGGCTTGAGCAAGGCCAGTTCTGCCGGAGATGTGGCTTGGGCCAATAGTTCGTCGATGGACTTGTGGCCCGCCGAATGCAGGAGTTGAGTCGCCTCGCTTTTCGACAGCCGGAGCGCTGCGGCAACTTTCAGCAACTGATCGAAGGTGTGCGGATGTTTTACCCGGCCCCGGAGCCAGTGATGGATCGTTTGTGCAGGAACATCAGCCTCGCGTGCCAAACCACGCAGGCTAGAGCGACGGTCCTTCATGAACTGACCTAGAATATCAGCGAGCGGGGGATCTGTGCACATATTGAGTCCTCAGATTCGGCACAAATATGGGACAAATGTGGTACGGCTAGACGATCATCGCAGGAGTATTATAGATGACACTGGTATCAAATGGATTAATAGCGGAGCACCGGCAGGCACCATCACCCTCCAGCCTTCTTGTGTCTATCCGCAACATTTCATCTGCTTGAATCATGACAATTCGATGGGCAGCCAGTTGATCAAGTGTCACGATGACGATAGTTCAACTGGGAAGCCAGGAGGAACTTACCATGTTACAAGGGTTGTTCACTCGTCGGACACTGAGGTTCCCATCGCTGCTTGTATCGGTCGTACTGCTCCTAGGGTTTCTCTCGCCTTTTCCGGCTACTCATCCGGCTTCGGGACAAAGCAGTCAGCAAGTCCCACCTCCTACTCCCACCCTTACTAGTGGCCACACTCCCGCTGCTACCATGCAGCCCCATGCGGGACGGACGCAAGCTATCCCTCGGTCTGAGGTAGGTACGCCGAATAAAGTTCGACCTTCATCTTCGCCGACTGTGCTAGATGTCCTTACTGTCCCGGCACAGGATCGCGTGGTTCAGTCGAATATAAGCCTAGCCCAAGGTGTTGTATACACTATCCGGGTGACAGGCATGTTTGTTTGGGGAGGTTGCAGTGCAACTTATTGCCCAAATAGTGGCCCCGAGTATCTTCGCTGGGGAGACGCTGGCTTCCTTACCGATGACTACTGGCATAGCTTTTCCGATCCGTCATGGTCAAGCTATATTTACTTGGAAGTTAATAGTCTTCCTGTGACTTTCAGTTCTTATAATTCCGAGCATCAGTACAGTCTCCAAGTCACTGGAAACGGTGCACCTGCAACCTTTCATATTCAAGATTGCAGTAGTTGCTATACCGACGATGCAGGCTCGTTGACGGTGGAGATCATTGAGGGAGCTACTGATGCAGGTGCCTTCTCGCTTGGTATTTTGCCTTTGCAGCAGCGAGGCTTTCCGGAGGCTGATGCACAATGGGCCAATGATATCATGGGTGATCCAGCGACTGCAGGCAGCACGATCGGAGCTGTAGGTTGCTTTCTTACGGATTGGGCAATGACGATAAATTACTGGGGTTTCCAGTACAACTTTCGTACAACGCCGCGAGACCTGAACAATTGGCTGCGCCAACATGGAGGGTATCAGAAAGGAACAAACAACGTCTGGACCACGAAGGTCTTAGAATATGTGCGGACAATAACACAAAGGCCCTTTATACTCGGCGATCAAGCTAACAACGATACAACACTGAATACCCTCCTCGAATCAGGAATACCTGTGATTCTCGCTGTGAACAGTGCGGGACACTATGTACTAGCTACGGGGGAAACAACGTATCAGGGAGCGCCTACTTGGTACATTAACGATCCATACTACAATAACCTCTTTGACCTTGTGCCCACCCTCAAAAGTCATTACAACAACGTATATTCGCGGATGCAATGGGTAGCTGAAGTTCAAGGACCACCATCCCCGACCTCAATCTCATTCGCCCTTGCCTCTCCAGCTGAGTTATTAATAACCGATCCGCAGGGCCGTCGCACTGGTGTTGATCCCAGGACCGGTACTACGTATTCGGAGATTCCAGGTGCTAGTTACTATGTTCAAGCGCTGGCTGACGACACCGGCCAGGGTCCACCACCTCATCCCGTGAAAGAGTTTTATGCACCTACTCCCACTGACGGAAGCTATAAGGTTGAGGTCATCGGCACGGGAAGCGGTTCTTATACTTTTGATCAACTTACCTATGATGCGGGCGGTGCTCCATCGAATAACACCGTTGTTGGACAAACTACCCCAGGTCAAGTTGACACCTACAACATCAGCTACGCGTCGGGTTCTAGCCCAAACGTATTCATCCCTTTAGTCCGTCGTTAACAATCGCTGTGATTGTGAACATCAGTGTACGATACACGTAAGGAGACTGGTCATGCACGTCCCGTATCTGCGTCTCAGTTCGCTGGTGCCGTTTCACAGCCCATCAGTTCGGCTCCTGCCTCGCCAACTAGTCGTTCGCCTCGTGCTTGTTGTAGTACTTGCAGGAGGGTTAGGCGGAGCAGCAGGCGTTCACGCCGCAAGTTCCTGGTATGTTTCCCCTACTGGTAACGACGCCAATGACTGTCTTTCGGCCGCAGCACCTTGCAAGACGATCGGAGCAGCCATCACTAAGGCGTCGTCTGGTGATACGATCAACATTGCTGCTGGGATATATCTTGAACACCTCGAAATTGACAACACATTAACGCTTGTCGGTGCAGGTGCCAGTAGTACCATTATTGATGGTGGCGGCACATCTATAGTTCTGGTTAATGGTGGGACATCAAATATCTCTAATCTAGCGATTCAGAACGGAAGCGAAGGCATCTATTCTGCTCCATCGAGGACACTAAATCTAACGAATGTGGTAATTGATAAGAATAAGCTTCTAACTACAGATACAAATAATACGGGTGGCGCAGGCATCTATATTGATACTGGAGGTCAAGTTACATTAAACACAGTTATGGTCGCGAATAATACTTCCATTGGATTTGGAGCGGGTATCTATATTGACTATGATAGCCAAGTAACAATGAATGATTCAACTGTCAGTCAGAATACTGCAAGTGATGGTAGTGGGGGTGGTATATACTCATTAGCAAGCGCACTAATGCTAAACAATGTGAGGATTACTAATAATATTGCTGGCGATGCAGCTGGGAGTGGGCTGAGTAACGGCGGCGGAATTTCCGCTGGTGCATTAACGCTCAGTAATAGCACTATCGACCACAACGAAGCTAGTCAAGGGGCTGGGCTATCCATCCATGGGAGTGCCACTCTGACTGGTGTGACAATCAGCAATAATACAGCGACGGGTTACGCTGGTGCCATCGACAACAGTGGTGCTAACCTTACAATGACTAATGTAACAGTAAGTGGTAACACAAGTTTTAGTCGTGCTGGTGGACTCGGTAATACATCAACTGCAACCTTGACCAATGTCACATTTGATAATAACACGTCAGATGTTGAAAGTGGCACAATCTATAACACTGGCACGCTCCAGATTAAGAACACGATCATTGCAAGCAGCAGCACCGTCCCTAACTGCGGCGGAGACACGCCACTTGTGTCACTGGGGCACAACCTCGACAGCGGTCATTCATGTAATCTGACCGCAACGGGCGATCTCCATGATACTGATCCACAACTCGGCTCCCTACAGAACAACGGCGGCATTACCATGACCCACATGCCGCTGACTGCACACAGTCCCGCTGTGGATAGGGGCGACAACAACGGTTGCCCAAGCGCTGATCAACGCGGCGTGCCTCGCCCGCTCGACGGTAACAGCGACGGTATAGCGATCTGCGATATCGGTGCGGTGGAGGCTCTATTTCTTTTGCCTGCGGTCTACCTACCATTGATTCAAAAGTAGTGGACGACCACAAGGATTATGATAAGTCCAGATACTCGATATGCCGCTCTATAGAGTGGTAAATCAACCATGAGCATGTATCAATTCTCGTGCGGCGACCTGCCGGTGCAAGGTATAAACACCCATTATCTGATTTGATCTTGCTTGACCCACGTCCGTGAAGGAGAATGCAGCATGTATTCTGATCGAAGGCATCGTCCGTTCGGCATCACTCTATTCATCCTGCTATCACTCCTATTTACTTCAACCTTGCCCGTAACAGCAAATTTAGGGACATCGCGTGGCGCTATCACATTTACTAAGTATATAGCGGCTAGTAGTGTTGCTCCCTTAGGAGATGCGCGCGGCGTGCAAGTGGTGGGAACCACCGCGTACGTTGCCGACGGGGGAAGTGGCTTGCAGATCGTTGACGTAAGCAACCCAGAAAACCCTATCCTACACGGTAGTCTCGATACGTCAGGAACGGCCCTCAATGTTCAAGTCGTCGGCAGTCTGGCATATATCGCTGATGGAGAGAGTAGCTTGCAGATCATTGACGTCAGCAATCTGGATAACCCTATACAACGTGGCAGCTTTGCTCTACCGGGTTATGCTTATGACTTACAAGTAGTAGGGAATCTTGTGTACATTGCTGATGGTGTTGACGGTCTACAAATCGTGGATGTGAGCAATCCAGTTAGTCCTATACAGCGTGGCAGCTTTGTTACGCCTGGCTATGCAAAAGGACTGCAAGTAGTAGGCAATTTAGCATATGTAGCTGACGGCTATAGTAGTTTACAGATCATCGATGTAAGTAATCCAGATAGCCCGATGTTACGTGGTAGCGTCGTTACGTCAGGCAATGCACTTGATATGTACGTGGTAGGCACCTTGGCCTACGTTGGAACCTTTGAACAGGAGTTACAGATCATTGATGTAAGCAATTCGGCGAGCCCCACCCTACGCGGTAGTACCGCTACATCTGGGATTGCGCAGGGCGTACAGGTGGTGGGGAACCTAGCCTACGTCGCTGACGGTCAAGGTGGATTGCAGATCATTGACGTAAGCAATCCTGTGAGCCCGACTCTCCACAGCAGTTTTGCTACGCCAGGTTTTGCATTTGGCCTGCAGGTGGTCGGCAACCTCGCATATGTGGCCGATGTTTCTGGGGAACTACAGATCTTACGTCTCGGCCCAGACCTAACACCTCAAGCATTTCTGCCCCTTGTCCAACGCTAGCATGACTACATGCAGGTGGCATCAAAACGTTAGTTGAACGCGGATCAATATCCCGCCCCTCTCTCAATCGAAAGTTCAATTGATTCGCGGGGATACAGGAGGACCATCTATGAATAGTCACGTACGTTGGTTTGCACCACTTCGGCTGCTGGTTCTGCTACCACTCCTTGTGCTGATGAGCAGTTTTATCCGATCAACTGGTGTGTCGGCTGCCGGTGGTTTGACGATCAACGTTGTCAACCAGAATGGCCAGCCTGCGGCTTCGGCAACTTGGGTTGATGTTTATGATCCGGCAGGCAACCAACAACAGGATGCCGGTTATCTGACAGATGGAACCGGGACATTTTCTCGCGTGCAACCGGGCACCTACACGGTTGTCGTGAGTTCCATGGGCGACGGTTTTCAGTTACACACAACAATTCCCGTCACAACGAACACCGTTCTGAACCTGGATGCGCGTGTAGGAACAATTCCCGTTACCTTTGTTGGCTATGCCAAGGATGGTACACCGTTGAATGGTGCTGCATTTGCCCTCGCACCTCAACCTATTCTTGGCGTCAGCGGTTTCATTGGATCTACCTACCCAAATGGACAACTACAGGCTGTGGTTACGCCCGGCGTGTATACGATTGCTGTTCAGGATAGCCAGCATCTACTCCGTTTGGATATTGCTAACGAAACCATCACACAGGTTGGCGCCTTCATACAAGTGCATGCAGCCGATATCCCGACTGGAAGCGTGAACGTTGCGCTCCACGGCGCATCGGAAGGCGCATTCAGGGTTAACCGCGAACCGAGTATCCCTTTCAGCCTGCCCCTGACGGCCGCCAATACCATTGTTGCCTCCACTGGGACGCTCTATGGCGATGTCGAGCTGTATAAGAAGGATGCCAGTAGCAATCTCTGGGATCTAGACGCTGTGCCCATGGCCTCTCCATTTCAGATCACAGCCGGGTCAAGCATCTCGGTGGATGTAGGCGGCACATTGACGACTACTATCAAAACTGGCCCCCGCTATACACCTGGGATGATGGTCCCGCTACAACAAGCATTCCACGACACCTACAACAATCCGATCAATTATCTCGTCGCGTACGGATCAGGGCCAACCACTGTTGGTACCGTCACAGTAATAGATGCCAACGCTCATGTGCTCTCTCAGCAGACGGTGGATATCCGCGACGGTACGATAACAGATCTTACTATACCGCTCACTGCGACACTCGGTGCCGCAACAGCCACGTTCAATGTTGATACTGGACCTTTTCAGGGCACGCTGTCCGCGCATACAACGTTTGAGATTGTTAAAGGATATTACGCTTGGCTGCCAATTGTAGTTGCCAGGTAGGACTATGTTGTATATAAGGAGGCCTGATATGCGGCGGTTGGTAACATTTCTCGTTGTTCTTTCTAGCACCCTAGGGGTAGGGCTGCACGGTGCCCAGCCTGTCCAGGCGGCCCCCGATCTTTACTTCACGCGTTTCTATCCGCAAACCAACCATAACCTCTTTCTTCCTTTCCTCAAGTTCTGGGATGATATGGGTGGTTTGCCAGTCTTTGGCTTCCCCAAGAGTGAAGCATTGCTTGAACGGAATCAAGATCTTAATAAATACTTCCTCACCCAATACTTCGAGCGCGAACGCTTGGAGTTGCACCCCGAAAACACTGGCCAATATCGGGTGCTGCTGGGGCGATTGGGCGTGGAAGGCCTCCAACGCCAAGGGCGTGACTGGCAAAGTCTTGTCAAGGGCGATCCTAGTACACCGCACTATTATGCTCAGACGGGACATGCAGTTGCGTCCCCGTTCTGGGACTACTTTAGTAAGCATGGCCTGGACCTAGGTGACCCCGTCGTGAGTGAACGCGAAAGCCTCGGCTTATTTGGCTACCCAGTCTCTGAACCTGCAATAGAGAAGAACAGTAGCGGCGATACGGTGTTGACGCAATGGTTCGAGCGAGCACGCTTCGAATACCACCCGAGCAATCCAACTCCATACAAAGTATTATTGGGACTTCTCGGCAATGAGGTGAGTGGCAACCAGAGCGCTGAGGTAGACTTTCAGCCACAAGCGGCACTTGACATCCTACGTGCCGCCGCCCATCGTTGGGCATTGGCTGAGGCCGAGAATGTCCAACGCCTGATACCCTATCGTGAGGATATTCAAGCAACGGCCGATCGATACGCACTAAAGATCGACTTAGCAGGAATGCAAACGGCACTCTCCGATCATCCTCCTGTCGCTGAAGCAGTCGCAGGAGCCAATGGTCGGTGGTTGACCGCCTGTAACAAGGAGCTTGACCCGAACGATCCGATTGGTTCTAACCCTCACACAATTGCAGAGCAGTTCACACCCAGCATGTCAGCTATTACAGTAGGTGTCTCAGCAATTTACACATTTTCCTGTGGACCTGCTGTCAGCTTCATCATAGCAGCAACAAACTGAGGCCGAATATATCTCATTTCGGTCCCCACTACTCAGCACGATGTGTCCCTTGCGAACGCTACAATGGAGTGCTATCTATGTTTTTCCGTCGAATTCTTGTGCTTACTGTGGCTCTTCTGGCTCTGATACTTGTGGTGCCACAGCATACGATACATGCCGCCACCAACAAGCCCATTCTAGCATTCTACTTCCCCTGGTATGAAGACAGTGACTGGACCAGTGGCAAAATGTCGGATTTGCCTGCGCAACTGTATAATGGGGGCGATCAAACCGTGCTGGAACGCCATCTCGCACAGGCGAGTAATAGCGGTATCACCGGCTTTATTTGTTCGTGGTTCGGACCCAATGAGCCGCGACTGACGGATCGTTGCGACCGTCTGCTAAAGGCCACGAACGGCAGCACCTTCACCATTACGATATCGCCGGACCAAGCTGCTGATTTCACGGGCACGCTCCGTACGCCTGAAGGTATGGCAACTGCTCTGCAATTCATGCGTGACCACTGGATGAGTAGTCCAAATTGGCCCCACATCGATGGTCGTCCAGTTGTGCTGTTCTGGAACCCGCAGTCATTCGGCTCCGTGGCGATCTGGCGTACGCTGCAGCAAGCGGTTGATCCTGGTCATACCTGGTATTGGGTGGGAGAAGGCGTCGATTTTAATTATCTTGATGTTTTCGACGCCCAGTACTTCTTCGACATTACTTGGGCGGCCGAGCCTGCGAGTGCGATGGCGAGCTATAGCAATCACCTCGCGGCCTACAACACAGCACATAACACGAGTAAACCCTTCGTTGCCACAGTGATGGCAGGCTACGATGATCGACTAGTTCGTAATGGTCATGTCCGCGACCGTGCTAATGGCGATTACTACCGTCAAGCATGGCAAACGGCGATCGATCGCAATGCTCGATTTGTCATCATCAATTCATGGAATGAATGGTACGAGGGTACCCAGATCGAGCCGAGTCGGACGTACGGTACGCAATACCTTGATCTGACTCACGATTATGCTCAGCGCTTTCTCAATAATGGTTCCGCTCCTCCGATTCCCGTGGGGAGTTACACCTTCCCTCAAACCGGTCAAACGGTATCTGGTCGCCTACTAGACTATTGGCAGCACAACGGTGGTCTATCAGTCTTTGGACTACCGCTTGATGCTCAAGCACCGGGTCAAACTCCCGATGGCCTTTTTCAGGCACAGCTCTTCGAGCGCAATCGTCTTGAACTGCACCCTGAAAACGCCCGACCATATGATGTACTGCTCGGAAGGCTCGGTGCTGATACGTTATCAAGTCAGGGGAGGCCATGGGAGACATTGCCAAAGGAGCAACCAAAGGCCGGCTGCCGCTTCTTCCCGCAGACGGGCCATAATCTCTGCGAGCCGTTCCTGAGTTACTGGCGCAGTCATGGGCTTGATCTCGGACAGCCCGGTATCACCGACCAGGAGGCGCTGGCGTTGTTCGGTATGCCAATTAGCGGGGTGTCGAACGAGCGGAATTCATCAGGTGATACTGTTCCGACCCAATGGTTTGAACGCGCCCGCTTTGAGCATCACACCGAGAACCCACCGCCTTACGATATCTTGCTTGGGAGGCTTGGTGCTGAAAGTCGATAGAAGGTGACTCATTTGTCGCGACTGACCTCCATCCGGCGGCTCGCCCCAACAGCTTCACTCGATGATGACGATTGGCGATGCCGCCATCAGCGCACGTACACCTGCCACTGCTGGATGCAGGGTACCGTGTCAATTTTGCGGTAGTGGTTAGCGACAGAGAATAGGAAATCGGATGGATACGATTGCCAATGTAAAAGGACGAGCGAAAACTGGTGCTGCGTGACGGCTGCCTCCAAGCGAGTATAGCCAGTATCTATTAATCCTTTACCTCTGAGGATGTTAAACAGCCAGGGGCTGCCGATCGCCTCCTTGCCATGTGTGACCACGATTCCAGCCTCCTCCGCGAGCACCGGTCCCGCGGTCTGTTCCACATAGGGGTCTAGTTTGCGACAGCTAGCTACGTCCGTTCCGGTCGGGTTATACCCGAACACGGGGTCTGGCTTGTAATACTGTGCTACCGCTGTATACGGCAGGACATTCTGCCACACAAGATGTAGGATCAACAGGAGGGGCATCAAAAATGCCCATCGTGGATGATACTCAGTAAGCCATGCCCAGCCAATGCCAAACAGTATCAACAGTGCCGCGATAAACTCAAGCAGGTAGCTTATGCTGGCACCGGAGCGACCGATTGTCCAGATCATAGCACCGGAAGTGCATGCATAAAGCAACGGCAAGGTCATTCGGCGGCGGTAGATGCTGACCATGCCATACATACAAGCACCGATCAGGATCGGGAGATGAAGTAAAACGAAGGCACGCATGTAGCTCGCAAAGGTGCGCAGTGAGTAGGATTGAACGTTATACCGGAGAATTTGGAGATAGAATTGACCGTGTGTTAGCCATATGAGTACCAGGAGGATGCTTCCACCAAGTATCCCTGTGAGTATAACAAAAGAAATGACGGAGCGTCGGTCTAGCATCGCTAAATATACCGCGATGGCAACCGGTGCCGCTATGGACGTTTGTTTGGCGTAGATGGCACTGACACAACAGACTGCGGCCCAAACAATATGTTTAGAGGTTACGCCTTCCATGATGATCAACACTGCCGTGAGCGATAACAGGACCGCCAATGTATCCACGCGCCCAAACACGCCCCATTGGTAGACGAAAAGCGTACTGGCATAGACGAAGCCTACAACCAGTGCGGGAACAAGTTGTAATGTAATCTTTCTGACAATTGCTGCAATGATTAGTGAGGTGAATACTACACTGATGGCTGCAACCAGACGTGTGGTTAGGAGGGTAGCGCCCGTGACATAAGAAAGAATAGCGGCTACCAATGGAAATACAGGTGGATAGACCGAAACGACATATGGGTATGAGTTGGCATCCGTATAAATTGGCTGCCAGTGACGGAGGCGGAGCGCATCGCGCAATTATGAGACCTTCTCCGCTTGTTAGTTCATAAGGAAACGCGAGCACGCGGTATGCATGATAGCAGAATACTACTCCTCCGGTGGTAACAATACAACAGGCGACAAGAGTGACACTGCGGGACAGGCTACTTGTTATTCTCGACATGCGTCCAATTGCCTTACACGAAAACAGAACTATGGCAGGTGCACATGATACAAGTAATAGTGAATTGCGCAACGCCGTTCGGCTTAAACCTGATTAATTTGTTATGGTTGGACTTGGCGGTCAATGACCAGCAATCATGTGTATATCAAGAAACTCTTGACACACTGTCCAAGCCCGAATCAAACAGGAGTAGCGTTTGCAGATCATCATTTTCGCCCTTGCGAACAGCTGCGTTCTTTTTAGTGCTGTTCTACTTACGCGGACCCTAAAATTGGCTAGCCGGGTGGAGAATCTCCTGAGTGTCTTCACGCTCACTGTTGCTCAGATCATGCTGTCCCTCCTCCTCGTCGGCGGAATCCTCGCACGACTGAGACCGACGCCAGCCCTTCTCGTCAATCTCGCAATAGCGTTGCTCTTAACTGTGTTGCTGAAGATAGGCGTCATACCTCCGGGATTTGAACGACATCGTTTAAGCAGGGCTATCACTGGAGGTGAAGGTCTGTATCGACGGGGGGGACAACGTGTAGCCCTGCTTCGGCGGTGGACTAATCTTCAGTCCCAATTTGTGATGCAGTTTCTCTGGGTGGCATTTCTCCTTGTGTGTTCATGCGCCGAGTTTACCTGGCTCGTGCTGCGGGTATATTTGTTCCCGCCCTATGCGTGGGATGCACTTGCATACCATCTGACAACTGTGGCGGCATGGATTCAAGCAGCGCGTATCACGACGACTCCTTTTGTCATTTGGACTAATGTCTACCCGCACAACGCTGAATTACTCTACACCTGGTTGATCCTATTTCTGGGACGGGACACTCTGGTCGAGCTCGGCCAGCTGATATTCGCAACTGGCGGTCTCATCGCGGTGGCTGGCCTAGCTCGATCGGGAGTTGGGCTGAGCCGTCCGCATGCACTAGCAGCAGGATGCCTGTTCTTTCTAACTCCGGTTGTGCAAGTACAGGCTAACACCAATTACATTGATGTTGCCCTTGCATCCATGTTTCTTATAAGTTTTTATTTTCACCTGCGGTTTTGCCAGGCCTTCCTGCAAGGCCAGCAGAACTACCTATCATACGTACTGCTTGCCGGCCTGTCCGGTGGTATCACACTCGGTATCAAGTCAGTGGGTATCAGCTATATAGGTGTCAGTAGCCTGCTCGTGTTGGTGCCTCTACTCTTGACGATCTATCGGCAGCGCATCACAATGGGACGGGCCACGGCCTGTGCAGTGCTCTATACACTGTTGATCATGCCGCTTGGTGCCTTCTGGTACATTCGTACCTGGATGATCTACGGCAGTCCACTGCATCCCTTTGTCGTCAGCCTCTTCGGATACCAGATATTCAGCGGCACTCAAACACTGCAGAGCCTGGTTCTCGAACAGACGCCAACTGTACTGCAAGGATTATCTGGATGGCAGCAAGTCATTCGCTCCTGGTTCCATGAGCCTGCCTTTTATGTGTATGACCAGCAATTGGGTGGATTTGGACTGCAATGGCCATGGCTGATGCTGCCGGCGCTCCTCGTTTTAAGTGGATTTACCATCCGTAAGCGACCCGCCATTTTCATGCGCCTAATACTTCCATTCATCGTAATCTTCTTGATCCAGCCAGCCAACTGGTGGTCGCGCTACACATTATTCATCGTCGCGCTTGGAGCGATTGCACTGGTACATCTGATCGAGCACGTTTCCTACCGGCGAGGACGTTGGATCCTCCAAGCACTAACAGCAACAGCAGTCGTCATTTCGTTGGCGTTCTGCCTACGCCATGCTGGTCTAGGTACAGTTGTACGTGCACTCCGATTACCAGCATCGGAGCGTACAGTTGGTCGCCTGTATTATCCCCATTTTGCCTGGATTGATGATATCCCAGATCAATCGCGAATCGTCTTTGATCCGGGGCAGGAAAGTTTGGTCTACCCGCTGTTTGGCTACCGGCTTCAGCAGCAAGTCGTGGTCCTACAGAACCTACGACAACCCACGTTTTTCGAGCAACTGCATCAGGAGCATATTGATTACGTATTTACGCGAGAAAGTACCGCTTATGATACGTGGGCGCATCAGTCAAATGCTCATTTGCGGCTGTTCTTCACGTCGGGCAAATATCACGTCTATCACGTGCAGTAGGGACCTACTTCACTGAAGGGTCTAACGCTGATGATCTCGGCGGGCATATATGCAGTTTGTGATATGCCGCACTTTGAAATGACCCGGCTTGCCTACTGTCACTCGAAGAGGATACGCTCATCCATCGTCCAATCTAGAACAGCGCGATCTCTCTCGCATTGCTACCCATGTTCATAGCTACCTCATATGCATAGCTATCCTTTGGAAGGATAACTGAGTTAGCCATAGCTAGTGTTTCTAGGCTTAGATGATGCCGGCGAAGAAGCTGAGGCAAGGTAGCAGAATCATACAAGTCGAATGTAGCCAGCCGCCCTATCCGCGTGAGCATCGCATGCTCATCGTACGACAAAATAATGGAAGGAGCCTCAGGTTGCTCCGCATGATCTGACAATGTGGGACCAATGCGTCCCAACGCGGCATTGATAGTGTCAAAGGCAACATGTTGCACATCATCCGGGAGCCGTTGCGACGGGATATTGAAGTGCCAAGCGAGCATAGCGGCAATGTCTCCGCCAACCCGCTTTGTTTCACGCACGACAGCGTACATTGTGTCGACGGCATCCTGCACTGTAGCATGTCCTGCTTCATCTTCTCCCGGTGCCCAGTTTAGTGACCAGCGATTGGCACCAGCCCACAACATAAGCGGGACCGTCGAGTACTGCTGATTACCTCGCCCTTGGACCGACGCATGGAACGCAACCGTTCGGGCAAGGATGTTGAGCATGTATAGATGATCACGAGAAAATCGATCGGTCATCGAAGTGTCTTGTGGATGCGAGTCAAAAGATATTGCCATATTCCTTGGTGCCATTTCGAAAATAGCACCAATACCTGGAAACCATGGAGCGGTTCGTTCAAAGTGGAACGTATTCAAATTCCATAAGCGCGGATCAACTTGCTGCCACAGATTCGCCATCCACGCCCCGAAGCGTCCCCAGCTTTGATGTTGAAAAAGGCCAATCAGGTATGGGTCGGTATGGACGGCTTGCGCCATAGTAAGGCCGTACTGTTGTTTGAAGGTGGCGACAGCGTGATCAGAGTAATCAACGATGTTTGGTTCATCGGCGTTGACTATTGCCACGATCTGAGTACCGGGGTGCTGATCGATCACACCCTGTTTGAGGAAGGCTGCGTAGTTCTGCAGCAGTTCACGGTAGCGAACAGAATCGAATGCCGCATTCCAAATAGTTGCATCGCCCCATCCTTTCCGGATCGGGTTGCTTCCGTCCTTCGCGCGTCGTAGATCATTAGGATATCGTTCTGACCACCATCGCCCGGCGCAGGTCTGGTAGCCCGTCGAAAGCACAACGCGCAACCCAACCAATCCTGCAGCCTCAAGTGCAAGATGCACTACATCAAATTGAAGGTTGGCTTGTGGTGCCTCGGCAGTATTGTTGACCACGGCAACGTAATCCTTGAGCGAGATACCGGCCTCATCAGCACGGGGATTAACTTCCCATCCAGGGTTGCCATGTGTCAACCACACCGTGTTGCCACCCGCTGCCTTGATAACCGTCATATCAGTGATCATCTGTTGATAGGTGGTTTCAGCAGAAGCGCGATAGCCCCACCCTATGCTATCTCGCCAGGGCACCAATAGGTCCGGGACATCAGTGGGTTCCGGTCTTAACATCATTGAGCCGTGCGGAACCATTAATCCGGCCAGCCCGCACGTTGCTGTTCCCAGAAACTCCCTGCGTGTGATTCGTTGACTTAAGAGCGACTTCTCTCGTTTGTCTCCGGTCAGGTGCTCCGTCTCAGCCATCCCTTTGCCATCCTCATGTAATCAACCACATTATTCTATCCGAAGCAGACGAAGACAGCCAGGTCCAGCAACCTGAAAACCTAGCAGGTCAGAGGGCATATAGGTCAGATGTACCGCACGAATATTCGACTGAAGTGAGTTAGGTCCCAGTCGGCGGAGCCGACTTCCTGTTTCAGACCGAACTTCAGTTGCGGGCTCCTGACTTCGGAATCATATCACCAGCGAATCCGCACTTGACTTTCAGAACATTTGTGTTATACTATAGCTACTCGGCACCAGTTCGGCACGTGTACCGGGAAACACCGACAACGCGTGTATCAGTACCATGTACCAAAGCTGAACGTAAATGTACCAAAGTGTACCAAAACTGAGTTCAAATGTACCAAATCGCGCGGGGGCCGTGTACCAAAGTTGAACGAGAATGTACCAGATCTGTACCACCGCCTCGTCATTGCTCCCATTGATCTTGTTGGTATGAAAATCCCACCGACAGGGAGCACGAGAGATGGTAAGGTCGCCTGCAACCTAGGGCCTCACCACGCCTCCGCTCGCCCTTAGGCTGCGACCGCTTGTGGTGGAGGTGGAGCAAGTTGACTGACGTCATAGCCCAAGGTCGTCAACCGGCCAAGCAGTCGTTTGGCCACCTGCTCGCGGTTCCGGCGCTCAAAGTAGTCCACCCCCAACTCCTGATACGTCTCCTGGCGTTTCAACAGGTAGTAGGCGATCTGCAGCAGCGTATGCGCCACTGCAATACTCGCACGGTTCGCACCCCGCCGCGCCGCAAGCCGACGATACTGCGCGCGCAGGTAGGTGTTCGTGCGCGCGACCACATGCGCCGCTTGCACCAAGCCGTGCTGCAGATGCGCGTTGCCTTTGCGCCGGTGGGCTGGTCGCGCCTTGCCCCCCGTCTCGTTGTTGCCGGGCGCCAGGCCTGCCCACGCACTCAGATGCTTGGCCGACGGAAAGCGGCGCATAACGATGCCGATTTCGGCGACAATCAAGAGCGCAATCTGTGTACTGATCCCCGGAATGGTATCCAGACGCGCAAGCGCGGCCCGGTAGCCGGGCAAGTGATCCACCTTGGTCTCGATCGCCGCCTCGACGATGCCAAGTTCGCTCGTGAGATAGTCCAAGTGACTGAGCAAGCGCGTGAGCAGAAAGCGGTGATGGTCGCGCAGGTCGCCATCCAAGGCCTGGGTCAAGAGCTCGACCTTGCGTCGCAGTCGTCCCTGGGCCAAGGCGGCCAGCTGCTCGGGAGCCGTCTCGCCCGCAATCACAGCTCGCAGGATGGCTTGAGCCGAGACGCCTTGCAGCCGGCTGACGACCGCCGCCAGCTTGATGTTGGCATCCTCCAGCACCTTCTGAACGCGGTTGACGGCTGCCGACCGCGCATCGATCAGAGACGTGCGGGTGCGGGTCAGATCGCGTAACTCCCGCTGCTCACGACTCGGGATGAAGCTGGCGCGGAGCAATCCGTGCTGGAGCAGGTCAGCAATCCACTCGGCGTCCCGCACGTCGGTCTTCCGTCCAGGCACAGCGTGCATGTGCGCTGCATTGACGACAAGGAGCGTACAGTGGCCCTCCAGCATGTGATGTACCGGCTTCCAGTAGACCCCCGTCGCCTCCATCGCCACGTGGGTGCAGCCCGCCGCCAGCAGCCACTCGCGCAGAGCCAGCAGCGCCGTTGTTGTCGTGCCGAAGGTGCGGACCTCTTTATGCTGCTCTCCCCCATCGGGGGGAAGGAGGCACGCCACCACCGTCTGCTTATGCACATCCAGGCCCGCACACCAGGTCGCTAACCGCTCCATCAGTCCCCTCCCGCTGCTTCTATCCTTCCCTCACGCCAGGCGGGACGGACGGCCAGGTGCGCGCTCAATCGAAGTCTCACCTTCGTGCTCATGGCACACTCGCTTGTGCTCCGCGCACCTGCGGTCACCCTCATCTCCGGGCTCATAGCACCACACTAAGCCCGACCATCGCTGCGCGCTCGTCCCACTCCACAGTAGCGCACCGCACCCTTTTCATGCCCGCTGGTCGCGGCGCGCCGCGAGGTTCCCTCATCTGAAAATGTCCCCACGAGATCCTCCTGATAATGGCGTCGTTGGTCGGCGATTGCACGGGCCAGACGCGCCATCGGCTCATCGAGGACGTCGGCATGCTCCAGATGCAAGCGACGCTTCTCGAGACTGCCAAGCCGCTATACACCGAACTGCCGGAGCATGTCTACAATCCGCGTGACATGATCAGGGCTCGTGAATTATCGGCGCGAGTGGGTCTTGGGACGTAGGAGGCGAAGGGCTTTGCGCGGATGGGCGGCGAGGTGACGGCGGTGGGCGGCAATGGCCGTTTCGCCCGCGCGGCGGATGAGGGTGAGGGCGAGATTGCGCAGGGCGGCCAGGATCTGGGGGGCCGCGCCACCGCGCAGGCGGGAGT
>JACDGP010000230.1 GCA_013821605.1 Herpetosiphonaceae bacterium
GGCGCCTATCGACGCGGTGGCCGCAGGCCTCGAGGCTGTCGGTGCTCCACTCCAGGAGCGCCGCGCTATCGGACGCCAGCGTGCCGCCATCATCGCCGCGAACCCCGAGCTTCGCGCACGCGAGCTGATCAAGCTCGCTGCATGGTCCGCGGCACTCGCCGACACGTTGCAACGACGCGGTCTCAGCGCTGCAGCCGCGCGCCTCACAGCCGAGGTCGCGATCGTTGTCTTCAGGCTCGCGTTCGACCGCTGGATCGAGGACACCAACGACCGCGACTTTCCGCAGCTCGTCCGCGAGGCGCTCGACCAGCTGAAGGCCGTGACCGTGGGTGCATGAACGCTGGCCGACAGCGGTATCGCGCGCAATGGTTGTACTCAGCCAGAACACTGAGTACATAAGGAGCGGTAAAGACGCAGGCTACACGCTCCGTGCAGCCTGTGCGATGTCGCGGATACGGCGGACCGGGGAGAAGAAGACGAGCAGGAGGCCAAGGATCAGCCCTACTGCACCGACGACCAACGTCCCGCGCAGCCCAATGATCCCGCCAAGGAAGCCCCCGAGTGCTGCGCCTATGATCTGCAAGCTGATCATGACAAAGCGCCGCGCGGCGGTCGCCCGCGCGAATAAGCCGACCGGGGTGATGCTCTGGCGGAGGCTCATCTGATTCACGCCCCAAATCGCACCTCCGATGTTCGCGAGCATCTGACCTGCAACGACAAACCAAAAAGCCCCACCCAACAGACCCGCCAAAGGGATGAACTAGACGCCGATGCCCCAGAGAAGATTGCCAAGGACGATGGCACGCCCAACCCCTACTAGACGGGCTGCACGGCTCGCGAGAACTGCGCCGAGGAGCGATCCACCGCCACCGAAAGCGAAGACAAACCCAATCGTTGCTGGCGCGAAGCCCAACTGACGACTGAGGAAGAGGACGAGCACAGTTTCCTGGACTGCCACGCCGAAGGTGCCGACACTCACAGATATGGCGAGTGCCCGGAGCAGTGGTGTCCGCACCAGCTCACGCACTCCTTCGCCGATCTCGACCCAGACACTACGTCGCTGCGCCCGGCTCGGCAACTGCTCGGACGTGGCGACGCCGTTGAGCGAAAGGGCTGATACCACATAGGAGATCACATCTGCAATGATCGCCTTGGGTGCGCCCAGGAACTGAACAAGTCCACCGGCCATGCTTGGTCCGGCAATCGTCATGACCGAATCAGTAATCGCAAGCTTACTATTCGCTTCCACTAATTGCTGACCACTCACCAGCTATGGCAGGATCGAAATAGATGCGAGACTGAAGAATGCAGTCAGGGTTCCCACACCAAAGGTCACGACATAGAGTTGTGCGAAGGTCAGATGGCCCAGCACGGCAGCAACTGGGATCGTCCCGAGTAACAGCGCGCGTCCGAGGTCACTTCGGACGAGGATCGGTCGTCGCCGTGTACGGTCAACCCACACACCGGCGAATAAGTCGAATAGCAGATATGGGGCGCGACCGGCAATCCCGAGCAGTCCCATCTGGACAGGGGTGGCACCGAGGATTAAAACGGCAGCGAGCGGGAGTGCAACAGCAGTGATCTGCGATCCAGCATTCGACACCGTTTGGGCGAACCACAGACGGACAAATGAGTGATTGGACCAGAGACTCGCTCGTTTTTCGTCTTCCTCCAACATACAATCAGCGAAACGTCGGTAGATAGGGAGCATGGATGCTGAGCAGCTCATCCAGGGTTTGCTCGGCAGCGTGCGTGTTTTGAACGACCGGATCGGCGAGCAAGGCCTGAAGTGCTAGTTCGCGCGAACCGTGGACGGCAGCCTCAACTGTCAGGTCTTGTACAGCTGCCTGGGTGTTACACAGGGCGGCGATACCACCGGGGAGTGGACCAATTGGTACACCATGTACGCCATCAGGACCGGCAACGCCGGGGACTTCAACGATAGCCCAAGGCGGGAGGTTTGGGATTAAGCCCTCGTTGCGCACATTCACGGCGGGGATCGATGCCGGACGACCGAGGACGATGGCGTTGATGATCGTCCACGCAAATTCCGGCGATAGCCGTGCTACGCGGCGTGGGTCCACCGGAGATCCATCTTCTGCGAGGCTAGCGATAGGGCGGGCCGGGGGTGGCTCTGTACCGGATGCGACACGCGAGATCCAGGCCCACTGTTCGGCGCGGTGACGATCGGCTTCGGCAAAATGATAGCCATCAAGACCACAAAATTCCCAGCCATAGGATAGATATTCAGCAATGTGGTCGTCGCTGGGGTAGGGATACAGGCCGAAGGTGCGCAGGAGGTAGCGCGTCAGGGGCAGATACTCAGGGTCACAGCGTCGTTCCTGGGTGCGAAGGAGCGGATATACATCTTCGCCGGTACTTCGGCGGTGGATGGCGGTAAACCAGCCAAGATGGTTGAGGCCGCCATATGTTCCGTCGAGATCGTCTTGCGGGATGCCGGTGATACGGCTGATGCTCTCGAAGCCCATAGTGACGCCGAAGCACAAGCCAACAAAGGGTTGAGCGGTATACCGGCTGATCGCCAAGGAAAGACGGCTTTCGGGATTGGTAAAGTTGAGCAAAAGCGCTTGTGGGCACAAACGCTCCATATCCTTGGCTATGCCGAGGAGCAGCGGAATATTGCGCAGGGAGTGTGACCAGCCACCCGGTCCGCCGTTTTCACCCAACACTTGGCGGATGCCATGCTTAATCGGAATCGCGAAGTCTTGCTTCCACAGCTCGTCGCGTAGGACGGCGACCGAGACAATGACAAAGGCAGCACCGGACAGAGCCTCACAGCGTTCCGTCGTCTGCTCGATATGCCAGCCTGCTTCGAGGGAGGCATTGAGACGATGGGCGAAACCGGCCATTACGTCAAGGCGTTCGTGGTCGATGTCTACCAATACGAGGGTGCTGCCACGCAGTTCGTCTGAGAGCAGCGCATCACCGATCATCGCCGGTCCAAACGAGGCGCTGGCCGCGCCGATCAAAACAACTTTGGTGATTGCCACATTGCCTCCTGGGTCGCTCGCTACGCGCTAAGCGAATAGCTTAATCTCGTCACGTGCCGCAATGCCAACGCCGGGGATAGGATAGTTGCCCGTAAAGCAAGCGCCGCAGAAGGATTGCGGGTCACGGCCTGTCGCACGGAGCAGCCCCTCGTAGGAGAGATATTTTAACGAGTCGGCGTGGACATGCGCCCCAATCTCTTCCTCCGTCAGACGGTGGGCGATCAGTTCGGGATAGGTCGCCATATCGACGCCCATAAAGCAAGGATGACGGATGGGCGGCGACGAAACGCGCATGTGGACTTCGCGGGCTCCGGCTTCACGCAGCAGCTTGACGATGGGGCCGCTGGTATTGCCGCGCACAATCGAGTCATCGACCAAGATCACACGCTTGCCTTCAAGGGTTGAGCGTAGGGGATTGAACTTAAGGGCGACACCTTGCTGCCGTAAGCGATCATCGGGCTGGATAAAGGTCCGGCCAATGTAGCGATTCTTGATCAAGCCCTCGGTATACGGAATATTCGCTTCCTGGGCATAGCCGATGGCGGCAGGTGTAGCCGAGTCGGGGATGCCCATCACGAGGTCGGCTTCAACGGGCGATTCGCGTGCCAGTTCACGGCCAAGCTCCATGCGCACCTGGTGGATCACGTTGCCCTGGAGTTGCGAGTCGGGGCGGGCGAAGTAGATGTATTCAAATAAACAGAGCGCGGATTGTGGAGCAGGTAAATGACAGATCGTGTGCGGGCCGTCACTATCGATTAGCAGCGCCTCGCCGGGTTCGATCTCACGTACCCATTCGGCACCGATCGTCGCCAGCGCGCATGACTCTGAGGCCACGACCCAGCCAGTAGCACCAAGCTTGCCTAGGCATAACGGGCGGAGGCCGAGCGGATCACGAACAGCATACAGGGCATCACGCGTTAACAGGGTCAGGCAGTAGGCACCTTCGGCGCAGTTCATGAAATGATCGATACGCTCGCTCCAGGTAGGGCCCTGACCGGCCAGAAGCGTGAGCATGGCGATCTCGCTATCGGAGGTCGAGGTCAAGCCGGCCCCATGTTTTAGCAGGTCGGATCGCAACTCGGCAGCATTGGTCAGGTTGCCATTATGACCAAGCGCAAGCGGTCCCAGGTAGGTCTCAAGAGTAAAGGGCTGGGCGTTGGTAAGGCGGGATGAACCGGTCGTTGAGTAGCGCGTGTGCCCAATAGCGAGGTGGCCTTGCAACGGTGCTAGGCTCGCCTCATCAAAGACCTGCGCGACCAAGCCCATCGCTTTGTGGGTTTTGATCGTCTGCCCATCGGAAACCGCGATGCCGGCACTTTCCTGACCGCGATGTTGTAATGCATATAACCCGAAAAAGGTTAATCGTGCGACATCCTCGCCCGGTGCATATATCCCAAATACCCCACACTCTTCGTGCGGATTGTCATCCCACACTGCTTTCTCCCTCGATGTTCGTCCCGGTCCCTTCCGTTGCGGCGCTTCATACCGCTGAACACCATAGAAAGTATAACAGGTGAGACCGGCAATTTCGTGACAGTTTCATGGCATGCAGGGCGCAAGTAGCTTGATGTAGGCACCGGCCACGAAGGAGGCGGACCAGCTGGAGCAAGGTTATACTAACGAGATGCCAACATCTGATGCAAAGGCCATCACTATCGATGGTGTAACACTCGCGGTCGAAGTTACCCGCAAACAGGTCAAGAACGTCAATGCACGCCTGGACCGTAGGATGAGCACGCTGGTCATTAGTGCTCCGCTCAGCATGTCGCCCGCCACACTCGAACCAATTATCGCTGATTTAGGCCGTAAACTGCTTCGGCGCGTCCGAGCGAACGAAGTGAATGCGGAAGAGGCGGCTCATCAACTCGCACAACGCGTGGCGGCTCGTTTTTCCGATCCACCACGGGTTGCGCAGGTGTTATTTGTCACGACACAACAGGCG
>JACDGP010000231.1 GCA_013821605.1 Herpetosiphonaceae bacterium
GTTCGAGATCGCGCAGATAGCCATGAATCGTGAGCGGCCTGCGGTTCGCCGCGCGCAGATGCCGTTCGAATTCTTTGAGCGCAGGCGTCCACCAGCTTTGCATCGGCACTCCATTTTCGCACATCTATTCTACGACGACGGCTCAAGGTATGCAATGGTCTGACTCAGCCCTCAGCACGCGTTACTCCGGGGGATGGTTGTACTGGCGCGCGAAGCTATCCCAACGCTGCTTGCCTTCGTCGATTTTGGAGCGGGCATTTTGTAAACCGAGGCCAGCGCGCGTGGCAAGCACGGGGTCTGCGTTACCGTAGAACTTTAGTAGATCGTCCAGGGCTTGTTGTTCGAGTTGGAGCCCTTCAAGATAGGTGGCGTGCGGCGGCTGGAGACTGGGCAGGGGGATCAGCGCCAGCAAGATGCCCCGTTCGCGGGCGATGGTTTCACGAAAGGTACGCGTGGCAGCGGCGCGCTCCAGATCCGTCGTGCTGCCCTGGGTCGCCTGGCGATACACATTCGTCGCCGCGTTGAGCCGGCCTTCGGCGGCGCGCACTTCAGCGAAATAGGCAGTCACGATTCCAGGATCGGGGGCTGGAACTGGCGAAGGCACAACGAGGGTCGGGATGGGCCGTGCGGACGCGGGCACGGCGGCGGGCAGATCACGGTAAGTAAAGGCTTGCGCGGGTAATGGTTGTGACAGGATGATGGAGCGCACACCGAGTGTCAGTAGCAACAAGACCGACGGGATCAACCACAAGACACGCACCATTGAACGCCAAGCACGCCGACCTTCGCGCCATGCGCTCCACCATGGCTCGGGCGGTGCTGGCTCCGACAGCCGGACAAGCGGGCGGCGGCGTACCAACACACGTTTCTGTGTTGAGCGGGCTTCAACCTCGGTCAGACCGAGGCGGGCGCGTTCGTTCGCCGGATTCAGATCGAGCGCCGCCCGTAAGCAAAAGGCAATCTCCTCGGGCTTATCCAACACACCGCTCAGCCAGAGCCAGGCGTGCTCGTGTTGAGGGTTGAGGCGCACGGCTTGTCGTAGCAGACCGGCCGCTACCGTACGCTGGCCGCCTTTGGCCGCCGCTACACCGCGTTCATACAGCCGGTCGGCTTGTCTTGCAAAGGTTTTCAGTGATGGTTCCACGATGCTAGTGGTCCGGTAAATAGGTATTGACGAGGCGCTGGATCAGCGCAGGATTATTGCTGAGTTGCTTGCGGATGACCTGCCAATTCGCCGGATCTTCACTCCCCAGCCGCCAGATCGCAATACCGCCCAGCTCCTGCTTATCCACCAGTTGCAGTTTGGCTTCCAAAGCGCGCGCACTGGCAAACCAAACGGTGGTCAAGTGGCCACCGGCAGTATACTTAAAGGTCGACTCTTGGATCGGGCCGCTGCTGTCGCTTTCACTAAAGAACACCTGGGGGGTGTAGCTATCGATCAATCGCTGCACATCCATCCAGGTCAGCGACTGAGCTTCCTTGCTCCCTTCGTCCCACTTATAGGCGTAGAAGGGCACACCGATTTGGACCTTGGCGGGTGGCATTACCGAGCGCGCGTAGTCGCTGACTTGCGAGACCCAGGTGAGTGGAGCAATGGGACCCGGCGTCAAACTGCCGCGCCACGAATAGTCATAGGTCATGATGCGGATGCGATCACAAATCTGCCCTAACAGCTTCCAATCTTGAAAGCCGCCTAACCCCCCAGCATCCGACGTTTTGGCATGCACTGCCACGGTGAGGAGCTTCCCTTTGGCATGCAGCGCATCGCTCAACTCCTGCATAAAGGCGCTATAGGCCGGCCGACCAGATGGCGCGATCGACTCGTAGTCGATATCGATACCATCATAGTTATACTTCAGCGTCTCGTTCACGAGCACGGCGATATGGGTGGTCCGGAGTTCCGTGTTTTGTAACAGCCCAAGAATTGCATTGGGATTTGGATCGTCTACGTTATGCGTCGTTGGGATGACCAAGACATCCGCATCGTGCGCGGCTTTGACCAAGCTAGCATCACGCGCGCCGATGTCCGGCGTAATTTGACCATTGTGGGGGTTCACGATATACCAGAAGGGGCTGACCTCATCTAAAATATCTTTGTTAGCTTCAAACGAGGTGCGTGCCTGATTCGCATCAAAGGAGGTCGGTAGCCAAGCGGCGAGATACTTGCCGGTCTTGGGGTGCAGTTTGGCCGCCGGGATGGCGGTGGGCGTCGGTACGACCTCAACGGTTGGGACTGAGGTGCCGGTTGGGTGCAGTGGGGTGCCGGTAGCAGGCAGCGTCGGGGTCGCAGTAGGGCCGAGTGCCGCCTCGGCCAGAAAGTGTTGGGCTTCGATCTGACGCATGCGCCATAACCCAACTGTGTCATACGTTAGCAGGCCCCAGACACCAAGCGCTACGACATAGATCAGCAGCAGTGCCGATCGCGGAATACGCGGCAATCTCACGGCGGGAGGGTACCACAGCCGGAGATTGCGCGTCAAGCTAGGGGAGCGATCTCGTTAATGCACCGCGACGCTTGCTTCCCAGCCCAGCAGCGCTTCCACCGTGCCCAGATCGGCGGCGACAGGTTCGGGTGCAGCGAATTGCTTAACGGCTAGCTCGGGGTCTTTAAGGCCGTGGCCGGTCACGACTGCCACAAAACGGCCTTTGCCGTCGTTGCGGCCTGCTCCTACCAGCTTGCGCAAGCCAGCAATGCCGGCCGCCGAGGCTGGCTCACAAAAGACGCCTTCCAGACGAGCCATGTCGCGCCACGCTGCAAGAATCTCGTCGTCGGTGACGCTATCGATTAACCCACCGGACTCATCACGAGCTGCGACGGCATACGACCACGAGGCCGGGTTGCCAATACGGATCGCCGTGGCTACGGTCTCGGGGTGGCATACCGGTTGGCCGTAGACAATGGGCGCTGCGCCTTCGGCCTGAAAGCCCAACAGTTTGGGGCGCGATGCGATGTGACCACGCTCGAAGTAACGCGTGAAACCACGCCAGTAGGCGGTAATGTTGCCGGCATTCCCGACCGGCAAGGCGAGGTAATCGGGCGCGCCACCTAGGGTATCACAAATTTCATAGGCCGCCGTGGTCTGGCCTTCGATACGGTAGGGATTGACCGAGTTGACGACCGTGATCGGATGGGCCTGGCCCATCTCACGCACGATGTTCAACGCATCATCAAAACTACCATCGATCACCACCAGCTTGGCACCATACATCAGTGCTTGGGCCAGCTTGCCGAGTGCAATCTTGCCCGAGGGGACGATCACGACCGCTTCAAGGCCAGCGCGGGTCGCATAGGCTGCTGCACTTGCGGAGGTGTTGCCAGTTGAGGCACACACCACACTCTGGGCCCCGGCTTCGAGCGCCTTGGCCATCGCCATGACCATGCCCCGATCCTTGAACGAGCCAGTCGGGTTCATGCCTTCAAACTTCAACCAGAGCTCATCAACACCAAGTGCATTCGCCAGGCGGGGCACGTGGATGAGTGGCGTGTTGCCTTCGTTGAGGGTCAGCAGCGGCGTTTGAGCGGTAACTGGCAAAAAGTCACGATAGCGTTCGAGCAAGGATGGCATAGGATGCTCCTGGTAGCAAGGGAGATCATCGTCGCCGCTGACGATACGGGTTGATGTGGTGAGATGATACCATACAAGGGCGGGATTCTATTGTTCCCATTGATCTGGTCGGGAAATTAAGATTTTCGTGTTTTCGCATCCCAATGCGGTAAAAACGATTTGGAAGCAATAGAAAAGTAATACGCCGGCTATTGCTCCTAAGCTTGGACACGGTAGAACTGAGCAATAAAAAAACAATGGCGGAACAATGACTTAACAACGATAACAATGGGAACAATAGCGCGGGATGGGCAGGGCGAGGATGAGAATGGCTCGGTTTAAACACTAACGGTCAGTGCTTGCATGCCCTTAAGTATAGCACGTTAGTGCATGTTTGTCAAGGTTACCTTTGAGAGCAGATATAGTTTGACATGACCTCGTTGCGCTTGAGAAGATGAAAGAAGCCGGTATGAAAATGGCCGTCGTGGGCACTGGTGGCGATCCATCTCATGCTCTCGCTCGGCGATCCTATGAGAAGGTCGATTATGCACCCCTACCGCTAGTACGGTATTACAAGGCTTTGGATGGCTAGCTTCTCTATATTCCAAGCACACCAAAAGACAGAGTTTCGTAACGAAGATGTAAGATACACCACCTCTCTTATCAGCACGTATGTGCTATACTTCTACTATGCGTTTACCAGCCATCTCCGAAGCCGCTCACGAGCGTGTACCAGACCAACAACCCACATGCTGTACCATGTACCATGTACCAAAACTGAACGTGAATGTACCAAAACTCGGTGGGCTTGTACCAAAACTAAACGTGAATGTACCAAAAAATCATGTACCAGAAAATGAGGGCTGTGTACCAAAACTGAACGTCAATGTACCAAAACCGTGATACACGTACCAGCCGGTGTACCACTTCGCACCAACACCTCATACTGCTTAGCAAAAGTAGCGCACCGCCGGTATCTATGATAAGGTACACGCCCCGATCGGCAAGAAAGGACTGCTATGACCGAGCTCATGTGGGAAGGCAAATACGTTGATGGCAAAAAGGCTGCGCCCGTCCGCCTAGCTCTTCCATTCCAAGATGTCGAAACCGTCAACGAATCGGCCCAAACTCGTAACCTGATGCTTGACCTCTGGGGTCGTGGCGAGGAGCGTGAGTGGCGCAATCGTCTGATCTGGGGCGACAAAAAATATGTCCTCCCCTCACTCCTGCCCGAGTTCGCCGGCAAGGTCAACCTGATATACATCGATCCCCCGTTCAACACGGGCTCCGACTTTTCTTACACCGCCACAATTCCCGACGATCTTGATAGCGACGGAAGCCAAGCTGCAACGTTCCTCAAAGAGCCAAGTATGATTGAGCAGAAAGCTTACCGCGTATCCGTTCA
>JACDGP010000232.1 GCA_013821605.1 Herpetosiphonaceae bacterium
CATCCAAGACGTGCTGCGGACTGGCCTCAAGGCCCTCTTAGGAGATCGGGCGCAACCCCTCCCTGTACAGGAGCGCGTCCGGGCCGGCTTCCTGCTTGGCGGCATCGGCGATTCGCGTTTCCCGGTGGGGCTCGATGACTGCCGTAATAAACTTCAACAGAGGAATGAGCAGTTTGGACAGTCCACCGGCTATTGGTGCTACGTCCGTCCGGGCATCTACCGCATTGGTGGCTGGGAGGAGAACGAAGCAAGCGCCGACATCACGCTGCCCCCGTTCTGGATTGCGCAGTTTCCTATCACTATCGCGCAATACGCGCCATTCGTGGAGGATGGCTACTCCGACGCGGCGAAACACTACTGGACCTCTAACGGGTGGCAGTGGAAGCAGGATCGGCAACGAGCGGAACCGCTTTTCTGGGGAGATGAGGGATATTCTGCTGCAAACCAGCCGCTGATCGGCGTGACCTGCTACGAGGCAATGGCCTACGCGGCTTGGCTCAGTGAGCAATTGCACGAAGTCCTGCCTGCGGACTATGCCATCCGCCTTCCCACGGAAGCTGAGTGGGAGGCGGCTGCCGCCTACGATACTGCCATGCAGCGTCGGCTCTATCCTTGGGGCGATGAGGAGCCGACGACCGAGTATGCGATCTATGACGCGGCCGGTTTCAACAATCCCGTTCCGGTGGGCTGCTGCGTTGCGGGACGGGCAGTTTGTGGTGCGCTTGATTTAGCCGGTAATGTTTGGGAATGGACAGTCAGTAATGCTGATCACTATCCAGAGAAAAGTCAGGTGCAGATGGGGGACGTTCCAAGCGGCGAGTTTATCGTTCCGTCGCGTGGTGGAGCATACTTTCAAAGTAGCACAGGTGTTCGTTGCGGGGCGCGGCTCAGGAATCGACCCAACAACGACCTCGGCAACGACGGTTTTCGGGTAGTGGTGGCCCCTCGCTCGCGCACAAATGTTCTGAATACTGCTTCCTGAATCCTGTTTGCTGCTCGCTCCGGGACTTGGGAAGAAGTAGGAAGAGGTGAGTTAAGATCTTTTTTTGGAGATTTCTGGGGTAGGTGGTGGTCGATTTTTGAGGCTTGATGTGCCAGAAGAAGGAGCGGTCATGGCAAAAACCTTTCGCCGGCTCTGGCCAGATCTTGTTAGCTTTGAAAATCTGTGGCTGGCATATCTGGCGGCACGGCGTGGCAAGCGGGCGCGACCGAGCGTGGCCGCGTTTGACCTTGATGCCGAAACACGGCTATTTCGCCTGCAAGAGCGCCTTGAAGCCGGTACCTACCGGCCGGGTGGCTACCGCACCTTCTCTATTCAGGAGTGGAAACGGCGTGTGATCTCGGCAGCACCTTTCGAGGATCGCATCGTCCACCATGCCCTTTGCCGCGTGATCGAGCCTATCTGGGAGCGACGCTTCATCCACGACTCGTATGCCTGTCGCCGTGGTAAAGGGACACTGGGGGCGCTGAATCGTGCGCAGCATTTTGCGCGTGGTCACTGTTACGTTCTGCAACTCGACATTCGGCAGTTCTTTCCGTCAATCGATCATGCTATTCTGCGGGCTACACTAGCTCACCACATCGCCGATCCGCAGGTGCTGGCCCTGTGCGATCAGATCCTCGCTGGTGGGCAAGACGTTCTAGCGGAGGAGTATACGCCTGTGCTCTTCCCCGGCGATGATTTGCTGGCACTGGCCCGACCACGCGGTCTGCCGATTGGCAACCTGACCTCACAATTCTGGGCCAACGTCTATCTCCACCCGCTCGATCTGACTATCAAGCAACAGTTAGGTATGCGGGGCTACGTACGCTATTGCGACGATCTGTTGCTATTCGCTGATGATAAAGCTGCACTTCACCAGGCCCAGGCTGCTATCGTGGATCGGCTGGCCGCGCTCCGGCTGACGTTCCATGAGCAGCGTGCGCAGGTGGTACCGGTAACGGCCGGCTTTCCGTTCCTTGGCTGGGTCGTAACGCCTGCACGGCGGCGGCTACGCAGGCGGAATGTCGTGCGCTTTCGGCGGCGCTACCGGGTGCGGCTGCAGGCGTATGCGCGCGGGGAGATTAATCTGGACGGGATGCGAGCAACTGTAGCGGGCTGGGTGGGTGCCACGAAGCATGGCAGCACAACCGGTCTACGTCGCGCAGTTTTAGGGCAAGTGCTTCCGCCCCGCATACATGGCTGACTCGCCGATCTTCGCGCGCTGCGATGAACTGGTCCGCTGGATCATCCCGGCGACTGTGCATTATCCCCGTCCTTATCGTGCGTCGTTGGGTCGTGCCACGCAAGAGGCCGCGCTGTTGCTCCAACGGCAGTTGATCGCGGCGGCACGTCGGCGCGACAAGCGGGCGGCATTACAGGCGGCCGATGAGGCGCTGCACGAGTTGCGCGTACTGCTACGCCAGGGCGAGGCGCTCCATCTACTGAGCCTGAACCAGTATGCACACGTCGCACGACTGGTGGACGAGGTTGGACGCCTGCTAGGCGGTTGGCGGAAGAGCCTGAGTAGAGCTGCTACGGGGCAGTTGCCAACGGATCCCGACGTAGAGTAAAATCATCCGTGGGCCTGCGGAACGGCGCACCCGGTTCCTCGCGCCAAACGTTGCGGGGCGCGGAACAGGAATCAACCCGACAACGACAACAACAACAACGGTTTTCGGGTAGTGGTGGCCCATCGCCGGCAGGTGGCCCGTTGCAGCAGCCGAACGTCCGTAAAACGTCGTTCGGCGACGGTCGATGCGTGCGAGCGCCGCAGTGCCCAGGCTCACAGAGCCGAATAACCGCGCCGCCCTGCTGAGCCAGTAGCACCGCGACCGTCCGGCAGGGTGGCACCTTTCACAGGGAACGCATGATGAGCCGATCCTTCGATACACTGCAGGAGACCGTCCAGCAACTAGAGCAAGCTCTGCATCTGCCGCTGCCCGATATGATTCGTCAATCTACCATCGCCACACTCATCTCGCATCTGGAAGCAGTGTCGCAGCTTCCGCCATCCGCAGTTCCCTCAGCCGTTAGGGAACAGTTTGGAGCACGGCTCGCTGTATTGCGGCGAACGACCCCGCCCTTCGTTGCGACCACATCCGCAGTAGGCGAGCGCAACGTCGCTATCGGTGGGGATGCGACCGACAACACAGTTGTGACCGGCGATGCTAATCAGATCGGCCGGGTCGAGCATGGCGGTGGCACGATCAATGGTCCCGCTGTTGGCCTGAACCTCGGGCAAATTATCTATAACGCAGTACCGAATGACGAGCAGCGCGAACAACTGGTGCGTTATCTGAGCCGAGTAAGCGCCAAGTTGGGCCGGCTCCGGTTACGCGGCTTATCGACCCTGGACGACAAAGGGCTACAGCTGCCCAATGTGTATGTGATGTTGGCGACGACGCTCAGGGAAGTGCTAGCGACCGGGCATCCACGTTCGCTCACGCGCTATGCTACATTTACTGATCAAGGATTAGAGAAACTGCGGGAGGAGTACAGTCCCATGCTCGCGCTCCCTACACAGGCGATTGTTGAGGTGCTGGCGGGGACTGATGGTAACACGGATCAACCCACTGCCACGCTCTTTCGTGCAAAATTGGCGACTGAGGCGGTCAATCAATATGCACAGTTGGTAGTGCTAGGTGATCCGGGTGGTGGCAAGTCAACGTTTATGCGCCATCTGGCCTGGGCGCTAGCCGAGCGTGGCCTGGATCAGATTGGGCCGACAACGGCATTGTGGGGCTGGCACGACCTGCGCCGCAGGCTACCGGTGTTTGTGCCACTGCGCAAACTTGCCGGTCGCATCGCACGCGAAGGCGCGCATGTCGCTACCGTATCGGCCGCGCTGCGCGACGAAATGGAGCGCGAGTACGACGCGCGCCGTGCCGACGAGGTATTAGATCGTGCGCTAGCTCGTGGTGCTGCACTGCTGCTCTTCGATGGCCTTGACGAAGTGCCGCTCAAGGGCATCCCTGGGGTTACGGCCGACCGCATCACGACCTTGCGCTCCGTCCGCGAGTTTTGCGAGTTGCATTCTTCCACGCGCGTGATTGTCACCTGCCGCACGCGTGCCTTTAGTGATGAGCTACGCGCTTGTTTGGACTGGCAGGTCGTTACGCTGGCTCGGTTCACACTGGGCCAGATCCGCCATTTCACCCAGGAGTGGTACGCCGAACTGGTTGAACGCGGTTCGCTGGACAGGGACCAGGCCGGCATGCAGCAGACGACGCTGGTAGATGCCGTTACCGAACGGCCACGTCTCCAGGAGCTGGCCGGCACGCCGCTGCTGCTCACGATGATGGCGTTGGTGTTGTACGAAAAAGGGGTCCTGCCTCGCGACCGGCCGACCCTGTACGAAAATATTTTGGAGCAGTTACTGGGCGTTTGGGATCAGCAAAAGGGCGACGAAAGCCTCGCGAGCGTGATCGGCGATGACAAAGTGCAATCGGCCCAACTGCGTGATCTGCTCGACAAACTCTCCTATGACGCACACGGCGCGGCTACTTCAGCCGATGGACGCGGCCGCCTGCCACGGCGAACGCTCATGCTGGAGCTGAGCGAAACCCTTGAACGTATTCGTGTTAGTGGTGCCTGGGAGGCGGCGCAGCGTTGCCTGGCCTACTTTGACGAGCGCAGCGGCCTGCTTGTGCCCGAGGATGACGGCGAGTACTATGCCTTCGCGCACCTGACCATCCAGGAATACTGTGCCGGACGCCATCTCCTGTTAGGATCTAAAGCAGTCGAACGCGTCATGGAGCAGCGTGCCGATGACCGTTGGCGAGAGCCTATCATGCTTGGCATCGGTGCCATCCACACCCAGTATGCGTCGATGGCGGCTGACCGTATCGAAGCGATCCTCGGTCGCCTCGTCAACGCTAATGAGCGTGGCAGGCCTAAGCC
>JACDGP010000233.1 GCA_013821605.1 Herpetosiphonaceae bacterium
ATCCCGCCCGGCATCCAATTGGAGGAGCTGCTCCACGCCGATCGTTCGTCAGTGGAGCGGTCGGTTGATGGCCAACGGGCGAAGGACGACCCCTCCGATCTACAGATCGTACCCTCCGATCCACACAACAGACCCTCCGATCTACAGATCGTACCCTCCGATCTACAGTTAGGTACGTATACAGAGACTACGACACAGACTACGACGGAGAGTACAACAGAGACGACGACGACGTACGGACCTGACACTGAGAACGACGTCGTCATCGTGTTGATGGAATTGGGACTGAATAAGCGGCAGGCACGTGAGGCCGCCGCCTACCATCACCTCACGCGGACCGAGGCCGAACAGTGGCGCGACTGGGTCCAGCGCCTCGATCCCATGAAAACCAGGCCAGTGGCCATCCTGGCTGCTGCACTCAAGCAGCAGCGTCTGCCGCCACGTCTGCTCCAAGCCGCAGCTCTTTCCGAGTGTAACTCTCCGGTGCCTCCCGCTGACCCACCAGACGCCGGCGTCGTTCCCGTGCCGAGGAGCGATGGCAGCGTGGAGCGTGTAAGCCTGCCCAACCTGTGGCACCAGGTTCAGGCCAGGCTCCAACCCCAGTTCGCGTGCACTGAGTTCGAGACCTGGATCAGGCCGACCAAGTTGCTGGATCTCGATGGTCAGGAAGCCGTCGTCGGGACACCGAACGTCTTTGTCCGGCAGGAACTGGAGCAGCGCTACCACCTCCAGCTGACCGAGGCATTGGCTGCCGAGGTGGGCCGACCGGTGGATGTGCTCCTTACGATTCAGCCCGTGACGACCCACGGGCGATGACCATGGACCAGGCGCAACTACACCATTGCATGGAATACCATGCACCCCTGGAGGGCAGGGACATGCCTGTAGTCTTTACACATCTGCGCACGCTTCCGGGGAACGCACGGTCAGCGTCCCCGCTGACGATACCGCGTCGCGATGGCCGTGAGCAGCCCCGCTCGCGGGGGGAGACCTGCCGGCGGGCAGGTAGACAAGATAGGGACGTTGAATACGCTCATATCGCATTTTCAACGTCCCCCCCGCTGCACGGGGTCATGGTCGCTCCGATCAGCACGATCAGGCCGGGGCTCCCGCTGGGTTGCAGGGCGGTCCACCAGCTTTCGGTGTAAGGAGTTTTGCGATGACAAAACGACGTGTGGGCACCGCGCCACACCGGACGTTCTGGACAACTGAGACGGTGCAGGCTATTGAGACGTACCAGGCGCAGCACCAAATTCCATCCTTCAGTGCGGCGGCGGAAACCCTGGTGCGGCTGGGCCTGAATCAATCTCCCGCTGAAGTGCTCACCCCCATTATCGTGAGCACGGTGCGGCGCGAATTTGCGGTCGGGATGGAGCGGATCGTCCGGTTGCTCGTGTACGACATCATCGAGACGGGCGTGGCCCAACGGCTGGCGGGTGCGGCCGTGTACCACTTGTACGAACAGACCGAGCCCCGCAGCGGCCCCGAGAAGTACGATCTGGTCAAGCAGCAGATTCGTGACGATGCGTATCGGACCTTTTCCCGCGCGAAGATCAGCACAACATTGGACGAGTTGGCAGCGGTCAATGATGAACTGGAGCAGGAGGGAGAAGCGTGATGGCGTTTAGCCGCCACGAGCCCATCACGGCGAAGAGCACCACGGGTGCGGTCCGCCAGGCTGCGAAGTATTACACCTACCGCACCGGCTCCGACCTGGAGGCCGGCGGCCGCACCTGGGCGACCGGCGACGGGCGCACCGGACTCAGTCTGGATGATGTGCGGCACGAACTGCGCGAGCACGCCACGACGAGCCGCCAGGCGTACATCTTTGTCCTTTCGACCAAGCAAGCCGCGTTGGGCGTTGACGACTACCGTGCCACCCTGGACGGCCACTATGATCACTACTACCTGATCGAGCACCACAACACGGACCATCCGCACTGCCACGGGATCGGCTTCCGCGACAAGCAGTTTAAGAAGGCGGAACTCCGCACGATATATGACGAGCTCGGGGCACGGGAGCGCAGCGTCGAGCGGGCACGCGACCGCCAGCCGGAGCGCAGGGCTGAGCGTGACGTGCCCGACCAGACCGACCGCCAGCCCAGCGCCGAGCAACAGACCCACCGCGCCGCCGATCAGGAGCGCGGTCTCGAACGATAGGTGATGCTATGCCACAGTCCACCAGCGCGCCCTCCACACGAGAGTTTCGACAGTTTATCCGTGAGTTCTATCCGCGCCCATCCCGCTTGCCGCTGTGGGTGATGGCCACGATCGGCCTGCTCTGGTTGCTCCCGGCCCTGCTGAACTTCGTCTGGTTTGCCCGCACCATTCCATCGGCCAAAGCACGAGCGGCGCAATCCCTGAGCTACAGCTTCTTGTTTCCGATCTGGCACATTGACCAGCAACCGGCCACGGTCTTCATCGGAAATCTGGAGGTGCCTCGTGCGCCGACCCAGGTGGTCTGGATACTTCCTGCGGCCCTGTGTGGTCTTGCCCTCTACCTGGCCCTTGCTGGAGGGGATGCAACGCACCAGAACCATCGTGCAGAGGCCGAGCGGTTTGCGCGGCAGCAAGGCCGCCTTCCGCCGTGGGAGTTGCCAGCATTACTGTTTCTCAAGCCGGGCGAGTCCGGCGTGCCGCTTGCTAAAGTGGGGCACGGGAAACGTGAACGAATCATTGGGATCGTACAAGGCACCAGTCGTGGCCACGCGCTCTGTGTCGCACCGACTGGTGCCGGCAAGGGCCTGCACCTGACCGACCTCATGCTCACCTGGCACGGACCGGCCGTGATCGTCGATCCCAAGGGCGAAATCTACCGGCGCACGGCGACCCACCGTCGCATGCTCCAGGGGCTAGGACCGTGTTACAACCTGCCCCACGACGCCCTCGACCTGCTCGACTCCTTCGATCCGCACGATCCACTCGACGTGCAAGCCCTGCACGAGATTCTGTTAGAAACCTGGCGCGACCGCGAGCCGATCTGGGCCAAAAAGACCCTCCCGCTCTTCTTCGCGGCGATGGCAGCAGGACAGGCGACCGGCAGGAATGGTCTCCAGATCCTGGCGCGCTGGGCACAGCTAGCCCTGCCCGATGCGATGACCGAAGCGGCTGTCTTTGCTCCCAGGGAGGTGCGCCAGTTCCTCGATTCCCTGCCACCTGAAAAGGCGCTGGAGAACAAGTTTGCGAGCTCAGCCTGGGGCACCTTCACGGCCAAGTTTGCGACCTTCGCCCCACACATCGGCACCTTTACGCAGCGCGATGTGCCACCGGACTGGGTGGAGGCCAGCTCAACCATCTACATCACCTACCCGCTCGAACAGGCCAGCACCGCCCGCCCTCTGGTGGCCGCTGCCGTGGCCGGTCTCATCCGGGGCCGTATGCGCCAGGCGCAGCATAACCGGACGGCCACGCCGACGTTGTTCCTGATCGACGAACTCGCCGCCTTCGCGATCCCCGGCCTCGATACCCTGCTGGCGACGGTGCGCAGCGCGGGCATCATGCTGATCCTCTATCTGCAGCAACTCTCCCAGCTCCGCGACATCTACGGGCCGGAAACCGCCGAGACGATCATGGGCAACTGCCACTACCACCTGTATTTCGCCAGCAACGATCTCAAAATGGCGCGGCACATCAGTGACATGCTGGGCACCCGGTTGGACTTTATCCGGCACGAAAGCAAGGGCCGGAGCCACACGGTGGGACAGGCCAATCGCACAGGACAGCAGACGACCATCAGCCACCAGCGCCAGGAAGTCCCGGCCCTCTCACCAGCCGAAGCCCAAAAGCGCCTCCCGGATGACGCCGTGGTGGTCTACGCGCCGATGGGCAAGCGCAAAGGCATTGTGATTGCCCGACGTCTCGACTCATCACCGCTGTTTGATGAGCTAGAACACCTCCCGAGGACGAGCACCGATCACATACGAGCAAAGCGCGCGGTAGATCTCGCAACGCCGCTCGTACCGCCAAAGGGCAAGGCAGAGCCGACGCCCCCGCTCCTCGAACCGGTCGCGATTGAGTCAAAGGGACCAATCGACGAGGCCACTCCGACCGAGTCGGTGTCCACGGACGCCGTCATAGTTGAGCCCGCGCCGCAGGCTGCACCACGGGGACAAGTTTGGTAGCAAAAGAATATCCAGTGCATGGACGAAAGGAGGGGCGAGGAACGAGGGTCATGGAAACGATACGCAGTTCGATACATTTGACTGCTCCCTGGTTCGATTGTGTCCGAAGTGTGGGCTTCATATCGTCGTCCCGATGACGACCTGGAGGGTCATGGGCCGTCCATAGCTCTGGCTCAGGGCAGCTTCGATCTCAGCCGTGTAGGAGTGCTCGACCTCCTGGCGGACAAAAATATTCGGAGTTCCAAGAATCGCGCGATCATGCTCCACGACGAGCAGCTGGTTCGATGCGATCCAGGTCTCGTACACCTCTCGCTCGAGCTGCTGACTGAGCTGGTCGAGCACTTGTCGCCACCTGGTCATGAGCTCGCTGTCCGGCATGACATTGGGCGGGGCGGTCGGTAGGTGACGAGGAGCGGCTGACCGTGACGCCGTTCGCCGGGGAACGGTGTCGGAGTCGCGGGCAGCGAGCTGCAGTCGGCCCCGCTGGAACCCAAAGCCGCAGCGGATCAGGTGGACGATCAGACCAGGCCGACGGGGATCTCCTGTGCTGCGACAGCTGGCGACGTAGCGGATCACCTTCTCGATCTGGCCAAGAGGTCGCTCCTGCAGCTCCTGCAGCACACGGGGGTCAAGAATGCCTTCCTCCTGGAGGCGTGTGATTGTCGTGATCTCGCCAGCTGGATCGGTTGTTTCCGTGCGTTCTGATATACCCCC
>JACDGP010000094.1 GCA_013821605.1 Herpetosiphonaceae bacterium
CGCTTTCGTGCTCGTGTCGCCGTTTACGGCCACGCTAATGTGGCGGCAGTTCCACCGCACAGCGGCTAAGATCATAGATAGTGAGGCGAATGGGGCGCCAGCCTAGGGATCCCTCACCCCGGCCTGCGGGCCACCCCTCTCCCAGTGCGCGGGAGAGGGGTTGTGTTGTGTATGGGGTGACAAAGGCGAGTTAGGGTTGGAGGGCGGGTTGGCCTTCGATCTGGATGACGACCTGCTTGACGGATGGGAATTGGAGCAGGGTTTGCTCGATTTGTTTGCGGATCAGTATGGCACGAAGGCCGCTACCGGCTGAGCCCGGGCCATAGGCTTGCAGTTCGCGCGTGAAATTGGCGGTGGCTACGCCGTTGTTGACGGTCAGTTTGATGAGGCGGACGCGGTAGCCCCAACTGGCATCGCGACGCGGGTCGCTCATGATGGCGGCGACACCGGGGATGTGGGTCGTGAAGCCGGCGAGATTGCCATCGGCGGGTCCCCAGAGTAGCTCATTTAATGCGGCGGTGCCAACTTGAGCGGTGGGGATGATCGCTTGGGTCGCGAGCACGATATCCCCTCCGCCGTTCCAGGCGACACGCACTTGTTGGGTCTGGGCTTGGCCGAGGATTGTGACGGAGCGCTGCGCGGCAAGTGTCCCATCGCTGTGGAGCAGTTCAAGGGTAGCCGGACCGGATAACGCCGGTGGAGCACTTTCGGTATTCCAGTTCATGTTCATGATACCGACGCCTTGCACTGCAGTGGTGTGGTCTTCCATGGTGCCACCGTTAGCGAAGCGCAGGCGAGCGCGCACCACTTCGTTGCCATTGGCACCGCGAAATGCGACGTGGAGCGGCAAGGGCGAGACAGCGACGCTCGGCGCATCGAGCGTGAGGGAGCCGGTAGCTTGTTCGGTCGTAAATTGGATCGAGCGTCGCGCGATGGCCACGATTGAGCCATCCTTCGCACTGGCTTCAAAGACTTCAAGAGTTCCAGACTGGGTGGTGCTGGGCGGGGTAAAGGTAAGGGTCGCCTTGAACGGACCACCGGTATACGAGCCGTCCGGCCCAACCTGGCTTTGGACCATTACCGATCCGCCACCGATGACATGACCGGATGCGTCTTTGATCTGGGCTGTTAGGTTCGCCTCGAAAGGCCAAAAATTAGTCGTGCCCTGGACCGTCAGGTGATTGCTAATGGCCTGCATTCCTTCCGCAGGAGCTTCTAGAGTGATTGTGCGGGAAGGCACCGTCGGAGTGGGCGATGGCACCGGCACAGTCGTAGCTGGCACGGTTGTGGCGGGAGGTGTGGTCGGCTTAGTGGTGGCGGGCGTAGTGGGCTGTAGAGTAGAAGTAGGTTGCGCGGCTACTACAACCGTCACCGGTTGAGCAGGAGCTTGAGGGCGTTGCGTCACTGTCGGTATCATAGTCGCCGCAACTAGGGTTGGCACAGGCTTCGCGGTCGGCGCAGGGTTAGATGTCGCCGTGGGGTTGGATGCGGCAGTTGTGGTGATGACAGCAATTTGTGTGTCGCTAACGGCGGCGGTTGGTCGTAGCAGAGCCGTTTCGGCTGGAGTTCCGCAGCCGACCAATACAAGTGTAGCGGCAAAGATGGCATATCGAAGTTTCATGTGATCCTCCTGGTGCCTTTGATGATAGCAGCAAGGAGGCGCAATCCATATGATGATGATGCGATGGCCTGATTATGGCGAGCACATATTCTGATAGAGGACTGATATGGGAGGGCTCATTAAGCGCCTGTTTCGACCGCCACTCGTGTAGATTAGGTGGGTGTTTGCGGCAACTCAATAGGATGCTCAGCGGCCACAAAACGATTCTGGTATACTCTTGCAACCCCGTCTACCCCCGCAAAGCAGGAGCGACACCTATGTATTCCCTCGACTATCTTAATGATCCGTCATTGAAGCCTAACGCCTCCCGCATGTATGACTACTTTCTGGGCGGTTTTCACAACTTTGCGATTGATCGTGATGCGGCTGAGCAACTCAAACGGCTGATCCCAGATGTGGTGCTATGCACTCATGCGGCCCGTGCGTTTCTGCGGCGCACTGTTACCTTTCTCGTGCAGCAAGGCATCGATCAATTCCTTGATATTGGGTCGGGCATTCCCACGGTCGGCAATGTCCATAGTGTGGTACAGCCGATCAACCCCCACGCACGGATCGTTTATGTCGATACCGATCCCCTTACCGTGCTCCAGAGCACCGAAATGCTGCATGGTAACGATCAGGTCTGTGCTATTCGAGCGAATGCCTGCCAACCGGCGCAGATCCTCCAGCATCCCGATGTCGAGCGCATGCTCGATTGGTCACGTCCAATGGCGGTGCTGATGGGCGCCAATGCTCCATTTCATTCCTGACGATGCCGTTGCCTATGCATCGGTACGGACACTACGCGGTGCGATGTGCCCCGGCAGCTACCTCATGATCTCGCATTCCACCACCGACGGCCTGCCCCTAGAGGTCGTTATGGAAACCGGAGGGATAGTGCTTCAATCTTTCTGTAAAATTAGAGGGCCAGTTTGGCGAATTCCGCATTGCAAAGGCATAAATAGTGAAGACGCTGCTCAGTTTTACAGAAAAGGCGGCACACTATCTGCTACATGGACTTAGACAGTCAAAAAGTCTCTAGCCGTGCGATCGCCAAGTGACTATCAACATCAGACCTGGCAAGCAATCTTGCAGTAACATGATTAGCATTTCGACAGTGGAGTGTGATGCAAAGGTTTATCAGGCATTTGATGGCCGTACCTGGAACGTGGAAAAGCCGTAAGCACTACATCAAAATCTCGTGCACACTCCTGCTTGCCCTCCTCCTCACTACATGTGGGGAGCTTCCCATTACAGAAACCCTTAATCAGCTACCAGTACGTACTTCAACCAGCAGCGTCACCAGCGCTGCTTCTCCATCCCCATCGCAGACAACTGTGAGTACGCTATCGCCTAGTGCTCCCCCCACCTCCGACGCGTCGCCAGTTTCCACCGAACTAACACCCTTTCGGGTGACGACCTATGTAGGACACCTCCTGCCGACCCCATCAACGCCCCATCCTGCCTTTGGCTGGCCAGCAGCCTGGCTTGTGGTTGATGGGAACGTCATCGAAGCGGCGTACGGCGGTCATGGTACCACTAACATGCTGCCATCCGCCACCTTTCTCAATGCGCTGCTCAAGGTACACCTGACAACGACAGTGACACCGGTCGTTGTGATTGGCGCAGGACCAATTGAAAGCGTAAGCGCAATTATATCTAGTTGGCAGAACGACCCAGCCCAGCAGAACACTAACGATCAGCAGCGCCTCAGCGTGCAACCGGATATACACAATCCAACAGCGTTCATGCTTGCACCTGTGCCAGAGACCAAGGACCAATTGCTCCATATCTTTGTGCGCTTCGGTCCGACAATAGGCGGTGATGCAACCTACCTCTGGCATCTCAGTCCGCAAAAATAGGTCAGGGAGTGGTGTACGCAATGGGGCGCGTCTCTACGATGCTCGGCCACAGGGGAAGATTCGTATAACCACCAACATGTGGCATCCAATTAGTCAGCAAATTCGGCTCAGCGGCGCATCAACATATTTCGAGGGGCAAGGAGATGTGCTGATGACCAACACGTCCCAGGAAACATTGACCCTGTATATGGAAATTGGAGCCGTGTTTCCAGCGCCATCAAGCGCATTTTCAAGCATCGTTGGCTATGCAGTTCATCGGAAGGTCAACACCCCTCAACAGCTGCCGACCAACCGTAGGTTCGAGTGTAACCAAACCGTCATCTTCTCATCATCGATAATCAGAACTAATATGCTATAATATACCTCTGTCACGACCCCTAGGTAAGCGCACCGAGGCCTGGCGTCCGTCGTTCTTACCCATCGTTTGCCCGCACCTTACCATTGTTCCTATTGATCTTATTGTTTTCGCATTGTTTTTGCATTGCTTTTTCGTTGTTTTTCATCGCATCATCTAAGCTTAGGAACAACGAATCGACCATTGCTTTTTATTGCTTCCAAATCGCCTTTTACCGCATTGGAAAGCGAAAAACCCAAAAACCGGTTTTCACCACAAGATCAATAGAAACAATAGACGGTCAACCGCGAGCATTGATGTGGTCCTGACGTGTTGCCAGACGGTACATATATTCATCGCTGGAACTTCCCTTGAAATAATCCGCCGCTGCCCGAAACGAGCGTCGCTCAAAGCCCAGCCGCTCAAGCAGCTTAAGCGATTGCATGTTACGGGTATCCACCTCGGCAAGCACTTCAGCGATTGTATAATCGCGAAAGAGGAGATCGAGAACCATGCGGCACGCCTCGGTGGCATACCCTCGACCCCAACTTTCTGGCGCAAATTCGTATGCCAGGTAGGCTGCTTGCGTTGATTGCACAGTCGCCTGCACGACGCCGATGTAGTTCGGTGGCTCATTTAAACGCACCGCCCAGTTGAGCCATACCTCGTCACCAGATGGGGAACTCCGACGCTCCAGCAACTGGTAGCGTTGTGCTAAGGCTTGTTGCGAAACCGGCGGGCCAGTTGGAATATAGCGGTAGATACGCTCATCTTGCAAGATAAGGTAGAGATCGCAAGCATGGTGGTATTGGATGGGCTCTAGCACCAAGCGGCTGGTAATGAGTACGGCCTCTGCATCCACCAGTTCTAGCATTGGAGTGCTGCTCATTAGTACGTCGGGCGTTCGGGCTGCTCGTCGGAGGTTGCCGCTGCATGGGAGCGGCGTAGCTCCTGGAACTTCACCGGGTCATACTTCAAGATCGGTTTACGAGCGGCTCCGACCTCATCAAGACGCCGGAGGGGTGCCGTTGTGGGCGCTTGCTTCAGAATCGTGATGTCTTCGACCGCTTCGGCCACGATCTGGCGCATGGCGACAATGAAGGCATCCATGTTGCGCTTTGATTCGGTCTCGGTCGGCTCGATCATGATCGCTTCAGGCACGGAGATCGGGAAATACACGGTCGGCGGATGAAAGCCGTAATCGATCAGGCGCTTGGCAATATCAAGTGTTTTGGCTGCCGGGGCATCACGCAACTGGCCTTTTAAGACGACTTCGTGCATACAAGTCCGGTCGTAGGCGACAGGATACAGGTCTTGCAGTTTGACGCGCAGGTAGTTGGCGTTCAAGACCGCGTTCTCGCTCACTTCGCGCAGTCCGGCGGCACCAAGGGTGCGAATATAGACCCACGCACGAATGATCATGCCGAAGTTGCCATGAAACGCCTTGAGACGACCAATTGAATGCGGTGGAGTAAACAGTTCGAACTTGTCACTATCGATGACGTGGCACACGCGCGGCCCTGGCAGGTAGTCTTCGAGAAAGGTCTTGCAGCCAACCGCACCACAGCCCGGACCACCCCCGCCATGCGGCGTGGTGAAGGTCTTGTGTAAGTTATAGTGCATGAAGTCGAAACCGACGTCGCCGGGGCGCACAATACCGAGGATCGCGTTAAAGTTGGCCCCGTCACCATACATGAGGCCGCCGGCCCCATGCACCAACTCGGCCACCTGTTGGACGTGCTCATCAAAAAGGCCGAGCGTATTCGGATTGGTGAGCATGAGGCCTGCAGTACGCGGGCCGAGCTTGCTCTGAAGGTCATCGAGGTCGACATTGCCGTTGTGATCGGTTTTGACTTCAACGACCCGCATACCGACCATTGCCGCCGTCGCCGGATTGGTACCATGCGCCGAGTCGGGGCACAAGACCTCAACGCGCTCTGGATCGCCTTGAGCATGGTGATAGGCGCGGAAGACCAGGATACCGGTGAACTCACCTTGGGCACCGGCAGCGGGTTGTAATGAGACGGCGTCAAAGCCCGAAATTTCGGCCAGCATGCTTTGCAACTGCTCCATGATCCACAGCGCACCCTGGGCATGCGCCGGGTCGGTCAGGGGATGCAGGGCAGCAAAGCCGGGCAGCCGGGCGGCGGCCTCATGCACCTTGGGGTTGTATTTCATGGTACAGGAGCCGAGCGGGTACATGCCCGTGTCGATGCAGAAGTTGCGCTGCGAAATACGCGTGAAATGGCGCGTTACCTCGGTCTCGCTGAGCTCGGGGAAGCCGGCCAAATCGTCGGTGCGTAGCAGTTCCTGCGGAAGCTCCGCCAACGGGACATCGACAGTCGGCAGATTTACGCCGCATTTGCCGGGACCACTTAGCTCAAAAATCGGCGGTTCAAAGGTGTTCATAGATCCGAGCGCCCTTCCCATATCGTGCGCAGTGCCTGCACGAACTGATCGATATCTTCCTTGGTATTCATTTCGGTCACACAAACCAACATCGCGTTGCCGAGATGTGGATAATCCGCGCTCAGGTCATAGCCACCTTGAATACCCATACCGGCAAGCGCCGTATTTAACCCCTCAATCGGATGGATCGAGCTCACGACAAACTCTTTAAAGAACGGCCCAGGCGCAACAACCTCGAAGCCAGGGATCTTGGCAATCTCTGCCGCAGCATAATGGGCGCGATGGTAGCAGATCTCTGCAACCTTGCGCAGCCCCGCTTTGCCCAGCAAGCTCATGTGAATTGTAGCGGCCAGCGCCATCAAGCCTTGATTGGTGCAGATGTTGCTGGTGGCCTTCTCGCGCCGAATATGTTGCTCACGGGTTTGCAACGTCAATACATAGCCGACATCGCCGTTCATATCGGTGGTCGCGCCCACCAGACGGCCCGGCATGCGGCGCAGGTATTGGTGCTTGGAGGCGAAGATCCCAAGGTAGGGGCCGCCGTAGCTCAGCGAAATACCCATACCCTGCCCCTCGCCGGTCACAATGTCGGCCCCAGCGGTACCAGGGTTTTGAAACAGTCCGAGTGCTACGAGATCGACACTGGCGATCAATAAGCCACCGGCAGCATGTATCTTGTCGGCAATGGGCTTTAAGTCGTGCAGCTGACCCAGGAAGTCGGGGGTTTGCACGATGACGGCAGCCGTGTTGCCATCGATCTGCGCCAACAGGTCATCAAGCGCGGCACCGGTATCTTCATCACCGGTGATGGTCAAGCCCAATCCCTGGGTGTAGGTGCGGAGCGTGGCACGATAGTGGGGATGGACCGTGGGCGCGACAAGCACCGTGCGTTTGTTGCGAACGGAGGTAAAGGCCATGATGGCGGCTTCAGCCAGAGCCGTCGCACCATCATAGTGAGAGGCGTTCGCAGCATCCATGCCGGTCAGGGCACATAGCAAGCTTTGGTATTCGAAAATCGCCTGCAAGGTGCCTTGGGCGATCTCAGGCTGATAGGGCGTATAGGCGGTGTAATATTCGGCACGGCGCAGGAGAGCATCAACGGCGGCCGGAACAAAATGATTATAGGCACCAGCACCGAGGAACGAGAGGGTGGACTGCGTGTCGCTATTAAGCCGGCCAAGGCGGCCCAATTGGCGCATGATCTCGGCTTCGGATAAGGCCGGGGGGAGATCAAGCTGTGGGAAGCGAACCGCTGCAGGGACAACATCGAAAAGCTCTTTGACGTCGCCGATGCCGATGGCATCCAGCATCGCAGCTCGCTCTTCGTCCGTGTTGGAAATATAGTGTGACATGAATTCCGTACTCTACTCTGATGATGGATGATTAGTGTTTGCTGGCCTCGTCGGCAACGTGTTTTTCATAGGCAGCGGCATCGAGCAGCGTGGCGCGATCTTCTGCGAAGTTGGATGGGCGGATCTTGACCAGCCAGCCCTCTTCGTACATCGAGCTGTTCAGTGTTTCGGGCGCGTCCAGCAACGCCTCGTTGACCGCGACCACTTCGCCATTGACTGGGGCATAGACATCGGAGGCCGCCTTGACCGACTCAACCACGCCAAACATCTGGCCCTTGCTGAGCTTTTGACCAACGTCGGGCAGCTCCACAAAGACCACATCACCTAGGGCCTGCTGTGCATAGTCGGAGACGCCGATAGTAAGCTCTTCACCGTCGGTGGTTACCCATTCGTGGGTCCGGGCGTACAACAGGTTGTCGGGAGTGGTATAGGCCATAGCAACGCTCCTTTATTTTTTATACCTGGTTTGATAAAAGGGAGTTTTGATGATCCTGGCGCGAATTGGCTTGCCACGAATCAGCACGTCAAGCTCGTTGCCGAGCTTAGCGACATCGGCGCGGACGAGGGCCAGAGCCAGGTTTTTACCAACCGTCGGTGCAGGCATGCCGGTCGTCACCTCACCGACTTGGTCACCATCGACGGTCGCAACCGGATAGCCACCACGGGCGATACCACGGCCGATCATCTCCAGGCCCACCAGCTTGCGCTGCGGTCCGGTAGCCTTGATCGCGCGCAAGGCATCACTGCCAATAAAGGGGCCTTTGTCGAGCTTGACGACCCAGCCGAGGCCGGCCTCATAGGGATTGATGGCTTCATGGATCTCATGACCATACAGGGCCAGCTTAGGCTCGAAGCGGAGCGAATCACGCGCGCCTAAACCGATCGGTCGTATTCCATCGGCGTGACCCTCTTCGAGCAATGCATCCCAGACCGTCGCTGCATAATCGTTGGACAAAAAGAGCTCAAAGCCATCCTCACCGGTATAACCGGTACGCGCAATAATCGTTGGGATATGGCCAAGCAACATACCGCGCATGACGCCGTGAAACGGGAGGTCAGCGACGTTGGGCTGTGCAACACGCGCCAGGATCGTCTCGGCCTTCGGCCCCTGGAGGGCAAGCATCGTTGTGTCGGGCGAAATATTGTCGAGTTGGACATCGAAGCCAACGGCATGCTGCTGCATCCAGGCAACATCTTTGTCGGTGTTGGAGGCGTTGACGACGACGAGGTAGTAATCGGCCAAGTTATAGATGAAGATGTCATCAACAATGCCGCCATCGGGGTAGCACATGAGGGCATAGTTGGCAAAGCCCAGCCCAATGGTCGCTACGTCCTGTGTAGCAATGTGTTGGAGAAAGGCAAGGGCATCACGACCATGCACGTTGACCTGGCCCATGTGCGAGATGTCGAACAAGCCGGCAGCAGTGCGAGTGGCGTTGTGTTCTTCGAGGATACCGCTGTATTGGACGGGCATCTCCCAACCGCCGAACTCCACCATCTTGGCACTCATCTCAGTATGGCGGTCGTAAAGAGGAGTACGCTTCATCCAAGAGTCCTGCGGATTAAGGCAACAGCGCCGCAAGCCATTATACCGCAAGTGGGATTCGGGGCAGGTTGGGTACTAGGGCTGAGATTAGACTATGCTTTAGTGACTACTTGATAAAGGGCTCAGCAGCCAGTAGCCTGCGTGCCTCTGCTGCATAGGCCAATGTGTTGGGTAAGGTAAGACTTATCCGTCAGCACCGGGTGCGTTCTCGGTCGCAAGCATCACTTCGGTGGACTTGATCATCATGATCACCTTGGAGCCGGGCGCAAGCTGTAACCGCCGGATGGAGCTGGTGGTGATCACGGATACGAGTTCCTGTCCGTTGTCCAACGTGACGACCACCTCCGCCATCACCGTTCCCTCCGTGATGTGCTTGACGATACCTGGCAACTGGGTTCCGTGCACTAAGTTCCATCTGCGGGCCTCCTTACATCCTGCAGCTACCTTAGATCCTGCAGCTAAACGTAGCACCGAACTCGCTCGGTGCCCTACTGAAGATCGATCTTGACCAGACCCTTGACCCAGAATTTCGGCTGGTGCTTGGGCAGGATATTGCGGAGACTGCCGTTCGGGTCGATGACGATGATGGCGTCCTTTTCGGTCTGGATATCCTGCAGGCTGAGTGTTTGGGCGTAGCCATCACCACCCGTAAAGACGATCTTCGTCGCCTCCGGCTTGACGCCGGCTTTCGCCAATACCGTCGCGATCGCCACACCGCTATAGGTTTGCTCCGTGCCGCCTTTATCCGTCGCTTTGATCGACACCTGAGCCATTTTGCGGAGGTCGTCGGCCGTTAGTGTCACCGGCGTTGTGACCAGCCCAGCAACCACCAGGGGTACTGATCCAGGCACCGCGCCAGTGGCGCTGCCGATCGTCGGGATGAAGCCGTACTTGACCAGCACCTGCTGTCCTTCCGGTGCCAGCACATAGCTGACGAACTTGGCAGCCAACTCCGCGTTCTTGGAACCCTTGATCGCCGCGATCGGATACGACGCGATAGTGTTCAGGGCATCAGGAATATCGACGCGTCCCACCTTGTCGGCGCCATCAAGCGAAATATCGGTGGTGTAGACAATGCCCACGTCGGCCTCGCCTAACGTGACTTTGGCCAGGACCGCCTTGACGTTGTCTTCGTATGAAACCACGTTCTTGAGCACTTCAGTTTTGAACGAACCACCGAAAGCCGGGTCTTTCGAGGCTTTGTCAAGAAAGTCGAGTGCATACTGTCCCACCGGCACTGCCTTGGCCGCGAGGTCGAGCTTGAGGCCGGGCTTGGCAAGGTCCTTGAGCGCTTTCACGCCGGCCGGATTGTCCTTAGGAAAGACCACTACCAGCCGGTTGCGGACAAAGGTGCGTTGCGTGCCACTAACCACCTGGCCAGATGTGATGACGTCGTTCATGGTTTTCGCGCTCGCTGCTGCGAAAACGTCGGCGGGAGCTCCCTGGCCGATCTGCTGGGCAAGCTGCTGCGAGCCGGCGAAGTTGAAGGTGACGTTGCTACCAGAATTGGCTGCTGCGAAGTTCTTCCCGATTTGGCGAAACGCGTCCGTCAGCGAGGCAGCTGCAAACACGGTTAGCTCACCACCGGCAGCACTACTCGTCGCCGCCGTTGTCGCTGCCGAAACGGCAGCGACCGCAGTCATCGCCTCGGTCGCTGCCGCTGTTGCCGTTGCTGGTGCCATTGTCGCAGAAATCTCTGTCGGCGCCGATGTTGATATCGCAACTGCGGTGGCCACAGTTCCCACTGTCGTCGCGGGAACTGCTGCTTGCGACGCTCCACATCCGGCGAGGACGAGGACGAGCCCAAGGAGACTCAGCCATTGGCATATGTAGCGCATGAGGCACCCATTCCTTTCGTAGGCAGCACAGACGCCGGGGATCGAGTTCATCTACAAAACGCTTATTTCCCAGATACTCATTCATTGAGTAACGAAATGCTATCATATGCTCCACTGCTGCCCCTGTCAAGATGGGAGTCGGCGGGCGCTTTAGCGTAGATACACTTGAAGCGAAGCCACAACTACGTTACTATGAATCAGGAGGAAGTTCCTATGTCAACGCCCACCATCCAGTTCTCACCGCTCCAGACGTGGCATCACAGCCCGGCCTGGCTTTGGCTAGCCTCATTCCTGGTATGTATCGGCGGCGATGCGCTGGTGGGCAAGTGGGTGTTGCTGCCGATCTATGTCGCCGGCTTCTATGGAGGCATGATCGTCATTGATCTGTGTGCATATCCGCTGCTCGGGCACTGGCGCGTCTGGCTGCGCCAGCGCGGCCCCTGGGCCTGGTATCTTGTCGAAGTCGGCGTGCTCTGGCTCGGTACAACGCTGCTGCTCGCGATCCTGGCACCAGCATGGCTGGTATGGAGCTGGGAAGGGCTGCGATGGCTGCAAGGTGCCGGCGCGATCCTGCTCGCGTTCTCAGTCGGTATCGGCGTGTGGGCAGTCGGGCAGATGGGCTGGGCACGCGTCCTCTTCGCTGCAGCACTGTTCCCGCCCGGCCAGGGTGCGGAGGAGCACGCCATTCCACAACGACTGGTCGTGGCGGGGCCGTACCGCTACGTCCGCAACCCGCTCTATGACACCGATATGCTGCTGATACTCGGTGCGGCCTTGCTCACGCGAAAGTGGGCTTTGATCGTGCTACTGGGCCTGTATGTGGCGCAGTTGATCATGCAGCTCCGGCTCGAAGAACGCGAACTGTGCGTGCGCTTTGGCGACGCGTACACACGCTATCTCGCCCTGGTCCCGCGCTTCATCCCCCGCCTTACGCCCGTCGATCCCGCCGCAATCCACTGTGATACGTAGCGAACGATGCAGAGAAAGATCGTATGACACAAGACAGGCGAATGAAACCGTGGTTTATGCTTTCCAGTGACGCTGGCAATCTGATCCAGATGGGCGGACTGCTAGTAGGCTGCGCCTTGGTTACGCGGGCGGCCCGAGCACGAGGGCCGTGGCGCACCCGCTTGCTGCTTGGCGGATGGTTAGTCACCTACTTTTGCGATCATGCAATCGCGCACTGGGTGGTGGGCCGCCTGGGTGGGATCCGCTTCGTGGGGTATGGTGTGCATGGAACTACTGCTCCGGACTGGTATCCGCCCGGGGTACGCTGGATCTTCCGTCATCTGCCGCTTATGAGCGCACGAACGTATGCAGACTCTTTGCACGCGGCACATCCTGAGGCGCGTATGGCGATGTACTTCGCCGGACCGCTGCTGACGCTGCTCATGGGTCTTGGCATTCCGCTGTACGGCCGAGCAGCACGGATCGGGGGGGCAGGGGCATTGTTGCTTGGAGCCGGCATGTGGTTCACGCCGATGGTTGTGGTGGAGGTGCTACGAGACAGGGGCGATCTGCACCGTGGCTGGCGGGAGTTCCGCCGCCTCGCCAAGCGTGACTGACACTAAGAGGCGATGACAAACGCGCTCAACACCTTGACATCGCCCCCTATTCGTACTATGTTTATACATAAAGATATGATCTTCGGGGCGGGGTGGAACTCCCCACCGGCGGTGATGGTGCGTTACGCACACGAGCGCCGCGAGCCGCAAGGCAGACTTCGGTGAGAATCCGAGGCCGACGGTATAGTCCGGATGGAAGAAGATCGCATGCACCGCGAGTGTGCCCGCTGAGGTACGTTCGTTGTCGCTCCCGTGCAAGGCTGCCGCCTATACTTAATTGTATGGTGTAGCTATTGCGTGTGAGTTAGCTCTAGGCATGTGAAAGCTCCGAAGTTCAAACTTCGGGGCTTTCGTTATTGCTGGGGATACTATGCTGATACATTCAATGCCACTTATGCGCCATCAGGATGATGAACAGCCGCCGCAACCGCGCACGCCTTCCCGCCTAGGACCCGCCTTTGGATTGGTTGTTTCTCTGGCGCTGTTAGCACTGGTGTGGAAGTTGATTATCGTGGTGCGGCATTATCCGGCGTTTGTGTTGCCAGCCCCAGAGGTGGTGCTCCGGCGGCTGTTGGATGAGATGTTGGGTGGTACGCTGCCGCACCACGCCTGGTTGACGCTGATTGAGGCGGTGAGTGGCTTCGGTATCGCTCTGGCACTCAGCTTAGTGCTGGGGTATCTGCTGGCGCACGCTCCACGGATTGAACGGATCCTTGCCCCCCAACTCGCGGCGATGCAGGCGATACCCATCGTGGCAGTCGCCCCGCTCATTATTTTATGGATCGGGGGAGATATTCGCTCCAAGATTCTGGTTGCGGCGTTGGTAACCTTTTTCCCAATCTTGAGTAGCACGATTGTCGCCTTGCGCGGTGTGCCGCGCGAACTCGTAGAGATGGCGTTGATTAGCGGGGCGAACCGCTGGCAGACGCTGCGCTATGTCGAGTTGCCGCTGGCTTTACCCGGTATCTTTGGTGGCGTTAAGGCTGGCCTGGCATTGGCGACTACCGGTGCAGTTGTGGGCGAGTTTGTGGCCGGTCGCGACGGCCTGGGCGCCCTGATCAACATTTCCCGCGGCTTGTTCGACACACCGCTGATGTTTGCGGCCCTCGTCACGTTGGCCGCACTCACGCTGACGTTCTATTTGCTGGCGAACCTACTTGAATGGCTCCTGGTGCGCTGGGAGTGGTAGTTCACACAACTTTAGGGGGAAGATCCATATGCGTCGCTTCAATCTGATCCTTTTGCCACTGGTACTCCTGCTTGCAGCTTGTGGTGGGACACCAACGGCCAGCAGCACGGCAGACTCCGGCAGTGCTACATCCACAGCCACTGCCGGGACCGTGGGCAGCACGACGGCTGACAGCACAGCAACAATGGGGAGCACCAGCAGTGCTGCCGCAGGAGCGCACGCCATTACGATGGCGATGCCGTATATTCCCAACGTCCAGTTCGCACACTTCTATGTCGCACAACAGAAAGGCTACTACGCCCAAGAAGGCTTGAAGGTCAACTTCGACTATAACTACGAGACCGACGTGGTGCAGCGCATCGCCCAGGGCAGCGTCCAGTTTGGGCTAGCCAGCGGCGACTCCGTGTTGCTAGCACGAGCCCAAGGGCTGCCGATCATCACTATCGCGACCAACAGCCAGAAGTTCCCGGTCGTTTTTTTCAGCAAGGCCGATCAGAATATTACGACGCCGGCCGACCTTAAAGGTAAAACCGTGGGCATTCCCATGCGGCAAGGTGCAAGCTACATTGGGCTGCTGGCGATGTTGTACGCGAATAAGCTGCAAGAAAGTGATTTGAAGGTGCAAGAGGTGGGTTTCGCGCAGGTGCAAGCGGTCAGTCAGGGGAAGGTCCAGGTCGGTATTGGTTACGGCAATAACGAGCCACTGCTGCTTGAGCAACAGGGGATCAAAGTCAACGTCATCCGTGTTGCTGATTATCTGCCGCTGGCTTCGGATGGATTGCTCACGAATGAAACGATCGTTAAAGATCAAGGTGATGTCGTGCGTGCCTTCGTGCGCGCAACACTACGAGGCATGCAGGATGTGCTGGCGAATCCAGATGCAGCCTTTAATACTAGCCTGGAATTTATACCCGAACTCAAGAAGGCCGATGCAGCGACGCAGCAATTCCAACGCAAGGTGTTGCAGGCCACACTCGACTATTGGCAGAGCGATGCCACTAAACAACATGGTATCGGCTACACTGACCTCGCAAGCTGGCAGATCACCGCGAAGTTCTTGCGCGATAGCAAGCTGCTGAAGAGTGATGTTGATGTGACTAAGGCATTTACGAACGACTTCTTAAAGTAGCACGTCCCCCTCATCCCCCAACCCCTTCTCCCCTCGTGGGAGAAGGGGAGCGGCAGCAATCGGGCTTTACAGATCCGTCGCCCACCAGGGTTGCTCACCGGCCGGTGGGGCGGCAGAGGTAGCGTAGAGGAGGCGCAAGGCATCGAGCACCGTCTGCAAGTCCGGGGGCAGAGGCGAGGTGATTACGAGCCGCTGCCCATCGAGGCGGTTAAAGCTCAAGGAGTGGGCGTGCAGGAACTGACGAGTTAGTCCGAGAGGATGAGCCGTGCGATGGCGGCCGTATAAGGGATCGCTGGCGACCGGGTGATGCTTATGCGCGAAATGGACACGAATTTGATGCGTCCTGCCGGTTTCAAGGCGGACCTCTAGCAAGCTATAGGAACCGAGGCGTTCTAACTCCCGGTAATGGGTGCGGGCCTGGCGACCATCCTGAACGATAGCCTGACGCAAACGGTCCGTGGGATGGCGATCTAAGGGCGCATCGATCACACCGGTTGGCTCATTAAAGTGACCCTCGATCAGCGCAAGATAGATTTTGTCCATGGTGTGCGCCTGCTGCTGTGTCTGAAGCCAGGCTTTAGCACGGTCGTGCTTGGCGACCACCAGTAAGCCCGAGGTATCACGATCCAAGCGATGGACGATGCCGGGCCGCAAATCGGAACCGATTTGCAGCGTGGGATAGTGGAACAACAGCGCGTTGACCAGCGTACCGCGCGCATGGCCGGGTGCCGGATGGACCACCATGCCGGCGGCTTTGTCAACAACTAGCAGATCGTCGTCTTCATAGCGGATGATCAGCGGTAGGTCTTCCGGGACCAGGTCGCTGGGCTGGGGTAAAGGCAAGGTCACCTGGACGGTGTCACCGGTAGCCACGATCATGCTCGGCTTGACTTGTACACCGTTCAGCACAATATGACCATCCGCGATCAGTTGTTGAGCATAGGAGCGGGACAGGTCAGACACCGTCGCCGCGACCCAACGATCAAGGCGGTCACCATGATGGGATGCGGCAACAGTGTAGCTCTGGATGTCAGGCGTGTCGGTCATGTTGGGCCAGCGTGGGGACGACTGGTTTCCGCCGGTCAAGCAGGAACAGATAGGCAGCCAAGATGATCACGCCAACCGATACACATGAATCCGCCACATTAAAGATCGGGAAATGACCGTCGAAGGTTTTGATGAAATCAACGACGTAGTTCAGCCGCACACGGTCGAGCACATTGCCGATGGCCCCGCCGATGATCATGCCCACCAGCACCGAGACCAGGCGATCGCCGGCGGGCAGACTATGGAGGTAAAAGTAGATGAGTCCGGCGACGATCACCAGCGAGGTGATCGTGAAAAACTGTGGGATGCCCTGGAACAGCCCGAAGGCAACGCCTTCATTACGAATATAGGTGAGGCCTACCAGGTGGGGAATAAAGGTCATCTCACCGCTTTGGGGTTCGGGCCACATGCGGACGATCCACCATTTGCTCAGTTGGTCGAGCACCACGACCAGCAGGGCGACCAAAAGTGGCACGCGAAGACGTTGCCCAAAGGTCATGCCCGCTCTCGCTCCCGCTGATGCTCAATGCAAAAGGTGGCAGACGGCCGAGCGTCGAGCCGTTCCTCGGGAATAGACCGACCACAGGTTTCACATTGACCATAGGTGCCATCAGCGATGCGTTCGAGCGCGTGATCGATCTCATCAATATCGAGTTGCAAGTCGGCAGCAACCGCCATATTGCGTTCGCGGCTAGTAACATCTGAGGCAGCATCGGCTGGATGATTGCCAGCGCCAAAGCTTGGGTTATCAGTGTCGACGTTTTGATTATTCTCGTCTTGCATGCCATTAAGCTCGTCCTGGAGTTGACCACGGTCAGTCTCAAGCCGTTGCTTAAATTTGGCAGTATCAAGTTGCATAAAGAGCACTCCTTCAATGACAGATGTGTATGCAGTATAGCATCACCAGTAGCAGGCGCAAAAAACCGCTAACCGGTACACGGCCAGCGGTTTGGAACAGTCAGGATGATCGCGAGGCACTAGCCTGGGATCAACACAATGCCGCACTCGGCCTCGACCTCGCTGGGATCGATTTCCAGCGTTTGTTCGGCATGGCGTGTCTTATCCAAGATGGCGCGCAAGAATTGACCGGTGTGAGAGGTCGGCACGTCGGCAACCTGCTCGGGCGTGCCTTGAGCGAGAATTTGACCGCCACCAGCTCCGCCTTCGGGCCCGAGATCGATGAGCCAATCGGCGCTTTTGATCACATCCAGATTATGTTCGATCACCAACACGCTGTTGCCACATTCAACGAGCCGTTCAAGCACATTCAGCAGATGTTGGACGTCGGCGAAATGCAGGCCAGTGGTCGGCTCATCCAGGATATAGATGGTGCGACCGGTGGCGACACGACAGAGTTCCTTGGCTAGCTTGACGCGCTGTGCTTCGCCGCCGGAGAGCGTCGTTGACGACTGGCCGAGCTTGATGTAGTCCAGCCCGACATCATGCAGCGTTTGAAGGATGCGCTTGATGCGGGGCACGGCCGCAAAGAATTCGAGGGCCGTCTGGACATCCATGTCGAGGACATCGGAAATCGTTTTGCCCTTGTATTTGACCTGCAACGTTTCGTAGTTGTAACGCTTGCCCTTGCAATCGGTACAGCGGACCCATACATCGGCCAGGAAGTGCATCTCGATCTTTTTCTCGCCGTTGCCTTCGCAAGTCTCGCAACGACCACCTTTAATATTGAAGGAAAAGCGTCCGGGGCCGTAGCCACGCAGCTTCGCCTCCGGGGTCGAGGCAAACACTTCGCGCATCAGATCAAAGAGCTTGACGTAGGTAGCAGGGTTCGAGCGCGGGGTACGGCCAATGGGCTGTTGGTCGATATCGATCACCTTGTCGAGCAACTCAAGTCCTTCGAGGGCATTGTGCTTGCCCGGTCGCACCTGTGCCCGGTTGAGCTTGGCAGCCAGCGCAGGGTACAAGGTCTCGGAGATCAGCGATGATTTACCGGAGCCAGAAACACCGGTCACCGCAGTCAGGACACCCAGTGGGAAATCGACGTCGAGATTGCGGAGGTTGTTTTGCTCGGCACCGCGCAGGCGTAGGTAGCCTTTCGGCTCACGACGGCGGGTGGGAGTTGCAATTGCTAATTCACCGCTAAGGTATTTGCCGGTCAGGGTGTTCGCAGCAGCGACCTCGGCGGGCGTACCCGCAGCGACGACGGCACCACCGTTCACACCGGCGTAAGGGCCGAAGTCGATGAGGTAATCCGACGCATGCATCGTGTCTTCGTCATGCTCGACCACCAGGACGGTGTTGCCTAGGTCACGGAGCTTGATCAAGGTATCGATTAGCTTGCGATTGTCGCGCTGATGCAAGCCGATACTGGGCTCGTCCAGGATATACATCACACCGACTAGCCCTGAGCCGATTTGTGAGGCCAGGCGGATGCGCTGAGCCTCGCCACCCGATAGGGAAGGGGCCGCGCGGTCCAAGGTCAGGTAGTGCAGGCCAACGTTGAGCAAGAAGCCGAGCCGCTCACGCACCTCTTTCAGCACCTCACCGGCCACCTGCAAGCGATAGTCGTCAAGCTGCGTGCTATTGGCGATGATCGCGGCGATATTGGCTTCGTCTAGTTGACCATACCAGCGGTCAGTTTCACCACTCAGCATACAGGCCCAGGCATAGGCCTGATCGACGGTCAAGGCACATAGGCCATTGATCGCGAGGGTGCCAACCGTTACTGCCAGCGACTCGGGCCGCAGTTTGGCACCTTTGCAGACCGGACAGGGCTGCTCGCTCATATAGGCCTGATAGTATTCCTGCATGCCATCCGAGTCGGTCTGGTGAAAGCGGCGGGTAATCTCGTGGGCCAGGCCTTCCCAGGGGCGCGAGTAATCGCCACTGCCGTGTTCGCTCTGCCAGGAAAAGCGGATTTTTTCTTTGCCCGAGCCAAAGATGATAGCGTTGCGGGCACGCTCACTCATTGCGGACCAGGGCGTATCGAGGTCGAAGCCATAATGCCGGCCAATTTGCGTCAGGGAGCGATACCCCCACGAGTCGCGCTTTTTGCGGAGTTCACCCCAATAGACGACTGCACCCTGATGCAAGGTCAGATCAGGATTGGGCACCAGCAGATCGGGATCCAGTTCCAGGCGAGTCCCCAGACCGGCGCAGGTTGGGCAAGCACCTTGCGGGGCGTTGAACGAAAACATGGCGGGAGTTAGCTCCATAAAGGAGATGCCACAGCTCACACACGCATACTCTTCGCTCATCAACCATTCGTGAGCGGCTTGCTCTCCTTGGGCCGCCACACCGATCAGCACGGTGCCTTCGCTGACCCGCAAGGCCGTCTCGATGGCGTCGGTTAGGCGCATGCGAAAGTCGGCATTGGGCTCGTCAGTGGTTTTCCAGGGCGTACTGGGATCATAAGCAGCCCGGGTTTCGGCCAACCCCACGATGACTTCCAGGCGATCATCACCCGTGGTCGGGCCAGCCGGCTCCTCGGCGCCTACGGCATCCGGCATTTGCAAACGATCAACGACGACCTCGATCGAGTGCTTGACCTTTTTGTTGAGCTTGATCTCGTCTTGTAGGTCGCGCACTTCGCCATCGACACGCACGCGGCTAAAGCCTTCGGCTTTCGCTTCCGCGAAGATATCTTTATATTCGCCCTTACGGGTTGAAACAACGGGCGCTAACACCATGAAGCGCGTGGCGGGCGGCAAGTGTTGTACCTGCCCAACCATTTGTTCGGCAGTTTGAGCACCGATCTCACGACCACATTGGTGACAATGTGGTACACCGATGCGGGCGAACAGCACACGCAGATAGTCATAGATTTCAGTGACGGTGCCGACCGTCGATCGAGGATTCTTGGAGGCCGATTTTTGCTCAATGGCAATCGCGGGTGAGAGACCACCGATAAAATCAACTTTCGGCTTCTCTAGCTGCCCCAGGAACTGGCGCGCATATGAAGACAGCGACTCGACATAGCGCCGCTGACCTTCGGCGAACAGCGTGTCAAAGGCGAGGGAGGACTTGCCGGAGCCGGATACACCGGTTAACACAACTAACTGGTCCCGCGGGATTTCAAGATCAATGTTTTTGAGGTTGTGCTCGCGAGCACCCTTAATGACAATGCTGTTTCTAGCCATGTTGCCTCATTAAAGCGGGCATAGGGCAACGTCGTAGGCCCGCTGAATCATAGGGACACGTACGTGCCCCTGGACAACGACCGCGCCGCCACTCGGATAACAAAACGAGCGATGGCGCGAACACGTGTGCGAGTATTATACCAGCTTTAGAGATGCCTTCTTGCTCCTTAAGACGGTATGTCAGCGATTTGTTACTCGCTCCTTAACACACTACACCTCCGCTAGGAGTATAGCGAGAGGCTGTGACAGATACGGTCACACTGTAGTCAGACGCGTGACACGGAACCTTCAATTTGGTGCTTCAAAGTGCCGGTTCTGTGGCATCTGCGTTGCTATAGAACATATTCACGCGAAGGAGCGAGCGCATGGCAACGAAAGACACCGATCCGGATCCCAAAGGTGAGCGCGGCGGCGACACCGGTCACACTAAGCAAAAAGGGAAAGGCGAGCAGGCTGAGAAAGGCGACCAGCGGCGTGAGGAGATGGGCAATGAGGGTCCGACCCGACCAGGCGCACAGGGCGACCACCATAGTCAATCTGGCAGTCATAGCAATGAGTCGAAGTAAAAGCAGCGTTGTGAGCTACAAAGAGGCACGGGCAGAGCATTTCTACGCTCTGCCTCCATATTTGCTCAATCAAAGGAATCCTCAGCGAAATTGCTGCATCCACTTCGTCTTGGCATGGCGTAAGTCATTATCAAGAATGCATAAACGAGCATTCAATGTCGAGACGTACACAAAGGATGTAAACCGGTCGTAGCAGCAACATGTGTGCGACGCAATCGAAAGGAACTGGGAGCATGGAAGAGACCGAACAGCGGATCTTACAGGTGACACACTCCCCCGTGTCACGTCGGAATGCGCTTAGAGGTGTAGGTGCCGCGCTGGCAGCCCTGAGTATCAGTGCCCTTAATCCTCTGACCGAAGGCCGCGCGTTTGCGGCGACTACTCTTGCGGGCTTGACCGACCTTGACATCCTCAACTTCGCGTTGACGCTTGAGCACCTAGAAGCCAACTTCTACATTATGGCCGTCGCGGGTGGTCATCTGTCAGGCCAGGCGCTCTCCGTTCTGACGTCGATCCGCGACCACGAAGTTGCACACGTCGCTACGCTCACGAAGGTGATCTCTTCATTGGGTGGCACACCCGTCGCCAAGCGAGCCAAGTATAACTTCGGTGATATGAGCAGCCAGGCTGCGATCCTGAAAACGGCCGAGACCTTGGAAGGTACCGGCGTCGGGGCATATACTGGGGCTGCACCCTTGATCAGCAATAAAGCCGCGTTGCTACCCGCAGCGGCGAGCATTGAGCAGGTCGAATCACGCCATTATGCAGCAATTCGTTTCCTGCGCGGCGAGAATCCGGTACCGGCTGCCTTCGGACCATCCTTGACCGTTGCCGAGGTTACTGCTGCCGTTACGCCGATTTTGGGCTAGGGTGTATGAGCTTGGCTCATGCCAAACAATGAGGAGTTTGTTTTCATGCTAGACAAAGACATACTAAGCAGCCTACGGACCTTTGCAACCTCGCGTCGCCATTTCTTACAGGCGACGACCATCGCCGGCACACTCGCAGCGACGACGACGCTAGCTCCTAGCTCAATCGCGGGTATTGCGTTGGCCGAATCGGCGGCAGTGAGCAGCGGGGATCTCGGCATCCTGAACTTTGCGCTGACGCTTGAGCATTTCGAGAACGCGCTGTACCGTGCCTTGCTGGCCAGTGGCTTGCTATCGGGCCAGGCATTGTCGTTTGCCCGGACCTTCGGCGCACACGAGAGCACGCACGTGGCAGCGTTGACCCAGACGATTACGAAGCTCGGTGGCACGCCCGTTCGAGAGCAAGCGGCCTACAACTTTCCCAAGGTCACCACGCAGGCTCAGGTGATCGCTGCACTTAGCACTGTTGAGGATGTGGGTGCGTCGGCTTATCTGGGAGCAGCACCACTGGTCCAGGATGCGGGGCTATTGACGGTGGCCGTCGAAATCCATACCGTCGAAGCCGAACATGCGACCGGCTGGCGCTTCTTGAATGGTCAGGATCCGGTGCCCTTCGCCTTCGCACCGCCCCGCACCAAGCAGGAAGTATTGAACGTCGTCACACCGTTCCTCACGGTGCCGAGTGGCATACCTATGCCAAGCACCATGCCGAATACCGGCTCATCCACTAATGGTGGACTGAAGGTCGTCGGCGCGGTGGGAGGTATTGCGGCCGTAGCAGCAGGTGCAGCTTTACTACGTGGCCAACGGAGTGGAGTAACCGAGCACGAATAGTTACTTACACTGCATATGTTACACGAGGGGAGCGCTAGGCGCTCCCCTCGTCATTTGGTCCACGTCCTCACTCGACCAAGTGGAATTTATGCTTCCACCTTTACATCCAAGTGCAGCTCACGCAATTGCTTCTCGGTGGCAGGCGAGGGCGAGTGCATCATCAG
>JACDGP010000095.1 GCA_013821605.1 Herpetosiphonaceae bacterium
GCCTCGATTATTGGCTTCCAGCAGTCGCCGGGTCATCGCCGCCGTCGCATGCGGATTGCCCTCGGCGAGGCGCTCACGCATGACATCATCTAGCAGGAAGGTCGCAGCCACGCCCTGGTAGACCCAGCCCTCAACCGCACCGGTAGTGGCGCTCCAGCCAAAGGTATTGCCAACGCGCGTCTCGATCTCGCGCACGCCTTCGTAGCCGTGTTGTAACATCGCCTCAAACCATTTAGGATTGAGCAATTTCGCCCTGGTTTCGAGGCGCACCATCTGCTCCAGTGAAGATAAGCGGCCGGTCGTTGAAATGGCATCTGCTACCAGCACGGGCGGTCGTTTCCCACGTAGCCGCTCGATGCTTTTGGTCACGCCACCCAGATTTTCGTAGTAATGATCGACATCGCTGATCCCGACCTCAAAGCTATCAATATTTTGGAACGTCGCGTCGGCCGTTGCCAACGCCCGCTCCATGATACGACGAGCCTCGCGCCATTTCCCATGTGCACTGTAGGCAAAGCATTTGCGTGTCATAAAGGCTTCACTAAGCTCCGTATCGGCTTCCCATGTACTGCTTTCGACCAGATGGTTAACATTCGCGCCATAGCTCCCAGCAGCATTCGTGAAGACGCGCGTCGCAGCGTCGTCAAGGCTCACGCCGAGCTCAGCAGCTTGGGCTAGGGCATGCTTACGAATGAAGTTGTATTCGACCGGCTCGGCTGCCGCAGCTGCCAGCCGCACCGCCTTGTCAATCAGTCCCATCTGGTGATGGAGGAGATCGCGAAAGATACCGCTCACCGTCGCCACGACATCTATGCGTGGGCGCCCCAGTTCAGCTAGCGGGACGAGTGCCACATCACTCACTTTGCCCATTTCGTCCAGGACCACGCGTGCCCCTAGGAGTGCCAGCACCTGTGCCACGCCCTCACCGTCGCTTTTGAGGTTATCCGTCCCCCACAGTATCATCGCGATAGTTTCGGGCAAGCCGTCCTGCTCTTGCTCTAGTCGCGCGAGTAGCTCTGTGACGAGCCGGTCGCCGGCCACCTGCGCGGCTGGAGTTGGCACACGGAAGGGGTCAAGACCATGAATATTGCGACCCGTCGGCACGACCAGGGGGTTACGCACCACGTCATTACCGGGCGATGGCGCGATATATCCACCTCGAAGGGCGCGCATTAATCCCGCCAACTCTTGCTCGTCCAGAATACGACCCAGCAGTTCATCCAGGAACGCCCAGAGGGGGTTGACCGTGCCAGCTTTAATCGCGGCCACCTGCTGCAGACCAGCGTTGAGCTGCTGCCAGCGAGCCGCTGGCAGCTTGGCGTCGGTGGGTAGCTGGCGGATGGTCATGAATTGCTGCAAGGCGTCGTGCGTGATACGGTCGATCCTTTCCCAGCGCTCCTGCGCCGTACGGTCGGTCTTGAGCCGTCCGCGTAGCCCATCATAGTCAAGACCCAGCCCTTTCGCAATCAACTGCGGGAGTGGTAACAGTGCGGGATCAGGCCGTGCAAACGTGGCAACCAGCGCCAGAATATCGACTAGCTCGCCCGCAGCGGGTGGGGCACCCAGGACATGCAACCCCAACGGAATCATGCGCTGCTCGACCAGGATTAACTCATGCACCAGAGCAGCAACGTAGTCATCATCGCTTGGCGCGGGCTGCTCGGGCCGCAAATCCAGCTTGTCGGCCTGCACACGAATATCCGCCAGGAGCTCGGTGGCCGGATGCTGGCGGTAGCTATCCAGGCTATCCTTGAGCAGCCGCAGACCTTTGTACAAACCGGCTTGCTGCAGTGGAGGCACCATGTAGCTCACCAGCGTAGAGGCACCGCGACGCTTCGCGATGGTCGCTTCGCTCGGATTATTGACACTGTAATAATAAAAATTGGGCAAGCTCCCGATTAAGCGTGTCGGCCAGCAGTTGGCACTCATGCCCGCTTGCTTGCCGGGCATAAACTCGAGCGCGCCGTGCGTGCCGAAGTGCACGACCGCATCGGCACCCCACACATGTTCAAGCCACGTGTAGAAGGCTGCGAAGCCGTGATGGGGCGCGGCATCTTTGGCCATTAAGAGGCGCATTGGGTCGCGCTCGTAGCCGAAGGATGGCTGCAACCCTACGAACAGATTCCCGAAGCATTGCCCGAGGATGTGGAAGCTTTTGCCATCGTTCAGGAGTTCGCCGGGGGCAAAGCCCCAGAAGGGCTCGATCGCGGTATATGCCGGAAACAGGCGGCGGTAATCGGCCAGCGGCAAGCGCGCGCCGACATTGCCGTCGGTCCCGTATTGCTGGGCGTTGCCATCAACCACCGCATGGCGCAAGGCCTCAGCCGTGGCCGGCACCTCAACGCAGTAACCTGCGGCTGCCAACTCCTGCATCAGCCGGTGCAGACTTTGAAAGACGTCAAGATAGGCGGCAGTGCCGGCGTTGCCGAGATTCGGCGGAAAATTGAATAAAACAACGGCCACACGCTTGCTGGCATTCGCTTTGCGCCGCAGCACTGCACGCTTGGCAATGCGCCGTGCCAAGCCGTCGATCTCGGCATCGAGTGCGATGAACTTGTCGCTATCCAACGTTGGGCCGCCGATCACCGTCGGCTCGGCTGCCCCATCAAGCTCTGGGATCGCCACATTCATCGCCAGTTGGATCGGCGACAGCCCGGTGTCATCACGCTGCCACTCTTCCACCCGCTGAAAAGCTAGCGGGATTGCATCAAGGTAGCCTACGTCGATCCCTTCAAGCACCACCCGGGCTTCTTCTGGGCAGCTTTCAGCCATGCCGCCGATCAATGAAAAGCCGGCTCCGTTCACCAGGAGATCGACGTCGCCAAAATACTGGTCGATCGCCGGACGGAAATCAAGCCCCGCACTATAGGCCGCCCGCGCCTCGATCCCGCGCGCTTCCAGCGCCCGAATCATGTTGTCGAGATGCGCTGTATTGCCACTCAGAATCACGGTCCGCAGCGACAAGATGCCCACACTCCCGATGGGGAGTGTGGCGTACTTCACGCGTCCACGCTGCCAGTGCCGGTAGCTCGCGATGTCGGCGAACGGGGCCGGCGCATCGGGATGGTATAGCGCGGCTTGTGGATACTGAATGGGAGCTCCCTGAGGTAAGCCATGAGTTGCCCCTGGTACGTAGCGCTCAATTAACAGGGCCAGCATACGGGTGAGATTTTCTATCGAGCCATTCATCCAGTAGTCATGGACGACAATATAGCTGTGGAGATCGCGTGCCTTGCCGGGAATGTGTTGCATGATCTTGCCCATGTTGCGCAGCATTGCCAACTGGCGATGCCCCTCCCCATGACCATGGTCATGCTTTGGACGCAGCTTGCGGGCCCATTGCATAAGCAGCCCAGCCTCGGCTTCTTCGTCGCGCTGATGCATACGGAACTTACCTAGCTTGGTAGCACGGATCAGTGCCGGATTACTGGTAATTACACAGACGGGACATGGAGCCGCTAACAAGATCGGCAGGAGTGGCCGCACATACTCTTCGCCAAAGAGCATTGAGCCAAAGATGAAATCGGCGGTTTGCGTATCCACCAGCAGTCGATCCCAATCTGCTTGGCAACTGAGCGACGTGGCGTTATACAGGCTGAGTTCAAGCTCGACGCCGTGTTCACGCCGTAAGATGGCCGCTCCCTGGCGTAAAGCTGCCCCGTGATTGCCATCCATGGTGAGGAAAATGAAGCGCATAAAACCCCACTCTAGCAGCGCCATATGTGACAGCCAGCACCGCTGCTATGTGCTGGTCACTTGCTCAGATGTTAGGCCGCCAGATGAGGACCTGGGTAGTTGGGGAAGCCCACGAGTCCGGTCCACGCATTGGCTGCCGTTGTCGGTACAGCTGGGAGCCGGTAGGCAGCCAGCAACCGCAGACCGATCGCCGCACGTGTTTGCGCCGCCAACGCCATACCCACCGGATCTTTTCGACCCGTTAACGCCTGCAGCTTGCGATCAAGTCCTACACAAGCATCCAAATGTTCGTAGAAGCGCGGGTTATCAACCGGGAGGGTCACCGGGAAGACCTCCCTGGCGATCTGGTTGGTCAGCCGGATCACGGTCTGATCGTAGGCTCGCCAATCCAGGCCTAGCGTTGCATAAAACGTTGCGCGCCGGGCATCGTTCAAATACATCGTTGAGCAGACCGCCAGCAAAAAGAAGCGCACCCAGCGGACGTTAGTACCCCGTAACAGCTCGGGCTGACTCCGCATCAGCAGCGAAAAGAACTCACCATGGCGGTACTCGTCGTTACACCATTTCTCAAACCACTTAAAAATCGGATGGATGCGGTACGCCGGCTGCTGCTGCAAGTGGCGAAAGATCGTGATATAGCGGGCATAGCCGATCTTTTCGCTGAGGTACGTCGCGTAGAAGATGAACTTGGGCTTGAAATACGTGTACTTTTTGCGCGTCTGTAGCACACGCAGATCAAGGGCCATGCCAAGATCGGCCATAGTCTTGTTCAAGAAGCCGGCATGCCGTCCTTCGTCGCGACTCATATACTGAAAGATGGATCGCAGCGTTGGGTCTTGAAGGTGCTTAACCATCTCGGCATACAACAAACAGCCACTGAACTCGGCAGTACAACTCCGCTCCAAAAAATCGAGGAACAGCGGGCGCTCTGGCATGTCGTCAAAGCTCTGCCCAAACTCTGCGTTGCGCACAAAGTGGCCTTTGTTATAGTCATGCGCAAACTCACCACGGATCCATTCGAACTCGTCCCGCATATGATCGACCTGCATGTGGTCGATCGCCGCAAAGTCCGTGGTATAAAAGCGCGGCGTGAGGACGGCTTCCTGTAATGCGTGACTTGTTGTGAGACTTAGCTCTGTCATGCCCATGAACGTAGCTCCTAAAAAAGTGTAGGCTAGCTGTACGCTAGGGGTGCTCAACGAGTTCGTTGATCTCGATAAAGCTGCTGTGTTTAATGAGATTACGTTTGAGCCAGCTTGCCTTAGACAGCCGGACGCGGCTCCCGTACGTCAGCTCACCGTTGGTCTGTCCCGCAGCAACTGTCGGCATCGAAAGAATCTGCAGGGTATCGCCCGGCTGGATCTCAAGCTGCGGCGGCAGATCGACGTGCAAATGAAAATGCTCGTGCTCGCTTTGGAGGTGGACCGTCGCATTAGCCTCAGCCAGTGACTCGCGCCGGTACCAGCTACCCAGGCCAACCAACGCCAGTAGCCCCCCGATCAGCATGCCCAATCCTCGCGCCATATGCCCTCCAGTGCTGTAGTCTGTAGTCGAGAGTGTGTACTACACGGCTATGAAAAAATGGAGTCCGGGTAGGCCTCGACCAGTTGAACGTGGTAGAAACCATGGTTAATGTTGGTGCTATGCCGGACGTGCATCCCAGCAGTTGCCAGCATCGTCTTCACTGCCTGCGGCGGAATCATCTGGATCTCAGTACGGCGCTGTCCCTGCGGAAAGTGACCGCCGACCCAATGCAGGGCTGCCAACAGTGGTTTACGCGGCGCATATGTCAGGAGGAGCGGACCCGCACTACAGGCCGCTAGGCGCGACAGCAGGGCAGCAAAGCTAGGCGGCGGATAGTGCACCAGCACATCGAAACATACAACGACATCAAAGCTACCCCGTACCTGTTCGAGATCGCCCGTGAGCAATGTCAGCCGGTCAACGACGCGCCGCTCCTCAGCGCGTGCCCGCGTCGCTGCGACCATCTTCGGCGCGATATCGACCGCAGTGACCAAGCAGCCTTGTTCTGCGAGGGCTACGCTCCATAAGCCCGTGCCACAGCCTGCGTCTAGCACCCGCATTCCTGGCCCGATCCCCGCCTCGCTCAGCCACGTTGCGGCCTGCTTCAGCATTCGGTCGTGACCAACGCGGATCGAACGTCGCACGCGCCCAAGCTCACCTTGGCCATAAATCGCCGTCCAGCGCTCAAAACCGGCACCGTCGAAATAGTCGCGCAGTTGCGCCTTATGTTGCACGCTGTCGATCACCTAGCGCCAGCCTCCAATGACCTCAAAAACCTCACGGTCGCCTAAGGGCTTCGGTACTTCCGAAGGCGGCTGATTGAGTATGTATTCCGCCATCTGTTCAAAGGGAGTGATACAGACGGCTTGGTCGGGTCCTTCCATCTCAAACAGCGTTTTACCTGCCAGCCGGCTGCGACGAATCAGATCATGGTAGGGTACCTCGCCAATGATCCGCGTTCCGACCGTCTCGGCGAATTGCTCAAGCAACCCAGTCCCGCCGCCAAACTCGTGGTCAACACGATTAGCAATGATGCCCGCCAGCTTTACCTTGTAGCGTGTGCTCTTTTGCTGAATCGCTAGGCATAGTCGATTGGCGGCAAAAATACTGTCGAAGTCATTACAGGCGATGATGATGCCATAATCGGCATAGTTAAGCGGCGCACTAAAACCGCCGCACACCACGTCGCCGAGCACATCGAAGAGGATCACATCGTATTTGGTATACAGTCCGAATTCTTGCAGCAGCTTAACCGTCTCGCCGACGACATAGCCACCGCAGCCGCTGCCCGCCGGAGGACCGCCTGACTCAAGCGTGCTCACGCCAGCAAAGCCGGTCTTAACCACATCCTCCATCAGGACATCTTCCATATGAAAATCGGCCTTATCCAGCACGTCGATCACCGTATTTTGTAGTGTTCCGGTGAGCGGGAAGGTGGAATCATGCTTCGGATCGCAGCCGATCTGCAATACCTTGGCCCCTTTCAGCGCTAGCGCCGCCGAAAGATTCGCACTGGTGGTGCTTTTACCAATGCCACCTTTGCCATAGACTGCCAGGATCAAACTCATTGCCGCCCTCCCATTATGGGTACGTTTATCCGCCAAGCGATTCCTTGGCTGAAAGCAGGAGTTCTGTGGTGATGGTCGTATGTCCCTGTTCACGGGCAAAACGCTCGGTGTTGCGTTGAACACGCCCACGCACGAAAAAGGGCACCTTTTTTAGCATCGCTTGGGCTTCCGGCACCCACACGAATTGAATCACATCATCGTCCAGTGCCATAGCCGTTGGCGCTGCCGCCACGACCATCGGCTCGGCATCCACGGTTGCCTCGGCAGATACCGGGGCCTGCAAGGCACTATCGCTGGGTCCATCCGCATATTCCAGACCGGCATCGCCGAACATGTCGATCAGATGCTTTTCTAGCCCCAGGGTGGCAGTGAGGTAGACGGTATCGGCCAGCACATCGGCACCATCAAAACCAAGCTGCGGGCGATATGCTAGTAGGTGGTCCTCGATATGGGTAGGCGGCGCGATCACCATCACCGGTACGTCCAGCTTGCGACAACTGTGGCGCTCCATCTGAGTTCCACACACCAGATTGGGCATCAACGCCTCAATCCGCTTAGCGACCTGCTGAAACTCGTCCGTCACCAACAAATCCTCCGGCACATAGCCCTCCAGCTGCTCCCGCATCCAGTCGGCCTCGTGCTCAAGGTACGTCCCCGCTCCCGCGATCTCCATCGCCAGCTCATCCCGCAAGAACTTAACAGTGCCAACGGTATGCGTTGCATCACCATATACAAATGCCTGCTTGCCCGAAAAGCTTTCCATATCCGCCGTACGGGCGAACCATGGCACGCCACTAGGGGCACTCAGGCCATCCAGCGAAAAGTCGGTCAATGGCGGCAGCTTGACTGGTGGCCCGTCGATCTGCGCGCCGACCTCGTTGAGCAGCTCGACCAGCCGGTTGAGCCAGCGCAAGGTCGGCTGCACACCGATCGGTGCCTCGTATATGACCGGTGTCCCAAACTCTGCTTGTAACTGCCGGGCAGCGCCTTGCCCAAGTTCACGATAGGGCGCAATATTGACCCACGCCGCTGGCAAGCGCCGGAGGTCATCCAGCGCCGCACCCCAGGGCGCGACGACATTGATTGTGACACCCAGCGTCGCCATCATGCGCCGCAAACACATGAGATCCGAGCGAACATGAAAGCCGAGTGAGGCAGGACCAAGCACATTCACACTGGGCTGTGGCGTCAGCGGCTGTGCCTGGGCGTAACGTTTGACCAGCACGTTCAACAAACCTTCGCTCGCCAAAATTTCTTGCATACGATACGGGTTGGCATCGTATACCAGCACCTCGGCCTGGGTCCGGGCGCTATTGCTAATCGTTTGCAAATCTTCCTGAAGCAAGATCGTGCTACAACTGGCACACACGATCATTAATTCGGGATGTAGCTTCGCCTCGATCTGTTGTAGGGTCTCTGGCAACCGGATCGTGCCCTGTGCCAGATCACGCCCACTCACCACGCTGGTCGTCATTTGTGGAAAGCTAGGCGTGCGTTCGAGCATGGTAAAGATCGGATTCACATAATCATCACCTTGGGGCGCGTGAAAGACTGCATGCACTCCCCGCATACTGTTGGCGATGCGCCCGACGCCATGATGTGCTGTGCCCTGATACATCCAATAGGCCAAACGCATAACGCTTCCTTCTTAGCCAGTGATCGTTGGTCGTCGTACCTGCAGCGGGATCGTGCTCGGCATGAGACCGGCCGTCCAGACCGGATCGGCGAGGGCATCGAGCTGGCTATGGCGCCGCAAGCTTTTGGTAAACATGCCTGCCAGCGTTCCGATCCCGGCCCAGCCATGAATTGGCATAAACGCGAATTCGGTGCTCCACTTCGCCACGACTCCTTGCCCAATCAAAGGATTGGTGGTGGCCAGCGCGCTGATGACAATATCGGGCTGCAGTTCCGCGATATCGCGCAGTTGCCGGTCGAAATTCGGCTGCTCGACCACGCGGACGCCCTCGAGTGCTGCCAACTCCCGGCCATGAAAGCGCTTGTTGATATACGTGCTACTGCATTCCACAATCTCACAGCCAGCATGACGTAAAAAGCGCGCCAGGGGTAGTTCCATCAAATTGTCCGCCGTAAAGAAGACCTTCTTGCCCCGTAGCAGTTCGACATGTGCTTCGATCCTGCTCCAGGCGCGAGCTTCGCGCTCACTCAAGTCGACCTGCTTCCCAAAGGCCATCGCCAAGTCCTCCCAAAAGGCGCGTGTACCGTCGGGACCAAATGGGAACAGTGAGCTCAACACCGTTGCGCCACGCTCGCGCGCGAGCCGGTTGGCGACCTTGGCTAAGTATGGCTGTACGGGTGCCAAAATCGTGCCGGGGCCAATGGCCGGGAGCTCCGCGAAACGACTTGCCGGCAGAAAGCCTCCGACTGGCAGATCAAGCTGGGCTGCCTCCAATGCAAAGTCATCGGCGATCGTGTCATTAATCGAGCCGAGGAAGACTACGCGCTTGTCGTCAGCCGGAGCCAAGGGGCAGAAAGGAATCAGGGCTTGCAAAACCGAGTCTTCGGCCTGACTGAAGGTATAGTCAAGGCCACTGGCCGGCACGAATAAGACCGGCAACTCGGGCCGGCTAAGCTTTTGTGCTAACCCCTCAAACTCGACCTTCATAACCTCAGGTGTGCATGAACTCAGTAGAAAGATCACCGACGGTTTATGCTCTGCGCGAATCTCGTTGATCATCGTTGCCAGTTCGGGCTGCTGCTTCGAAAGATCCGTTTCTTCCAGCAGTGCAACGCCAAAGCGTGGACGAGCGAAGATCATGACGCCGAGGGCATTCTGGAGCAGATGGGCGCAGGTGTGGGTCCCAAGGATTAAAAAGAAGCTATCTTTGATCTTTTGATAGAGCCACCCAACACAGGTAAGACCACAAAAACTATGATAGGCACCATCTTCGCGGATGATCTGGGCTGGAGGCATAGCACCCTCGCTGTGAACCACAAACGCTTCGTGTCGGGCTGGAAGCTGTCTTGTACTTGTACGTTACCGAACGGCGAGCAACATCAGGAAAGTGTAGGCAAAATGATAGCCCGCCTTAAACCACTTGTATACGTATACAAGCGATGTACAAATCTACCAAAATATCTGTACAAGCTGGAGCAGGAGGCAACAACCTACCAGAGCGGTACCAAACCGCCTCGGCTTCGAAGCTACAACTACAGCACGGGGCCTGTCAGCGCGACGGTACCACCGTTGCGTTCGCCGTCGCATCATTGTGTGGTGTCGGAGCATTAATGACCGTCGCCCCGTAGCTTATGCCACCAACGGCTCCAGTCCCTTGACCACAACTTCCGAGGAAGCCCAGCACCAGTAGTGCGACCGCAGCCCCACCGAATATCCGGCGTATTTTCAGTCCTTGCATATTGTCCTCTTTCGACGTATTCTGAACGGTAGTATACAAACCAGGAGGAACCAGATGCAGCAATCAGGCATGGGTGGATCGTTCTTCTACATCTGGGCCGGCTTCCAGGCCTTCATGGGTACAGCCAGCCTCGTCGCCGCCTTTTACTGTTCGAAGCTGATAGCACGACCGTATTACAAAGGCTTTGTGAACTATGCACGCTTGGGTGTTCAGACCTTTTCGCTGATTGGTTTAGTTTGGCTCGCCGGGGCGGTGACCAACTCTCTTGGCTCGATCCTCGTCCTCCAGGACCGTCAAGAAAAAGCCGTCCTGGCAGCGACGACGGTCGGGGCCGCCGCCATCTGGGCAGCATGGCAAGCTTGGCGCTTTCGTGCCCGCCGGCGTACTGCAACGCGACCATCGAAGCTCAGTGACCCTGCACGCTATATATAGCGCCTTCTGACGGGCGACATCGCCACAGCCCCATTTGTGGCGACGTCGCCCGGCCTAATTGCGTGCAGCCGGCAAGATTGCCTCAACCATCTCCACCGTTACCTCGGCTAGACCATACTTGTCGGCCTCGGTTTCTGCCGCACGTTGCAGTTCTCGGCTGGCTGAGATGCGCGGTAAGAACGGCATCGTTTCTAGCACCTGGTCCAAGCGCACGCGTGCGTCTGCTTGCCATGGCAGCGATGGTGCACTGCTGACGACCGGCTTGGCCGCAGGACTGGCCGGTTTGGCATGGTTGTCGATTGGCAGAAAGTTGAAGAGTGAGTCATACAGCGCGTTGATGATCTCCTGGACCACATACACCGCACCCCGGTAACCCATAAAGGGCGTGCCGACGGCTCGGCGTACGATCGGGCCGGGGAAGGCTGCGGGGATAAAATGGGTACCGCGCCCCCCACTTTCGGCCAGGTAGATGTGCTCGTTGATCGAGCCGAACAACATCGTCGGCGCGCGCTCGTGAAGCATGGCACGAATGGCGCTGTTGTCGGCCTCGTCCAAACGGCGTGGACGACCAATCGCAAACTGCACCGGCATTCCAAGCTCCCCGCCAAGGAAATCGCGCAGGCCCTCAGCATACGAGCGACCCGCTACAATTCCCACGGTCGTGGTTGCATACCAGTCGCTCTGCGGTCCGCGCCACAGATCCCATAGGGTTTGTAAGGTCGTTTTTCGCTCGCGGCGAATAAATGCCTCGGCCTGCTGCGATGTTCCCAACAGCCGCCCGATCTCGCGGACGAAAGCATCGGTGGCGCGCATACCAAAAGGTGCTTGAACAACAGGTTTGCCGAGCTTGGTGGCCAACGTCTGCCCAAACTCTTGATACAGCTGCACCACGATCTCCCCTTCGGCCAAGCGCGCGGTATCGGCTAGGGTCGCACCATAGGGATAGGCCAAGCCTGGCGTGCCACCGGCACCGCGAATCAACCGTTGCACTTCGTGTAAATCCGATGGGCTATTGAAGCAGCCATAGGTAGGCCCGATGATGGTGACCCGCCCCTTTTGTGCGGCGATGTCGCCCGCAGCAGGCGCACCATATTCATCCCACAACCAGCCCAGCACGCGGTCCCGGCCGGTCCACTCGTCTTCACCCAGCGAGTTGCTGTAATAAAAGCGGGCGTCAGGCTCCAAGCGGCGTACAAGGTCCGTATGGTCGGCCCCGATCATCTCTGATTCGGCGGTCGACATAACAATCAGTCGCTTGCCCTCTAGTGTGCCCGCTGCCTGCAGACCAAGGATCGTACGCTCAACCGCAGGCGCAGTGCCCGTGCCGCTCACTTCCTTTTCAGTGATCACCGATGGTGTCAGGTTTTCGATATGGGGGATCGCATCGGTGTAATCGGGCACCGCAGTCCCGACCAAATTAAAGCAACCGATCGGCGCATCACAGACGACATGTACATCCCCCAGCGGGCACATCGTCCACACGGCTGCCCAATATCCACTTGTTTCGGCCAAGTCGCGTAATAGCTGCATAGCAGTCCATATCCGTTTCTTATGGTGAATGACGCCAAACGGCTTAGCCACCGAGGGCGTTTACCGGCTCCTCGTTGAACTCGTTGAAATAAGAGCGCAAGGCTTCATAGCGTGCACCGGTCCCGAGTGCCTGGTCAACCATCGCGCCAATTGCCGCCATGCCGCCGCTCAAGAAAAAGGGACGCGACGCCAGCTGATTCGTAAAGTATAAGGCTGGAATGCCACGTTCTTTGGCAGCTGCCGCGAAGGTGGTTGTGCCTAGCACGAAATCGACAGGATACTTGTCCAGAGCTTGCAAATCATCCTCGAGTGCTTTGCGATAGGCAATCTCCTGTGTGCCGTGCGCCCGCAACCACATTTCGTCTGGGAGCACCAGCGGATCATTGCCGATGCTGGTCGAGACGTACGGCACAGTGAAGCCGGCCTCAACCAGGACGCGCGCATATGCCAGCTCGGTGCCTTCATAGCCCGTCACAAACACGTTGCCGGTGCGGGTTTGGCTCCGGACTACTGCTTGCGCCCGTTCACGCTCTTCGTTCGCGACTTCCAGGACGAGGTCAGGATCAAGCCCTAAGGTGTTCCCGAGCGCCCGCAGCCATGCAAAAGTGCCACTGACACCAACTGGCGCACCGCCCACGACGGGCGTGCCCCATGAGCGAAACAGGTTGGAGGTAAGCTTGTAAAAGGGATGGAGCGGGGCAACGGCTGCAGCGCGACCGGCCCGCACAAAGTCTTCGACATTACGGCCGGGTAAAGCAATGGTCGCCTCCACGCCCATTTTACGTAAGAGGCCTTCGATCGCCAGCGGGTCGGCGGGAAAAACCTCGCCCAACAACACAACCGTCTTCGGCTCACGCGGCCCCGTATGGTCGCCCAAGCGTTGCAGCAGCGCCTGGACGGCGACATCTTTGGCTTCGGGGTGCGAATGAATCGCGTAGGCCGGTACGCGCACTAGAATGACCTCGGCGCCATTAGCCTGACGCGGCAAAAGTTCTTCGGGCAGCCCGGCAGTTTCGGCGACGCACAGCGAAACGACAGGAATAATGCGTACGCCCGGCTCCCGCGCTGCCGTTTCGATCGCCAGCCGTGCCCCCTCCACGACCTTGCCATCCATTAATTCAGCGGTCCCGAGCGAAGGGGCAATCAACGATTTGCGTGAGCCATAAAAGTGCGTCACAAACGTCAGGCCATACAGACAGCCCTGATCCGTCACCATTGCTACCTGCGAGCCTTCGATCCGGGTCAATAAACGGAGCGCGCCGAAGGCCGGGCACATCGACTGTGGATGCAGCTTACAGGGCTGCTGTACGGGCTGAGTTAGCGTCAAAGCGATCAGATCGGCCACGTTCACTCTCCCTGCAACTTAGACCTGCTCTGGTGGTGGGTTCTCGTCGTTCGGCACCACCGGCGTATTGCCAGATTGCGGTACGGAGTCGCCTTGTAACAGCTGCTCAACCTGTGCTTCGGGGATCGTGCCCAATGCTTCCTGGGCAGCTTCCGGCCCCAGCTCTGCCGTGACTTGGTTGACCAGTACTTCGGCCTGTGATAAACGCGTGCCCGGTGCCTCGTTCACATCCATATCAGAGGGCGCGACGGCGAAACGACGGTAGGGCCGGTTGGCATCCCGATCAGCCGATAGGAAGGCAAACAGCAGACCACCTACGACTAATGCCAGTGGGAAATAACACAGAATGTAGGCCGAGATAGGTAAGTTTGCTAGAAAAACCGGATGCATCATTCCTCCTTTGTTTGAGCCGCGTGTGAGGGCATGATCAGCTCGCGCATCTTTTGCGGCTCGAAGCGAAAGTTCGCGACTAGCTCCAGAATATAGTGAAAATGCTTACGGGGGATGGATACGAATAGATCGCCCGCTGCAACGTGATTGTGCGCGCGTCCTCCGCCATCACCGATGGCGAAGACGCTATTTTGGAGATGGTAGGGCGCGGCAAAGATCGATGAACAGGCGCTGGGGCCGAGTTCGCCATGCGGAAACGTGCCTTCGCGCACCGAAGCTGCCCCGGCAATCTGCATGGCCCGCTGGGCATCGCAAATGCATACTAGCAGATCGACCGGCACACCAGCCGGCACATCAGCTAAGGGTGCTGCAGCCAGCGCCTTGATCGTACCAACAGGCAGCGAATACGATTGGCTTTTGTTGCGCGCGGCGGCGGCAGGAGTGAAAAATCCTTGCGCCATAGTCAGATATTCGCCGCTCGGGATATAGGCTGGTGGCTGTGGCAGCAGTCCTAGATGATACTGCCCGACCCAGCAATCGTGGTGACCGGCATCAACGTAGACGCGCCGACCGCCTTCGGCTAGCCGGACCACAGTACAGGCTAAGGCGTCGACTGCCTCATAACCTGGCGGTGGCCCATCTGGACAGTAGGTGATCGCGATCGGTGGCCGCTTCACCTTAAGGTCATCGACCAGCACGGCGTTGAGTTGCTTCAAATCGACATCGATGAGCGCTTCCATGGGGCCTCTCATAACAGGTCAGCGAAAAAAGGGCGCGTCTACGTAGCGTAGGTCAACATATTCGACTTGCTGGCCCGTACGGCGTAGAGCGGCGAGAAAGGCTGCTTTTTGCTCGATATCACTTTCGTCGCCCAGGCAGACCTCGACCCCATCTGCAGCGATGGTCAGGCCCTGTTTAGGTCGTTGCTCAATCTTGCCAACCGTGTAGCCCAGTGGTCCAAAGACTTCTTGCAGGCGTAGTTGCATCGGATCAACGGGCGGAGGCACACTGCTGACCAGCGTCAATGGGATCGTGCCCACGAAGATCGAAGGCGCCGCTTTCGACCCGAATAGATCGTCGTGCGTGGCCGGGTCAGGCAGGCCTGCCGGCTCCTCAGCCCCAAAGGTACGCAGGAACTGGTCGTATTCGAGCGGCTCGTAATCCGTGCAGGGCGGAATCGTGCGCTTTGCAATGCAGTCGCCCAGCTCATCAAAGATCGTCTTAAACTGCGGGTCTTCCAATGCGAGGCGACAGGCGTCGGCTAATTCGCGCACGGTACGGCTGAGGGGGATCCGAGCGAGGATCGGTAAGCCGGTCGCCGCAGCATATTTGTCGGCGGTATCCGAACCATCATCACGGTTAACGACCAGCCCTAGGATGTTGGTCGTGCCGCCCATATCGCGGAAATATTTGGCAGCGCGCGAGATATTATTGGCCGCATAGAGCGACTGGCGATCATGCCCAACGACGATAATCACCTCTTCGGCTAGTGAGCGAGCCAGCGGGGTTGCGAAGCCGCCACAGACTACATCGCCCAAGAAGTCCATGACGACGTAATCTAGTGACCACTTGCTCATGCCCAGCCCTTCCAGCAACTTAAAGCCACTGGCAATCCCAGTTCCGCCACAGCCACGCCCGACCTCTGGACCACCAAGCTCGCAGCCGTAGATCCAGCGCTGGTTAGACAGCCGGGTGCGAAAGACTACATCGCCGACACTCATGGCATCTTCGCGGCCCTGTTCTTTGGCTAACCGATAGCGTTCACCTAACGTCGGCAGTGAGCGACCGCCGAACAAGGTATTACACGAGTCATGCTTGGGGTCGCAGCCCAGTTGCAGCACACCCGCGCCCCGTAAGCCCAGCGTCGCCGTCAGGTTTGAGGTGAAAAAGCTTTTGCCCATCCCGCCTTTGCCATAGATCGCCAGCATGCGCGGTGCCATCTTAGACCTCCCAGTTCAGCACGAGCTTCAAACAGCTCGAGTCGTGGAGCGCCAGTTCATAGGCCTGCTGCACTTCCGTAACCGGCAACGTATGCGTCAGCAGGCGGCCCACAGTTGTGCTCCCTTGCAAAAAGTCCCGTGCGCGCTCGGGATCACCAGGTGACCACTCTTTCGCAGTCAGCAGACGCGCTTCCCGCAGAAACAGCGGCATATATGGCAACTGGAGCATGTCATAAAAGCCGAGCAGCAGGATGGTACCGCCCGGTGCCAGCACGCTCAACCCTGTGCTCAGTGCGGCCATCGACCCCGACGCCTCAATGATAATGTCGAAACGCGTATCGAGATTGCTTAGCGGTGTGTGCTCGACGTCGATCACCACATCAGCCTCAGATAACGCGAGCCGCGCCGTCGTTTGATCGGCTGCCGTAACCCTCGCGTTGCGTGACTTCGCCCACCGCGCGGCCATTTGACCCACCGGCCCCTGACCCAACACCAAGACCTGCGCATCAGCCCCAAGCTGGAGCAGATCAACGCCATGGAGTGCGGTCGCGGCCAGTGCGATCAGTGTCCCCGCTTGTGGAGCGAGATCGCCCAGTGGCACAACTCGCTGGGCCGGCACAACAAGTTGTGCGGCCTGACCACCCCAGGCCCCATTGACAGCCACATACCCGCGTGAACCACCAACGAATACTGTCTGGTCAACCAGATGCTCGCCAGCCGGACCGCCGGCAGCAATCACACGCCCGACGGTTTCGTAGCCGGGTACGACGGGGAATTGAAGCATCGGATGTGGCAGTCGGCCACTCAACAGCATGCGCTCCGTCCCCGCGCTAATCGACGTATACAGCGTGGCAACTAACACATCGTCCGATCCAAGCGGCGTTAACTCGACCGTGCGTAGTTCGATCCGCCCGGCCTCGGGAATGACCACAGCCTGTGTTTTCAAGTACCCACCTCGTGCTGTCGCTGCTTCGGGGCACGTCGTTCGCGTCCTGATCGATAGCCTTTGATCGCAAACTGTGCGAAGTTCAGGAGATAGGTCAGATACGCTGCCAACATTAAAGCTAAGACTGCCCGCTCGCTCCAGTGCAGTGCGCGGGCAATAAAGTAAAGGTTATGGGTCAGGATTGCGACGAGGTTGCCTAGGTCTTCCCAAAAAAACTCACGAGCCATAAACCAACGACCGTAAATTTCTTTCTCCCAAAGCATACCCGTGATCGTAATGAGCCATAACAACGTGATCTTGACAACAATGCTCCCGTTCGCAAGGCCGTACCCACGGTCCGTCAGTAGGGCATGTGTAACCAGACTCACACTGACCAGGAATGCCGCAAGTTGCAAGGGTGCCAGGATCGCCTGCACCTTGGTCCACGGACTGCGGTCTCGTCGTAAACGCTGTTCAGCAGTATAGGTACTCATGTATGCCTATTTCGCGCGGCCAATGTACAACCGAGACACCCGATGTGCCGCATGGTGGCTAGCGTCATCATGCCGCCAATCCATCTAAGACGGGCAATTCGCGCAGGTCCATGCTGGTTGCGCCGATGAAGCGTTGTACGCTGACCTCGCGCAGCAGCACGATTGCGCCGACCATCAGCATTGCTTCCCCACTGAAGATCAACAGATAACTCGGCGCGGGAGCCAAGCCAAGCTGCTCGATCAATACCGTATGTAATGCACCACTAACTATAGCGGCCACACCCGTACCCAGCGCCTGGGCCATGCCCCAGATGCCCATATAGGTACCACGCGCACCACTCGGCGTCATATCCATCATCAGGGCCAGCGCCCCAACATTGAATATGCCGGCCCCGAGGCCCATCACGAAAATGCTGGGCGTAAGGAGCAGCAACACGCCGAGAAAACCACTCACTGCTATGCCTGCTAACCCGATGGCAACCAGGATGCCACCCAAGGTTGCAACCTTGCTCTTCGAGGTTGCACGCGCACCTGATACAACGCCGACCACGACCATACCGAGCAACGCCCCAGCGCCCCAGGTGCTGGTGAATCTGCTTGTCGCCCCCACGTCCAATTTGAATACCTCAGCGCCGAACAGTTCCAGGATGCTGTCTTGCACAAAGATTGCACAAATCGCCAGGAACATAAAACCGAAAAAGCGGCGCGCGTCGGTATTAATGCGTAGAACGTTGGCTGTAAGGGCGAAGACATTGCCCGACTGAGCAGCGACACGCGGGCTGCTAGAACGATGCTCGATCCCCAGGATACCTGCGAGAGTCGTAAGCAGGACCAGGAAAGGAGTCAGATTATACAAGTGCTGCATCGTGGCAGCATCATAGGTGGGCATGTTGACCGCCAGGAAGATCGCTGAGGCGATGATGCTTATGATCATGACAAACCAAACGGCTGCCATCACCGACCCTCGTTGGCGCTCGTTCGTTACATCTGCAATCAAGGTATGGTGCGAATCACCCATCGCTGCCAGTGCTATGCCATATACGATTAAGACGGCAAAGCCGGCCATTATGGCCGGGACCGAGTGATTGCGCATTGGCGCCAATAAAGGCGGCAGCAGTGGAAATGCGAGGCTGGCGACGAATGCACCGCCGAGAATATAAGGCGTGCGGTGATAGCCCCGGAGGGGGTGTCGATCCGAGGCTCGGCCCCAGAAGACTTGCAGCGGCGAGATGAAGTTATGCAGTCCAATCATAATGGTAATGATCAGGGCGGGGACGGCAAACTCCCTGATCGCGATGCGATTAAGATTCGAGGTGAGTAATACCGACATATAAGCTACACCGATCTTGGGAAGGGCGAGCCGGAGTGTCAGAAGTGCGGTCCGTAAAAACTTCATGTGCTACCTCAATGAACGCGGGAGTCAAGCTAATACAGAAAGGAGTTGGCTACGACTGGAGTGTCGTTCATTTGTTCCTTGAGCTTGAACTGATTATAATTGGACGTAAACCAGGTGTATATGTATACAGGGCGTGTACAAATCTACTAAAAGAGCTATACAAAAGGGCTGAGCGATGTATGTACGATGGATTGTCCGCCGTCACAAAAGTGATGAGGCAGCCAACATTTCCTTTTTCGATGCCTACCTGGTCGAAAGCTACCGAGATGGTCGCGGCGTTCCGCGCCAACGCACCATGGGCTATCTGGGCAATGTCCGGGAGATTGAGGGGGCATTTCCCGCCATTGAGCGCGCCTTGTTTTTGATCCGCGCGACGAGCATCCTTGATAGTAATCCGGCGCTGAGTGCCTTTGATCGCCAGATGATCAGAGGGATGCTCCAAGAAAAAGTTCCGCCCTTGACCGAGGCTGAACTTCGACGCGCTGCGGGGGTTAACCAACAGTGGTTTGAAGGATCGATGAAAGGGGCTCCGGATCAGACTCGCCGGGCAGAAAGTGATCTGATGGAGATGTGAGATGCGTGATGGCTGGCAGTCGTAGCGCAGCATGTAGAAAGGCGCTGACGAGTACTGCGTAGCCATCTGGCTGCTCAACCTGTGGCAGATGCGCCGCATGCTCGAACCAGACCAGCTTGGCATTCGGCAAGACGGCTGCGGTCGTAGCTACCCCACGTTCACCCATGAGCCGATCATAGCGGCCGGCGATATACAATGTGGGCACCGTGATTCGACCGGCAGCGATGTTGATCCGGCGGTCGGTGGCCGAGCGGGCGGTACGAATGGCAGCAGCACGGTCAAGCTCAAGAAAATCGATAAAGTTGGCGCGCGTGAAGGTATCGTCGTCTGGCAGGCGTCGTAGAAATTGCCGGCCCAGGGCATGGTAGAGTGCTGGAACGTTCATCATCCAGCGTCTTCGTAGCCGAAACAACACCTCCCATACCGCCATCGCAACATTAAATTGTGTTCGTTCACGATCATTACGGAACAGGCTGATGGCGGTTACGACGAGCCGCCGGACCAGATCGGGACGCTCGGCAGCAACCAGCAGTGCTAACGCGCCGCCCATCGAATGGCCAATCACATGGACCGGCCCACCCTCCTGCTCGATTAAGCGGATGAGAATGTCACGCACCACAAACATGTCCGGTGGAACGGCAACTGGTTGTGATCGACCTGCGCCCGGCAGATCCGGCACGATACAGCGGAATTGGGGAGCGATCCGCGTCAGCAAGGGGTGCCAAGGCAGGCTGGCACAGCCCCAACCATGAATGAGCAGTAGCGGTTCGCCACGACCGACAACGTCGTAGACTAGCGGACCAGACGCAGTTTCCAGCGTGTTGCTCATCGGAGGGGTGAGGTGTGGGCGTACAAAGGCCCGGTGATCAAGCCAACTATGAGGCTTGCACTATATAACACCGGCACCTGGTGTAACAAATTCGGATGGGTGAGCAGTGGCGTGCCATTGAACAGCACATGACCATCGGCAATGCCGCGGCTGGCGACGGCTACGGCACCTAAAAAGATCGTGGTCAACGAAAAAGCCGATGCGAGCCCGATGTGAAAGCCACCACGATAATCTCCCCGTCGTAACCGCGTGCGGTAGCATAAAAAGAGGGCTAGGCCCATCTCAAACGTCAACACTGCCACATAACCAAAGATAAACATCGTCCAGGCCAGCGGCAGGTTCTTGCCATGAAAGAGCCAGCCCGCAACGAAACCATAGCCTGCTGCGATGAATAGCAGGATCGGCTGTGCCAAATGCCAGTCGTATACGGGGGAGCGCGCCATCTACCGGCCCTCCAACACCCCATGGCCTGTTATTACGGGCTGAGCGAGGTCGGCAAGTGCCTGGGTGAGGGCTCCACGTTGCAGTTCACGACCGATCACCGTTAGCATTGATTGCGTAGCGGGCCGCGCATGTTGTAGGCGTACCTCGCCGCCCGCAAGATCGAGCTGCATCCAGCCTTCCCCAACCGGCGCGATGCCTTTGGCCCGTACGACCTCACCGAACGCCCCATCCCGTAACATCACAAGCAAGCCGCGTAGCTCTGCGGCAGCGGCTGGTGGTACCGGTAGGGTGATCGAGTCGAGCCCGAGGAGCGCATGTTCACCATGCTCTGCTTCCCCGCTACTCAGCACGACAGTCGCTTGTGTGAGGAGCGCTGGATCGACCACGCCATAGCTCGTCGCGACCAATGTAGCACTTGGATTAAGCTGCCGCAGAGTGGCGAAGATTGCATCAAGGCCCTCTGCTGGCAGACGGTCGGCTTTATTCACGACCAGTAGCGGCGATAGCGCAGCATACGCTTCGACCAGCTGGGGCATGCGGCTATACAGTGCGCCAAAGTTACCGGCATCCAGCAGTGTATACAATCGTAGCTGGCCGACAACATCATGTAACGAAGGCCGCGCCAGCACGCGTAGCAGATCACCGAGTTCTGCTGCCCCACTCGGCTCAATGATGACCCGCTGGGGCTTGCTACGTGCCACAATCGACCGCAACTGACTTTCGAGATCACCGCGCAAGGTGCAGCAGACGCAGCCATTCGGCAACTCGACCACTTCGGCGCCTCGATCACGGAGCAGCACGCCATCAAGACTCACATCGCCCATATCATTGACCAGGATCGCCACCCGCTCAGCGGGCGCCTTGTTCTGGAGCAGGCGCTGCACAAAGGTTGTTTTGCCGGTCCCTAAAAAGCCGCCTACCACCTCGACCGTGACCGGTTGAACTGTCGCGCCCTTACGAGTCATAGACCAGGGCGTTCGATTGATCGGCAACACGAGCAGCCAATGTTCAAGGATCGCCAACACCATCAAGACGCTCAACAACGTCCAGCCAATGGCGGCTGGACCTGTTGCCCGTGCCGCTGCCCCAATCATCACACTCGTGACCCCGGTTGAGATCGATACCGACAGCGGGAAGAACCAGTTCATGTTCTTCTTGGTAAAAAAGGCGGCTAGATAGCGCAGGTGCTCGGGCAAATATTCCTCGTTTAAGTTGCGCACACCAAAGAAAACATTGAGCTTAGCACTCTGGTGCATCCACCACATAATTAGATAGGTCCAGAGCCCAGTGGTGTTTGCGGCCCCATGGAGCAGCCCGAAGACCAGTGCGCAACCGCCGATCACGGCCAGTTCGTGATACAGGCTCACGCTTACAGCGTGCAAGAAGTGGCGTAGCCCTTTGCAGTCGGGAGGACAGGCTGCTTTGCGAGGACCGGTGATCAGGCCGGTATAAAAGCTCAGCTCTTGCCAGCCCCACGCAATCGTACCCCAGGTAAAGGCGGCATAGCGCCCAACGCTACTCGTATCATTGCGACCAAGGTAAAGTTGCCAAAGGGCGACGGCCGTGAGCACCGTCCAACCAAGCAAACTCCAACGGAAGGTACGGCGGGGGAAGCCGTCGAGTACAAGGATGATGGCGGTGAAAAACCACCATGCAAGCAGCGCGTAGACTGCAGCAAATAGGTAATGCATCGGACCTCAAGCAACTGATTGTGAGTGGAGGATCGACGACGGGCGACGGTTTGGTAAATAATGGCGGATCTGGGA
>JACDGP010000096.1 GCA_013821605.1 Herpetosiphonaceae bacterium
CGCACCGTGTGGCGTTCGACATGGCTCACACGACCGTGAGCAGATTGTCGCATCATTTTCATCCGGTTGTCTGTCCCCTGGACATATAAGCTTTCCGTGAAAGCCAAGGATGCTGATTGAACGTAGATCTCGATACTAAGGTGGGGCGTCATCCAAGTATGAGGGAACGTGATGCAGACGACAAGCTGGTGCGTGCTTCAGTTGAGCAGTATGAGGCCGAGATACTTGTCGCGATGGCGCACTTGCTCGTTGCCTACCAAACCTCGCCACGGATGGTTTACAAATCCCGGCAGTCACGATGACAGATAGGACCTGGTACCGAAAGATGATTTTGTCGCACAAGTGGGGTTGTGACGGGAAGAACGCTCAGATGGACAAAACAGAACCTCTGTGCTAGGGTGTTTGAAGGACAGTGTTTCTTGATTTGTTAAGGAGAGCAGCATGAGAGAATTTCAAGCTGATGGCAGAACGATCAACGCCTATGTGGCCGAGCCAACGCGGGGCAGTGGACCTGGGGTGCTGGTTCTCCATGCCTGGTGGGGGCTGACACAGCCGTTTCGGCACGTCTGCGACCAACTCGCGAAAGCGGGCTTCGTAGCGATTGCCCCGGACCTCTACCATGGCAAGACCGCTGCGACGGTTGAGGAAGCAGAAGCGTTGGTCGATGCGCTGAATCAGGAGAAGGAGCGGGTGCGCGGCGACATCGCGGGAGCGGTGCAGGTCCTGCGCCAATACGGTGCGACACCTCCGACGGGAGGGCGCGGCAAGCTCGCCGTCGTCGGCTTCTCGCTGGGAGGTGCCTACGCGCTCGACCTGTCTGTCAAGGAGACCGAGGAGATCGCCGCCGTCGTGACCTTTTATTGCGCCTACACCGGACTGGACTACAGCAAATCTTCGGCCGCCTACCTCTGCCACTTCGCGGAAAATGACCCTTTCGATCCGCCCGAGTCGTTTGCGGAGATGGAGCAGGAGATCCAGGCCGCGGGCAGGCCGGTCATCTGTTATACGTATCCGGGGACTACACATTGGTTCTTCGAGGAGAATCGCCCGGAGTATGACGCCCAGGCTGCGCGCGTGGCCTGGGAGCGGACCATCGAGTTCTTGCACGAGCGGCTTGAGTAAGCGCTCTCTGCAACGAAGAACACCATTGACAACTCCTCCAGGAAACAAGAGAGGACACCTAGCCATATAATCCTGGCCCTACGCCACTTTACGGATGTTGTTGGCGATCCCGGATGCAGCGCCAATGGTTGTGTTTGTCAAGCGAATTCTAGACCAGAACGGCGGACGAAAACTAAACCACCTGTCTGGCTTGTGGTTCGTTGTTGGCCTGTCGGCGCAGGCTCTCTTTCAGACGATAACTCTCGCCTTCCATCACCATCACCGTGCTCTTGAATGTGAGCCGATCCAAGAGCGCTGCCGTCATCCGCTCATCATGAAACACCTCCGTGAAACGACCAAACTCCAGGTTCGACGAAATCGCCACACTTGCCACCTCGTGGCGGTCAGCGAAAAACTGGAACAGCAGCTGGGCACCGACCGTGCTGAAGGGGATATACCCCAACTCATCCACGATAAACAGATCGATGCTGCGCCACTGCTTGAGCAGCCGCGGCAGGCGATGCTCCTTGTCCGCCAGCAGCAATTCGTTCACGAGCGCTGCCGCCGAGCGGAAGCGCACCCGGAAGCCGTGCTGACACAGCACGCGTCCGACCCCACACAACAAGTGCGTCTTTCCCACGCCCGGCCCACCCAGCACTAACCAGTTCTCACGCGCGCGCACAAAGGCACCACTCGCCAACTGGAGCACCGCTGCCTGCTTGACGGACGAGGCCAGGTGAAAGTCGAACTCATCCAGCGTCTTGGGCCATGGGAACTGCGCCTGCAGCAGCCGGCGCGCCGCCTGGGTTTGCTCGCGTTGCGCCACCTCCTGGCCGAGCAGCAGCGTCAGAAAGGCGAGATAGTCGAGATTGCTCGCGGCTGCCTCACGGGCCACAGCCGCACAACTGGCGGCCATGGCCGGTAAACGCAACTGCGTCAGGTAGCTGCTCAAGATCGCTGAGACCGCTGACGGGGTCGAGGTGCTGCTCATGACAACACCTCGACGGAAGCGCTTGCCGATGTTGGGCGGCTCGGCAGCAACCGGTCATAGCCGGCCACTGACACCGGTGCTAACTGGAGTGTGGCATACTCCGGATAGCGTTCCGGGTCGAGTGGCACCACCGGCAGCACAGGTCGTAGCCAGCCGTCCAGGAGTTGCTGGACCGCTTCGACCTGGTAGGCACCACGTGCCACGGCCTCTGTCACCGCCCGTGTCACCAGGGCCACCGGATGCTGGACGCACAATTCCAGCACCGTCACGAACGTGCGGTTGCCATTGGCTTGTCGGGCACAGAGCCCCTGGCGGAAGCGCTCAAAGACCGGCGCTAACTCGCCCGTGCGCAAGGCCGCCGCGAACGGGACCGCGCCCGGCTTCTTGGCCAGTACTGGCAGATAGTGGCGCCAGTCACTGATCGTCTGGTGGCGTCCATAGCAGCGGGGATGTTCGGCAATCAGCGTCGTGTGCTGGTAAATCCGCACCGTGTACACCTCAGCCTTGAGCACCAGGGCCTGGTAGGCGTAGGCCACCGGCACGCTGTAGCGGTTGGTGGCAAACCGCACCTCGGCCATCTTGGAAGCGGTGACCATGACGCGGCGAGCGGCCTCAAACGGACGTTCGGGCAGGTGCAGCAAGCACGGTTGTTCCTCAGCCCAGCGTGCTCCCACGCTCGATGCTAGACCGGGACGCGTCTCGCCGGCCTCGTGTTGGCAGCTGTCCCAGAGGTAGTCGTTCAGCTCCGTCCACGAGCTCACCGTCGGCATGGGCGCGAGATAGCGCCGTCGAATGGTGCCCACCAGGCTCTCGACGCTACCCTTCTCATGACCGGAGGCCACGTTACAGAAGACGGCTTCGAAGAGATAATGCATGCGCAGGCAGACGAAGGCCTGCTGCTCGATGCGTCCGTGGCCAGCCAGCACCTGCTGAACCGCCGTGGTCAGATTGTCGTAGACGACATGCTTGGGCACACCGCCCCAGTGCTCGAAGGCGTGGCGGTGGCCCTCGAAAAAGGCCTCCTGCTGCTCGTGGGGAAAGGCCATCACAAACGGCATGCTGGAGTAGCGCAGCCGCGCGCAGAAGAGATGCGCGGTGGTTACGACTCCATTCAGGATGATCTGCGCCGTGCCCCAGTCAACTTCCGCGCGCTCGCCGGGAGCGAAGGCGAGCGGGACGAAGACCGGGCGCTGGCTGCCTTTCAGGTCACGGACCATATGGCGCACGCTGGACTCGGCACCGGTAAAGCCGTGCTCGTCCCGCAGTTGGACCCACATGCGGTAGGCGGTGCGGCGTTGTTTTTTGGGCTGGTGGGCGTCGTCGGCAAGCCACTGCTGGAGCAGTGGCAGGACCGGGTCAAGGACCGGTTTGGTGCGCGGCTGGCGCAAGCGGTAGCGGGGCACGGTATCACTCTCTTCCTGTAGGTATTTGCGCACCGTAGCGCGGGCAAAGCCCACTTCGCGGGCGATGCGACGTTCAGACCAGCCTTGCACATGATGCAATCGTCGGATAATGTCTTTGTCGACCACCTCAATCACCTCGTGGTACCTCCCGTAGATTGATGGTTTGAAGCACCTACCAATCTACCAGGGGTGGTTGGGGTGGTCTAGTTTTCGCCGACCGCTCTACTCAAAGATGGTCTACAATTAGTCTACCGTACACACCAATGGTCTCGATCTCGCCGTTTGCGTTGCCATGCACGGCGAGCAGTCAGGCCTAAATGCTTGTCAGACTACGTTCGCCAACAACATCCTTTACGTGAAAGCCAAGGATGCTGATCGCACGTAGATCTCCATAGCATCTATGTCTATTGAGAATATGTTACTGCCGCTCGATCAGCTGCAGCTCCAGTCCATTGCGCTTGCCGACACGACCATCACCATCGATGCCGCCTCCCTTCAAGCGCAGCCTGCTTGTCCAGCGTGCCATAGTGCGAGTACGCGTGTCCACAGCACCTATGGTCGAACCGTCGCCGATCTCCCTTGGGCCAATCGACGCTTGGTCCTCCATCTTGGGGTGCGGCGCTTGTTCTGCGATCAGCCACTGTGCCCCAAGCGCACCTTTGCTGAACGCTTTGGACCGGTGCTTCCCCCCTATGCACGACGGACGGCACGCTTGACGACGGCGCTCAGCGCCATCGGCTTTGCTGCTGGAGGGTACGGTGCCGCCCGCCTCGCCTCCCTCCTGGCCATGCCCCTCAGTCGCGCACGGCCCTCCGGATCATGCACGCCCACTGCCTTCCAGCAGCCGCCCCGCCCCGCGTGGTCGGCCTTGACGACTGGGCGTGGAAGAAAGGACGCAGCTACGGCGCGATCTGCGTGGACCTGGAGCGACACCAACCCATTGATCTCCTGCCTGACCGTGAACCAGCGACGATTGCCGCCTGGTTGCACGACCATCCGACCATTGAGATTGTTGCGCGTGATCGCGGCAAGGAATTCGTCGAAGGCGTGCAGCACGGAGCGCCACAGGCTGTCCAGGTCGCTGACCGCTGGCACCTCATCAAAAATCTGGGTGATGCGCTGGAGTATCTCTTTCATCAGCATGCGCAGGTCGTGCAGCAAACTTTTACGCACCTCGAAGCTCAGGCGGTTGCAGGCCCGGCTGAGCACCGCCCGGTTCCAACACTAGATGGGACCACGAATGCGGAACGCTCCAAGGTCGCGAGCCGGGCTTGGTCCATTCGTGCCCTCGACCGCTACCACCAGGTCCATGCCCTCCACACGCAGGGGCTCGCTATTGCCACGATTGCCCGACGCCTGCAGGTGAGCCGGCAGACGGTGTATCGGTACCTCCAGATGCGGGAGCCACCTCAGCCCTCACCCACCCATCTGCGGGAGCGACACGTCATTGATCCGTGGAAGCCCTATCTCGTGCAGCGCTGGAATGACGGCTGTCGGAATGCGCTTGCGTTGTGGCGCGAACTCCGTGACCAGCCGGGCGCTCACCCGTCGTCGCGGACCGTTGCGCGCTTCCTCGAAGTCCTGCGGCGTGATAGTGGTACCTATCGCAGCTTTCGTCAGGTTGCTCCCGTTGCGATCTACCGGCCGCAGACGGAGCGCAACCGTCCGTTGACGGCGCTCCACGCCAAGCGCCTCTGGCTCTCCGACCCGGACACACGGACGGTGTGGCTCGAAGCCTATCGCCTCGCGCTCTGCGCGCGTGAGCAAACCCTTGCCGATGCCTACGTGCTCACCCAACGCTTTCTTACAATGGCCCGCGAACGGGGTGGCGACGAGCTTGACCACTGGCTGCGCGACGCACACGCGAGTGGTATTCCACAACTCGTCACCTTTGCCGCAGGATTGCAACGAGACTATGCGGCCGTGAAGGCGGCACTGACGCTTGTTTGGAGTAATGGCCAAACTGAAGCCCAGATTCAGCGACTGAAGCTGTTAAAACGGCAGATGTATGGACAAGCTGGCTTCCCGTTGTTACGCAAGCGGGTGGTGCATCGCGAGCCAGTGCTGTCCATCCAACACAAACAGCACGAGGCGGGACCAGCAGCAGCCTAAGATATCGTACAGGGAGGTGGTCTGTGCGAGCCTCGCTGCTGATCTCATACAAGGCCGAAAGGTGAAGGATCAAAGAGCACCCTATGCGGGTTCGCCGCCTCGTACCACAGAGCGGCAGCCCCCAGGAGACGCCGAACGCCGCTTACCGCTTGCCAGTCAATGCTACCGTTAACTGTGGCACAAGAAGACGTAGCCTGATCGTTATTTCACGGAATATGGCGTAGGGCCAGGATCATGTGGCTAGGTGTCAAACGATCGGGCGGGTCGTAGCTGAAGAGGCCCGCCATGACCAGGCGTGAGGCGCTATCGATCACCAGCGTCAGATAGGGACGGACCTCACTGCGGGCCGAGCGGTGCGACGGTGCGCGCAGGTCACGGACCAGGACGGGGACCGGTGCCTTGTGATCGATCTGCCACACCATGCGCCGGGCATCGTGGGCGATGGGGTAGGTCAAGCGATACCGGTTGCGGAACTCCACCTCACGGCCATCGGCCAGCAGTCGCACGGGCACCGGGATCTGCGCACAGATGGAGCGGACCTGGAAACGGCTGGGGGCCGCGTCTCCGCGTGCCACGGCAGCGTCGACGGCCAGTTCGTGGATGAAACGGGTTGGCGCATCGCGATGCGTCAGCCGCAGGCTCTCGATGAGGTGGGCCATCTGCGCACTCAGAACATGCGGCCGGCCCGTGTCGCCGCGCGACCGTGGAGCCAGGCCGGAGAGCCCATCCCGACGAAAGCGGGTATGGTAGCTGCGTAAGGTCCGCACCGAGACACCGACCACACCGGCACGCTCAGCCATGACGGCGTTCGGGACATGCTCCTGCTCAGCAAGCGGCCCCAGCAGGGCGTGTCGGCGAAAAAGCTCGTCGCGGCGTTGTTCTGAGAGCGAGCCGAGATCGGGGAGCGCTGATGCTGCGTTCATCCGCTTGGCTGGCACAAGTCCGAGCATACCGCCACTCCGGTAGCGACGAAGCCACCGGTGGGCCTGGGCACCGCTCCAGCCGTTCCGAGCAGCCAAGGCATCAATCTCGCCGGGTGTTATGATCTCTGCATCAGCGAGCGCACCCAAGCTGACGTGGCGCTGTTCGGCGAGCATCCAGGCAGACTCGGGAAGCTGAGGCCAGGTCGTGGGAAGCAGTGCGGCGAGACCGCTGCGAACATAGGCGATGTGCCACTGGCGCAGCAGGGAGACCGAGATCCTGACCTGGCGAGCATGGAGGGTAAGCAGGGAACGGCTTGTATCTGCTCCCGCCGTGGCGGTTGGTCCGAGCATCAGCAGTCGACGCTGGGCTTCGCTGGCCTGGAGCTGGGCGAGTGTCCTCATCGGCACGGTCTCCCGAGAGCGGAAGGAAGCGGCACTGATAGAACAGAAGGAAATAGATATTTCCCGCTGTTTCGCGCGTGCATCGATTATACACCACCGTGTCATGTGATGGACGGAAGAGCCCGTTAATCCGCGAAAATAACAGTGGGAAATGTTGAGGAAGGACAAGAGGAGCTATGCAACGCGTGATCCCGTTGAAAACGGAACGGCAGGAACGGTCGCCCGAGGTGCTCCTGGAAGAATGGTGCCGCGCGCTCCAAGCGCAGGACCGGTCCACCGGCACCGTCAAGAAGTACACCCAGGCAATCTCACACTTTCTCGCCTGGTATGAACAGGAGGAAGGCGTGCCACTGCACCTGGGGTCGCTGACGCCAATGAGCCTCATTGGCTACCGCACCTATCTGCAGCATGACCAACAACTCGCGCGTAGCACCATCAATCTCCAGGTCAGTGCCTTGCGGAGCTGGTGCGCCTGGTTGCTCGACGCAGGCTATCTGCCAAGCGATCTGGCCGTGCGGGTCAAACTGATCGGGGGGACCGCCGGCTCAAAGCGGGAGGGATTGGCCAAGAGTCACCTCAACGCCTTGCTGCGTCAAGCCCAGGCATCTCGGGATGGCAGTCGGAACTACGCGATCATCCAGGTACTGGTGCAGACCGGTATCCGCCTGGGTGAATGCAGTGCCTTAACCTTCGGGGATGTGACCTTCAGGGAACGCAGTGGCAGCCTGCTGATCCGGGCAGGCAAAGGCAATAAGGTACGGACGGTGCCACTCAACGCGTCGGCGCGGGAGGCCTTGGTCACCTCCATCAGTCCACGCTTGGCAGGAGTACCAGCAACCGCCAAAGCGATGGCGGCCCACTGGCCCAAAGCGACGTCCGAGCGGAGGAGCGAGGCAGTGTTCCTCAGTCAGAAGGGTGGTGCCTTGACCAGTTCGGCCATGGGGCAGGTCATTGCCGAATTGGTGGCGGCCGCAGGTCCCTTGGTGCCGGCGGGGACGAGCGCCCATCACCTGCGGCATACCTTCGCCCGCAGCTACTTGGCGCAGTACCCAAGCGATGTGGTGGGGTTAGCGATGCTGCTGGGGCACAGGTCGCTCGAGACGACCCGACTGTACAGTGAGCCAGCGATCAGCCAACTCGCCACACGCCTCGAACGACTCGCGCTTAATGCCTATGCCGAGTGACTGGCGTGCTGGTCACGCGTGAAGCAGTGCAGACGAAAGTTGTACGCAGTGCAGGCGAAAGTTGCATCCAGTGCAGACGAAAGTTTGAAGTGACACATGGGCCGGCTCCACCAACGATATTTTTTATGTCAACTTGATTGAGAACATGGTGGTATACTACAAGTAAGCGGCATTACTTGTACTCTGACGAGGCACCGATGGATCGACATAACGAGCAATCAAGAGCGCTCCTGCCGGAGCATGTCAATCGCGTTGACCTTGCGCTAGCAGCCTGGCTGCATGCCAAAGCCGGACGCAGCGGCAGCCGCGAAACCAAACTGGCCTACGCGGCGACGATCACCGCCTTTCGCGAGCTGGTTCAAGACGCTGGCCTCGATCTCGACGGTGATGCTGTCGCGATTACCCTGCTCGCGCAACAGTGGGCCGGCCATGGTGAGCCGGCACCCGCGACGTATAATCGCCGCCTTGCCATTCTTTCCAGCTTCTATCGCTATGCCGCCCAGCAGCGCCTGCTTCCCACCGACAATCCGATTACGCGCGTCGAGCGCCGCCGGGTGGAGTCCTACGCCGGTGCGCAGCCGCTCGACGCCGGCGACGTGAAGGCGCTGCTCAAGCAGATCGATCGCACAACGTTGGTCGGAGCGCGAGACTACGCCCTGCTCGCGGTCGCCCTTCAGACTGGTCGCCGCCTCTCGGAGCTCGCCACCTTGCGCTGGTCGGCACTCCGGATCGGCAGTGACGGCCGAGTCCAGATCCACTGGCGCAGAACCAAAGGAGGCAAGGTGATGTACGACACGCTCCCGCAGCAACTGAGCACCGCACTCCTCCAGTACCTGCACCGGGTGTATGGACCAGCGCTCGGCGAGCTTCCACCTGATGCTGCGATCTGGCGCTCGTTTTCCAGGAACGGGAGCCAGGGCAAGGCGCTCGGCATTCAGTCAATTGCCGATATTTGCCTCAAACGGCTCGGGACCTCCAAGGTTCATACGCTGCGCCATACTTTCGCCCGGGTGATGGAAGATTCGGGTGCCAAGGTCAGCGACATTCAGGCACGGCTCGGCCATGCCAGCTTAAGTACCACCGGACGCTATCTCGCAGCGCTCAACCGTGCTGACAACGCACATGCCGAAAGCATTGCGGCTAGGCTAGGACTAGATCTATGACAGGAATCACAAGCGCGTGAGGAGCTACCCTACGATCTTTTCTGCGCCATTCATGTCATGCAGCAATCCGGATGAGCGTGGTAGCCAGAACAACGGTGTTTCCCGCTCCATCAGCAGCCTTCTCAAGTATCGTTGGATATGCAGTTGCCAGAACTCTTCAAACCTTGCCAAGCACCGGCCTACAGCCACCCACATCACGCCCTATGAGCACGCCGTTCATTGTCGGGCTGTTGCTCCTCATGCTCCTCGACTGGTGTGCTGTCACCTATGCCAGGTCCAGTGCCTGTCGCAGTCATCGCCTTATCCAACCCATGGAACACTAAAGGATCGAGGATGATTATGTGGTGGACGCTCCGCTCTGTTAGCATGCTGCTCCTGACTCTGCTGGTCTGGCCGCCAGCAGAGCCGAGGGAGCCGGCCCGTCGCTGGCTGGCCGATCCCGAACTCTTGGCTATCAATAGCGAGGGTCAACAATCTCCCAACGGCATAACTGACATGGCGCTTGTCAACCGTTCAACCGGCTGGGCCATCACCTTTAAAGATATCTTGCGCTTCGATGGCCGCTACCTGCACAACGATCAAACACGGAGTACTCCTGATGTCCTCGTCGCCATCAGCATGACCGGCCCAACGAGTGGCTGGATCGTTGGCACGTCCAAGTTCGATCCCTATGGCCGTGACCCGCACCCAGCAAACGTCTCCATGCTGCGCTACGCCGGCAACAACACGTGGCAGGATCTATCGCAGGTCGTCCATAAAGACGGCAGTACCGGTTCACTCCCTGGCGAACTGAGCGGCGTCGCGGCACTGACCGATGGAACAGCCTGGGCGGTCGGCAAATGGCGTGAGGAGCAAAACGAGCATCCGCTCCTGCTCCACTTCGATGGGCTCGCCTGGCATGATGTCACACCGGATGGCTGGCATGATGGCAGCCTTACCTCCATCAGTATGGTTAGCGCGGTCGATGGCTGGGTCGGCGGCGTCCTGGGCCGCTGGCAGGCTTCTGGGGGCGACGCGCGCCGGCCATTGCTCGCGCATTGGAAAAATGGCAACTGGAGCGAGGAGCCGTTCCCCCCGTCTGCACGCTTCCCGAACGTCACGGTTGACCAGATCATCATGGCAGATGCGACGGAAGGCTGGGCGGTCTACCGAAAGGATGGGGCGAGCTGCGCACAGACGGGCTTGCTGCACTACCTGCAGGGCGCTTGGGCGGAGGTGGCGAACATCGGTCAGTTCCAAGAGTACATCGCGGGGTTTGGTCTGATCCCCGGCACGAGCCGCGGCTGGCTCTCGTTACGCCCTGCCTGTGCCGCCATCACGCCTGGGCGGCGCATGCGCTTCGACAACGGCATCGTCACGGCTGACACGACAAGTGCGACGCTCGTGCCCGCAGTCTACGCGCTGTTGGACGATGATGTGCAATGGGCAGCGGCGGGTGGAGCGCTCATGCGTTTGACCGACGAGCCACTGCCCACGGAGCGCCAGCCTGCGGGTGCGGCTACAGGACAGTTCTTCGCGGCGACGGGTCAGTATGTCAGTGGCGCATTTCTCGATTACTACACGACACACGGTCTCGATCTTGGCGATCCCGGTATTTCAGAGCGCGAGTCACTCGCACTCTTCGGGTACCCAATTAGTACCCCGTACCAGGAGGTCAACCCGGAGACCGGCGTAATCATCCTCGTGCAGTATTTTGAGCGAGCACGCATGGAATATCATCCAGAGAATGCTGATCCTTATAAGGTACTCCTTGGACGACTCGGCTACCAGCTCAGCAACGGCCATACGCTGGGTCAGACCGGCTGCGAAGCATTTCGGAAGACAGGCTATGAACTCTGCCCACCCTTCCGTTCCTTTTGGCACAAGAATAGTGGCCTTCCGGTCTTCGGCTTCCCTGTAGCGGATGCTGAGCAAGAGACCAGTCAAACCGATGGCAAGGACTATATATCGCAGCGTTTCGAGCGCGAGCGCCTTGAATACCATCCTGAACACAAGGACACCCCCTATGAGATCCAGCTTGGACTGCTGGGGACGGAAAATCTGCGCGCACGTGGCTACATGGGGAACTGACTGCATTGTTGCCAAGCCTAACGACGACAAAATTGAAGGCTGTAAGGAGCACCCTTTATCCTATTTCAGCTCCTTATCTAGTCCGCATGGTGGTGCCATCTCCGTTGAACAGTAACTGATGCGCCGATAGGTGTAGGTGTTGCCATGCACATCCGTCAAGATTAATGTCGGCGTGGCTGATCGAAAGAGACTCGTCGGCAACTGATAGTCGAGCGGCACGGATGATGTGGAAAGAGTGAGCTTGAACTGACGCAATGGCTGAGGTCGGCTTATTCCCCACCATGTTCGACGGACCGGTGGATTATCATCAGCGACCAGCATGGTATATTCACTGACTCGGCGCAGTTGGAGATCTAAGGTATGTGGGAGATTTGCTTCGCCACGCACCATTTCCCATTGCCCGACAATTGGATTGTATGAATACGGACCAGAACAATATGTAAGCAACAGACACAGCACAAAAACGAGAAGGATGTTGTTTTTTCTGCGTCGGAGCATAGGTATATTCTACCCCGTAGATCGGCTCGCAATTGAGTAGATAGACTGTAGATGGTCAACGGCAAACCATTTCCCCTTTTTCTCGGTGATCCGTTCACCACCCTTCCAGGAGAGTTCGGTGGCAACGTGTATGTAACCCTTACGTACGCTTTCGACAAGCGGTCGCTGGCACAATAATGTGCCATACATCGACTTGTAGATTAGGGACCACTGCCCTCTTGCTACTCCTCGTAACGGGCTGCAGCATCTCTTCCAGCACCCCGCTTTCCTCCCAGCCAATGATGGCCACTCCGACTCCCAGTGTTGTTCGCACGCACGTGCCAACAAGGACTGATGTTCCACTGCCACTCCCAACCGGCATCAGCGCACCTCCCCAAGCTTCCCTGCGGGGTACCACTACGCTGCGTTCCACCCGTATCGCGTCCATCGTTCCCCCCGTTACTCCGACTAGTTCAGTCCCGACGTTCAAGACCGCAAGCGGCAACGGTGTGCATCCTTGCCTGGTCGCTGACCTTAGTGGCTATGCGAGATGGGAAGGGTCAGCTGGCCCGCAGGCGATGGTTGTGCTCCTCACCAATCGACGTGCCTCCCCCTGTGTGCTAGAGGCACGTCCCCATATGCACATCGTGGACGTTCAAGATCAGGTGCTGCCAACACGTGATACAAGTCCCTCCACCGAGCAAGGTCAGCTCGTTGTCCAACCGGGCCAACGAGCGCGCACCGAGATGACGTGGCAGAACTACTGCCAATCGAACCCGAATGGGCCGCTTCGCTTAACGGTTGAATTGATCGGCACACATGATCAATTCCCTGTGCTTGTAACAGATGCCAAGGGCAACTCGCAAGCAGCAACTCCGCTCTGCACTGCTCAGGGACAGCCATCAACCCTGTATATCGACCCGTTCGACATCGTTCATCAGGAGTAGGGGTAGAAGAGCTATCCAGCAAATTTTTTACGCATACGTTCACATGTCCAACATAATTTACACTTACTCATGGTTCGCTCATTTATTTTCGCGCTAAACAGAATGTTTTCCCCACTTGATGCCCGAACGTGGCCGAACATTGATGGCCTTTCCCCACTTTCTTTACGAACATTTGTAGAGTGTAAAGTGTTTCAACCAAAACGTCTGTCCAGTGGAGCAAGACTGAGCCAATTTATCACATTTCCGACTGAAAGTGGGGCGAATCTTTCGAACCCTTCAAAAAATGAGCGAACCATGAGCACTTATGTAGGACAGTGTAAAAAAATCGTCAGATAGCTTTTGTACCCCTTGTAGACGAGCTCGCCTGCCGGTTCGTATTCGTACGCCATGCTGGTCCTCCTGATGGTCCGCCCCACCGGCGGTGGGTATGGTGGGACCAAACCGGGTCCGAGGCCTAGCGCAAGGACGGCTCTGCCGGCACTCGGGAAGCCCCACGGCCTGGACCGAGTGACTTGCGCGTTGGAGCCTGGGAGCTGGTACAGTGCCGCCAATCCAACCGCGGGACGGACGTATTGGAGGACGTAGCGTGTCACTAACCACCGGCGCGCCGTCCACAGCCCATACGGAGCAGAAGCTGGGAGGGTGCTTCGTTCAGCGGGTCAAAGCCTGCCTTTAACGTCGAGAGCACTAAAAACCCGGGGGTACCACATCAGCCGAACACGCGGGAGCATGATTGCCGAAGTCCGACTAGCTATCCCAACCCAGTGCATTCCCGTTCTGCACCCTCGTACGTCCTCCAACGATCCGTCCCGTTGCAGCCTTGGGATTGCCGTACCCCCGGGTTTTTAGTGCTCTCTTGACTGTGTAGATGCAGATCTATCGCTAGGGCTGCTGTACCTGATGAATTTCGGACAGCAACTGCGCTACTGGTATATTGCGATCATAGTTGACGGCATGGTTATCCGGTGTGATGGTGTAGTGTTCGGAAACGTTCCAGAGCGGTCGTCCATTCAGGACCAGGTGTTGAAACTGCTCATTGAGGAAGATGACGACGCGTTCTCCCCTGTGGAACTGGTAAAGACTCGTTGGCTCCATCGTGAAGGAATCTTGCCCAATCTTGCCACCAAACGCGAACAATTGGAGTTGTTTTTGGGGCCGCTCCCCTTTGAGATACTGCTCGACATCGACCAGTACTGGCGTGTAGATGTTATGCTCGATCCTGGGAACCTGTGGATTTGCGGGGCGTTGTCCATCACGGGTTGTCCACCGCGGTGGTAATACCTGTGTAACTGTGCCAATAACGATTACCGTCGATTCATGATTTGAGATCCCGGTGTTTGATTTCCTGGCCCCCATAATCTGTACATTAACTGGATCACTGGGAGCTGGGGTTGGCAGCGGTGGTGGAGTTGGTCGATTCTGGAGCTCCTGTAGCTTCTGCTGCAACTCTGTCCCTGTACCGGGCGGAACCGGTGTCATCGGAGGGAGAACAACACTTGGCGGGGGAGTAGGATCGAGCCCAGGCGTCCCCGTCGGCGCTCCAAAGGCTGTGGGTGTTGGAACGATGATCGTAGGTGTCGGACTTACAACTCCGACTGCGGCAGGGGAAGAACCACGCTGCCCCACTCGTTGGGCAGGAGGACCAAGTAGAACGAGTGCCGTACCTAGGGTCAGGAGTACAGCGACTAAGAGAACAATATCAACAACTTTACCAATTCTATGCTTGCGCTGCGAGGCTCTCATAATTACCCTCCGAACCTACGAGATCTGGGAGATGTCCTGAGATATGCAGACAGGGGCTCGCCCCACATTATCGAGAAGATATGGAGACTGAGATATGTTGCTCTGTTCCAGTCTGCCAGGGTTTGCACTAGGAGGAACCATCCTACGCGTGCACATGGCATGTAAGTGCATGTAGAGTCTGGCGCATCTCATGTCAGATGTCTCAAGTGGTCGCTGGTATCAAGTCCCCCCTTAGGGGAGAATACCAGTATACTCTAACCCATGCCATCATCTATAAGTACTTTGGTCCTGCTTATCTAGCAGTACCCTGTTTATGTGGATGGCTGAAGTTGCTCACACAATACGGGTGATGTGAAGCACCTCCCCAAGCCGTATGACTATTTGTAGCGGTTGTGTTCTGTCAGGATGATGTATATCCTATCTTGACATATCACGACCTAACCAAGCAGCAAAACGCCCCCAGTCGAGGGGACCAGAGGCGTTGCGCTCCTAGGTGCTCTGGTTAGTCTGAGTTAACCATATGCCTCGTTGCACAGCTTTAATTATACGCCCCCTATCAAGGAGGTACTCGTCACTATGAAAACTGCCATAAATCAACTACTGAAATCCATCACTTTTCATTTGAAAGATGGTAGTATTCAGTGATGGAAAGGGAGACTAGGAATGACCGCCACGCCAGCGAAAAGGATGGGAGGAGCGCGACCGGGAGCAGGCCGAACCCAAACGACCTACAAAATTAGTGTGGAAGCGGCGCGCCGGTTGCGGGAGATCGTCAAGCGTTATGGCGGCGATCCATCTCAACTCATCGAGGGGCTTATAAACCAGCACTACAGCATGATCAAACCAAATGTGGTAGAGCCACTGTCAGATGCTGCTACTCAGCTTGTTGCACTGCTTACACTTGAGGCGCAAACCGTCGAAACCCTCTGTAAGCGACTCAGAATGTCGAAGGCCGAGCTAGAGCGCCTCGTCACTATGTACCAAGACGAGTTGGTTAAGAAGGGTGTGCACCTGCATGTCGCCACCCATAGCGAGGTTACGCGAGCTATCAAGCTCCCTGGTGGTCTGAACAGGGACGAACCGACTTATTACAATAAACTCTCGCGGAACCTCTTTAGTTTGCAGTAGCAGCTTCCTCTTTTATGCTTTACACTCAGATAGGATCGATTAGTTTAGTGTAGGTCGGAAGCACGGTCAGCGACCCCGCTGGCCGTGGCGCGTGGCGATGGCCGTGAGCGGCCTCGCACGCAGGGAGCCCCGCTCGTCGGAGCGGTAGCAAGATAAGGGCTTCCCAAATACGCTCAAACGCGCGATTTGGGAAGCCCACGCCCGCGACCAGGTCAAACGGCTCCTAGAAGTGGAAGGAGTTTTACTATGCCCAAGCGGAGAATGGGCACCATCCCCAGCCACGTGCGATTGACCCAGGCGACGAGTGATCGCATCGACGCTTACCAGCACCAGCACCAGATTCCATCCTTCAGTGCGGCGGTTGAAACGCTGGTGCGTATCGGCCTCGACCAGTCACCCGGGGAAATCCTGGCCCCCATCATTGCCTCGACAGTCAAGCAGGAGCTGGGGCGCGGCATGGAACGGTTGATTAAGTTGCAAATCTACACCGCGATTGAGGCCGGCATCGGCCAACGTCTGACGGGGGCAGTGGTGCGGGATATCGGGCGCATCAAAAAGGATGAACCGGAGCGCGCCGACCGCATCCGCCAGCTTGCCACGAAGGAAACGCGCATGCGGATTGCACGCGGCAGCATTGGGGAGGTTATTGCCGACCTGTATCAAGAGTTTGCACCGGACGACGATGGCGATCATCAAGGCTAGCTACCAGACTCGCGCCAAGGGCACGAAAGGGGTGATGGACTCCCATCGCTATTACTCCTACCGTGAAGGGCCGGACCGGGCACAGCGCCAGTGGTACGACCGCGATGGCCGAGCGCTGGACTTTGATACAGCCCGGGAGGAGATGCGGGAGCGGGCCAAGCACTACGGCTATACCTATCGGATTACCTTGAGCACCGCTGAGGCCGAGCTCTCGCCCGATGACTACCGCACCGTGCTGGGAGAGCAGTTCCCAGAGTATTACCTGATCGAGCATGCCAATACGGAGCACCCCCACGCGCATGTCGTGGCCTTTGGCAAGCAGACGGTCAAGCGCGACGAACTGGCGAGCATGCGGGAGCGTTTGAGTGAACGGGAGCAAATCCGAGAACAGGAGCTGGTACGCGAACAGGCACGCGCTCAGGAACAGGAGCAGGCACGTAAGCAGGAGCTAGCACGTGAACAGGCTCGGAGGCAGGAGCTTGACCGTGGTTGGGATTATGAACGCTAAAAGGTAAAGGAGAGAACGATGTTTAAGCGCAAGCAGCAGGGAAGCGGTGCAAGTACACGTGCACACCCGAAAGCGCGGGCCGAGTTACAGCGCCAGCTCGAAGAGCGGTTGAGCTATTGGCGGCTCTTTTTGGAGGCGAAGCAGCTGGAGCTGGAGGAGCGGCGCGCGGCAGGTGAGTTCGCGGCAGATGTGCTGAAGCCGGTCGCAGCGCAGCAGGAGACGTCGAAGCTAGTCGCACCGCAGCCGGTACAGCGAGCAGGAGCAGCCCGGACGAATGCAGCACCGCAGCCGAAGCCGGTAGAATCAGATGACCAACTCATCTGATGCGTCGATACGCTACGCCAGGCCAGCAGCTACGCTACCACACGGCACAAAGGCCGGCCCCCGAGCCGGTCCCTGCGGGCAAACCTTTGCTGCTCGTGTGGTGCGATCTGCTTGTGGCCTGTCTCCGCTTGTGCCCCGCTGGGAGTATGGTGTGCGGTGGAGTGGTGTGTTTGGAGGCCTGGTTGCTGTCGATAATAGCCGTTATCGACACGAAATATGTACTGATTTTGGGGAAAGTCACTACCTATCGCGCCCAAAACAAAGGCCGCTCGCCCCTACGCAGTTGATCTCAGTAGCGTTAGCCGTGGGTGGTGCCATCAGGCATGGTTGTACCTTGGATCGACTCACAGACGTCGAGTTGTTCCTGGGTAATGGTAGCCTGTTGGAGGTTGGCTCCTCGGAGGTTGGCCCCTCGGAGGTTGACCCCTATAAGCTTGGCCCCTTGGAGGTTGGCTCCTTGGAGGTTGGCTTTAGCTAGGACCGCAAGAACATCAGGGAGCGGAGCTGCCGGCGGTCGTCTACTAAGGCGACAGCACGAAAAAGGAGATTGTTATGGGCCATTCCATGCCGCCAGGGCTGCCTAATCACACATGGCGTCCCCTTGCACCCGGTGATGCACCAGCCTATCAGCAGCTTGCCCAAGCATGCGCGCAGGCAGACCGTGTACCAGCACCGCAGCCTGCTGAGCATGAGGAGAAATTCGCCAGCGATCCGGAGGTTTTCGCCCACCAGACCCTCGGCCTGTTTCATGATCAGGGGGAGTTGCGGGCGAGCGTCTGGATAACGCTGGACGATAGCATGCAGCATGAGTATCGCGCGTTCCTGGACATGCAGGTTGCCCCAGCATTGCGCGGGGCGAGCCCTGCTCCCGAGAGCTTTCTCCTGGTGTGGGGCGAGGAGCGGACCCGCCAGCTTTGCGCGGGGCGAGCCGAGTTTCCATTCTGCGTGCTTCGGCTTGACTTTTATCATCAGAACCAGGCGTCACTCGAGCGCTATGTAGCGGCGGGTTTCGCCTTCGCGCTGGCCGAAGATGAGATGCGGCGCGATCTCAGCCTGCCAATAGCTACGCATGTGCTCCCAACCGGCATGATCTATCGAAGCTGGACTGCGGAGGTGGCACCGGCCTTTTTTTCTGTGTACAGCCAGGCGTTCCGCGAGCGGCCAGGCTTCCCAGGCTGGAGCGCGGAGATGTGGTGCCGCAACATGACCGGCCACGATGAATTCTGTCCCGATCTGTCGCTGCTGGTTTCAGCAGGCGAAACAGATATTGGCTTTGCAATCTGCGCTGTCGAGAATGAACAGGCTGAAGCAGGCCATATCATTCAGATTGGCGTTGTGCCTGCCTATCGACATCAGGGGGTTGGAAACGCGCTGCTGGCTGAGGTAATGCGGCGCTTCAAGGCCGCCGATCTGCGCTACGCGACCCTTGAGGTCAATGTGAACAATCCTGAGGCGCTCCGCGTCTACCAGCACAATGGTTTTGAGCAAATAAAATGCCACTCCAGCTATCGCAAAACATTGAGCTTCGAGCTTCTTCCTACATGGAGACCATAACATTTCGGGGGCTACGCGGCCGCGACACTCCCGCCCGCTGTTTGCAAACCCGGATACCACTGGGTAAATGTTCTCCGCCACTGATCGTCGAGGACTTGCGTCCGAACCTGGAGCAGCAAATGTGCTCCGCGCATGGTCCACCGCATTTGTTGCTGCTTGACCATGCGCTTGCTCACCACCTGATTGACGGTCGACTCCGCAGGGGCACTGGTGATTGGTTCGCCAGCATGATAGCGCACGCCATAATTCGGGATGAACGGTTGATTGATTTCGATATAGCGCCGGAAGTCGTGCACCCATTTGGTGATCTTCTTCCCTTCCGTCGTCGGCTGCTCCTCATCTACCGCCGCCTCGAGATCCTCCAACACCTGGAACGCACGGAAGAGGTTGCCATGCCAGAGGAACCATTTCAGGCGATCCAAATCAGCAAGGACACTGGTGCGGGTTTCTTCCCGTTTCAGTCCTTTGGCACCCTGGACCAGCACGGTCAGACGCATGGACACATGAAACCAATCGAGCAGATGATTGGCTTCGGGACTGAGGTACAACGGCAGGTCGCGCACGGTGTCGCCGCCGTCCGAGAGAAATGTAATGGCCTGATTCATCTGCAGGCCCTGGGCTGTTAGCAACTCAAAGAGCCGCCGTTTCGGCTGCTGATCATAGCCATGCACAAACCCCATGCAGCGAGATGGACCGTCCGTGGGGATACTCTTGGCCACAATGACCTCGAAGCAGCCCGCCTTCCGCTGCGTGTCGGTCCGTGCATGGACATAGCCCCCATCGATACTCACCGTCAGCGGCTCATCGGGCTGCGGCAGCCGCCCCCACTGTGCAGGACAGCCCTCAATAGAGACCGGCCCCGCAGCTGCAATCGCCTGCTCAACGCGTTCGGCAACATGGTGGACCTGCCGCTGGATCGTCGCTGGGTGGGTATGGATGGGCAAGACCTCCGCCAATAGGTCAACGGTCACGCCATACGAGACTAGGCTGGCCCACTTTGTCTCGAGATAGGAGAGTTCAGGGGCGGTTCGTTCCCCAAGGAGGGTTGCGAGCGGACTGGTACTCCGGGATGTCTGGGGGGTGCAGGGACAGCTATAGAAGCGGGGACTGGGGAACGAGAGCGTGCCAAAGGCCGTACGGTAGACCAGGTGGTGCAGCCCTTTCCGTGTCCGCGCGTGGTGGCAGATCGAACAGGCCTGTTGCGCGTCCGTATAGACGACGACTTGGGCCTGCGTCATCGTTGCTTGGATGCTGCTGAGGATCAGCTTCCCGTCCGCGAGGGTCAATCCGACGGTCTCCGGTGTCAACGCTGTCCGCTGCAGGGTGACCACCTCGATCGGTGGGAGGTCCGTGCCATCATCCTGCGTCACAATGACCTGAATCTGGAATTGCATGTATGGCCTCCTCATCATCGTCATCCACTTTGTGGGCATGCGATCGTGCCGAGCGACCGGTTGAGTGTCCGCCGGTCAAAGCGATCCACGAGCAGCCAATAGCGCAAGGTTTCGAATCGAGTTTCTGGATCGCACCCATCGTCTTTGTCGTCGGCATCACCATCCTCGTCTCCGTCACCGCCCATCGTGCCTTCCAGCGTATCGTCATCGTCCCAGCTTCGTGATGCAGTCGTGCCTTGGCGCAAGAGCGTGATCAATTCGTCAGCCACACGGAGGAGAGGATAATGTTGACGTAGGGCCATGAACGTCCAGGCGTCACGACACTCCTCTGTCGGCGCAGCGCGTGCGCCACCGCAGCACCAGGGATAGATCTGGTGGGGATCCACCGGTCGGATGGCCTCAATGCGAAGCTCATGTACCCAGTTCGCGTAAAAATTGTAGGTATACTGGACGCGTTCGTTGCGCCGGAGGTGGAAGGCAGCCAACTGATGGGTACGAGATGATGACGCGTTGGCGCCGGAGCCAAAGGTTCGCCCATAGATCCGAAACTCGTAGAGGTGCTCATCCTCCCAGGCAAACGCTGTTTGGAGGATCGTGTGGAGTGTGGCGAGCGTGGTATCCCCCCGAATCAGGAGCCGCCGCCAAATCAGCGGGCTAACGTCCCGGGTAGCGCGCAAAAGTCCTGGGGCACGTTGAGCACCTGATGGTCGTCGGGGACGCATCACTTCCCTGTCATGGTAGGATCGCGATCCATCCATCAAGACAGGAGGAAAACGCGATGCGCCGGATTCAGGTCATCATCTGTAGTGTCGACGACCAAGCGCCCGATGACATGCTGGAACTGGACTGTTTTGAGCTCCCGACTGCGACCATCGCGTCCCTGAAGCCTCAACTGGCGCTCGATGAACTCGAAACGACCACCATCGAAACCGGCAACGCCATCCTCCGTCGTCTGCTGCAAGTCCAATGGGATGCGCTTGATGAACGGCTCATGGCGTATCACCGCCAGGTCGCTGCGACTGAGACGACGGTTGCTGATGGTCGCCAGCCGATCACCGTCGCCACGCGCTTTGGCACCGTCGAGTTGTCACGACGCGTCTGTTATCATCCCGTGATCCAGAGCCACCACGTGCCGAGCAATGTGCTCCTGCCACCCCACGGCGGCATGATCACCACCCGCGGTCTGCAAGAATGGGCCTGCCTGTTGCCCCAGGAATTGCCCTTCGCCTCGGTCGCTCGCCTGCTTGGCTGGCAGGCCCAGGAACCGCAGCTCCTGGCCGCAACCACCCTGCGTACTCTGGTCCGCACCCACGGCGCGATCATTCGTCAGGCGGAACATGAGGAGGCAGAGGCCTGGGTCGACCGCTATGACCTCGCCCTGGTGGACCTCCACGTCGTGCCTCACAGCGAACCACGCCAGCATGCCGGGTGGCCGGCTGAACTGACCGCAGCGGTGGAGGCGGCGCTCCAAGCCGAGCAGCCACGACCACCAGACGGAGTGTCGTGGGCGGATTGGGAGCGCGTGCTTGCCGCCCGTCGCGGGGAGACGGCCTGTTCCACCGACGAGCTCCGGCACCTAGGGCCACGGGTCCAGGCGGATGAGGTCCTGCTGACCGTGGACGAAGTGCTCACAAGGCGACCCACGCCCGGCCAGTTTCTGGAGCTTAGGACGGCACGCATCACAACCCACGCCGGCTCGCGCTATTTCAGCGGCAGCGGTGCCGCCTTCCTTCAGCTGTTGCAGGTGGCGGTGACGGCGGCGTCCGGCATCCTCAACTCGTTGCTGGTGATTGCCGATGGTGCTCGGTGGATCCGCACCTTCTTTCATACGACGCTGGCCGTGATCCTGAGCAAGAAGATGGTGCTGGACTGGCATCATCTCCAGCAGAAGTGCATCGACCTCAGCAGCCAGATCTGTCGCAAGAAGGGAACGAAAGTGCAGTTACTGCGGCGGTTGCACCGACGGCTGTGGCGTGGGGACGTCCCGGGCGCGC
>JACDGP010000097.1 GCA_013821605.1 Herpetosiphonaceae bacterium
CATCAAGTAGAGTATCTGTAATCAGGGAGCGTGCTATGCAGACAATTACACCTCATTTATGGTATGACAAAGAGGCCAAGGAAGCGGCTGCGTTCTATACCACGTTATTCCCCCATTCAAGCATCACGAACGTTACCACACTCCATAACACGCCATCGGGAGATTGCGATGTTGTGTCTTTTAAATTGTGGGGGTACTTGTTTGAGGCGATAAGTGCAGGGCCGTTCTTCAAATTCAACCCGTCAATATCCTTCATGGTCAATTTCGACCCGGCGCAAGACACGGAAGCGACGACGCGGATTGATGCAGTCTGGGCGAAGCTCGTGGATGGTGGAAAGGTATTGATGCCGCTCGATACATACCCTTTCAGCAAGCGATATGGCTGGGTGCAAGACAAATATGGCCTTTCCTGGCAGCTGATTCTTACAAACCCCGAGGGTGAGGAGCGACCGCTTATCATCCCATCGCTCATGTTTGTCGGAAACGTGTGCGGTAAAGCGGAAGAGGCTTCCGCTTTTTATCTCTCGGTCTTCAAGAACTCAAAGCGTGGCGCTATTTCCCGTTACCCTGCCGGGATGGAGCCCGACCAGGAAGGAACGATTATGTTTACTGATTTTAAGCTCGAGGGTCAATGGTTTGCGGCAATGGATAGTGCGCACAGGCATGAATTTACCTTTAACGAGGCTCTTTCATTCATCGTCCATTGTGACAATCAAGCAGAAATTGATTACTACTGGGAAGCATTATCTGCTGTTCCCGAAGCGGAACAATGCGGCTGGCTCAAGGACAAATATGGAGTATCGTGGCAGATTGTTCCCACTGCAATGGATGCGATGCTGGCAAGTGGCGATCAGGAAAAGATAGCGCGCGTGACTGAAGCGTTTCTCAAGATGAAAAAATTCGATATTGCGGAATTAACACAAGCCGCCGAAGGTCGGTAAAGACTAACAACGTATAGTGCGTCAACTGGAATAACTTCAGGATAATGAGTGACGGCGATGGAAGCCAAGAAGATTCGGCTGACGAAGGAAAAGGAAACTTACCTTCATACGCTCTACGGCAAGGCGTTGGATGCTGCTGTGGAGAAGCCGATCCTCGGCGACCACTTCGCGGCGGACGCCGTCGCACACATCGACTTCGATTTCCGCGAGTTGAAGCTGCCAAACGGGGGCGAGATCACCCTCCCACTGCGGGCCTTGCACTTCGACCAGTGGACGCGTGCGTTCATCGCTGCCAACCCCGAGTGTACTGTACTCCATCTCGGCTGCGGTCTTGATACGCGCGTGTATCGCATCGATCCAGGACCGCAGGTTCGCTGGTTTGACGTCGACTTTCCCGACGTTATCGCCCTACGAAAGCAGCTGTATCCCGAGCGTGATGGCTACCACCAGATCGACTCATCCGTGACCGACCTCACCTGGCTCGATGCGATCCCCGGCGCCACACCGGTTTTCGTCGTTGGGGAGGGACTCGTCATGTACCTGCGCGAGCAGGATGGGATCGCGTTATTCCGCCGTATCACGGAACAGTTCCCGAGTGGCCAGATCGCGTTCGACGGCTACAGCAGCGGGATGGTGAACATGCTCTCGCGGTTCGCAACCATCCGCGGCTGGAAGATCGAACTCGTTTGGGGCATCAACGATCCGCACGACCTCGAAAAGCAGGTCCCGAAGCTGCACCTCGTTGAGAATGTCCCATTCCTGGCGATGCCGAGCCTCCTGAGCCGCCGGTCCAAGAACGCGTTTTCCCAAGCGATGAATGGGGTCATGATTGCTTTGCCGTTCTACCGGAAGCTCGTCCGTCACCTGCGCTATGCGTTTCCGTAGAAGTCGCCGCTCGCCGTCGGCTCGGTGAGTGATCGCAGTTGACGATGAGCAGCCGGATCAGGACGGAAAAAGGTCGCGGATGGTTTGGATGACCAGGTAACTATTCAATACGGCAATGACCGCCGCCAGTGACCAAGCGACGACCCGTAGCCAGATGCGATTGCGGAATTGTCCCATCTTACGCGCGTCGTTGGTGAACGTGACCAGGGGAATAACTGCGAAGCTAAGTTGTAATGACAGGATAACCTGGCTGAAGATCAGGAGTTGGCCCGTACCGCGTTCACCATAGAGCAGCGTGACGACGACTGCGGGAATGATCGCCAACAGGCGCGTGATCAGCCGGCGCGCCCAGGGTTGTAGGCGGAAGTTGACGAAGCCTTCCATCACGATCTGGCCGGCCAAGGTGCCAGTCAAGGTCGAGTTCTGACCTGAGGCGAGGAGCGCAATGGCGAAGATGGTGCCGGCCAGGGGCGCGCCTAGAGCCGGTGCGAGCAAGGTGTAGGCATCGCTAATATCAGCGATGTTAGCGTGTGAGGTACCGTGAAAGGAGGCAGCCGAGAGGATCAAAATGGCAGCATTAATGAAAAAGGCGAGCAGTAAAGCGACCGTCGAGTCAATGGTCGCAAACTTAATCGCCGCTTTCTTGCCCTCCGAAGTGCGCTCGTAGGCGCGTGTCTGAACCAGGCTAGAATGGAGATACAGGTTATGGGGCATGACGGTCGCGCCGAGGATACCAATCGCTAGATAGAGCGCCGATGGATCGGTCACGATGGCAGAAGCAGGGAGTAGGCCATGCAGCACCGCACCTGCGGCCGGGTGCGAGACGACAATTTCATATAAGAAGCAGAGTGCAATCAAGGCGATTAAGCCGCCGACCAGACTTTCTAGATAGCGGAAACCTTTATGCTGCAGGAAGAGAATGATCAAGACGTCAGCTGACGTGAGCAGGACGCCGATGATCAGTGGCAGGTGAAACAGGAGGTTGAGGGCGATAGCCGAGCCGATCACTTCGGCCAGATCGCAGGCAGCGATGGCGATTTCGCACAAAATCCACAAGCCCCGCGAAATTGGGCGCGGGTAGTGGTCATAGCAGGCCTGAGCCAGGTCGCGGCCAGTGACAATGCCTAGCTTCAGTGATAGATGCTGGAGAACCATGGCCGTCAGATTCGACAACAGGATAACCGATAGCAGCATGTACCCGAAGTGGGCACCGCCGGCGAGGTCCGTGCCCCAATTACCGGGGTCCATATAGCCAACGGCGACAAGCATGCCGGGTCCAGTGAAGGCTAAGAGTTTGCGCCAAAAGCTGCCGGTGAGTGGCACATGAACTGAGGCAAAGACCTCAGGTAGCGAGTTGGTGGTACGCGGCAAGCGCCAGCCTTGATCTTGGTCGTGGGGTGGTAAGGTAGGGCTATCAAGCATTATGGGTACTCCAAGCGTTTAGTGGGACGCAACAGCAAAGCCAGATGCCCCTCAATAGTTTTTTAACCAACTGATTCATTGGTCACCGTGACAAAAATCATACGGGCCAGCCGGTAATCAATCGGTTGGACCGTGTTTCGTACCTGTACACTCAGCGGTCCTTGGAACGGAGCTGTAGCCGTTACTGTAACCTGTTCGCCGGGTACGAGGCCCAGGCTCGAAAGGTAGCGCAAGCGTTCAGGGTGTTGATCCACAACGCGTATAACCTCACCGCAGGTGCCTACCGGTAGGTCGCTCAAGCGTTGGCCAGCCGGTTGTGGCAATGTACCTTCTAGCGTTGGGATTGGGTCGCCATGCGGATCGAACTGGGGATAACCCAGCTGCGCCGCGATGCGTGCCTCAAGCTTTTCGCTGATGTAGTGCTCAAGCTGTTCGGCTTCTTCATGGACCTCGTCCCAGCTATAGCCCAGCATTTCAACGAGATACAACTCGAGCAGGCGATGGTGGCGGACAACCTCCAGGGCAATGCGTTCGCCCGCCAGCGATAATACGACACCCTGATAGGGGGTATAGGTTACAAGCTTAAGCTCGGCTAGGCGCTTGAGCATGCCCGTCACGGATCCTGGCTTAATTCCATCAAGCTGTTCGCCTAGCGCCGTCGTCGTCGCCTCGCCGTGCTCTTGCTGCAAGGTGTAGATCGCCTTGAGGTAATTTTCGATCGCTGGCGTGATCGCTTTCGTAGGATCTTCTATGCCAACCATCTGCTTCCGCTCCACGTATAAAATCGAGTTCAGTCTCACCATAGCAATGATTTAGTCTTGCCTAATAATAATATTGATCAGGAGTTCTGTCAAGTATGTGGACGTCCTGCATGCACCCCTTACCCTTGGAAGGTAGGCTCGATCCTGCTTGCTCGTATGCCAGTTAGCAAGTTAGAGATAATCTGAGCGCTTAATCTTCTATACTGTAAGCAACGGACTTTGTTTAGCGAGCCTGCCGGCTCAGAATTGGTGAAGTTATGAGTGAAGATTTCCCAAACGTCGTGGTGAAAGACAACCGGGAGCAGCAGCGCTTTGAAACGGTAGTAGCAGGGCAGCTTGCAGTTGCTGAGTACAAGCTGGCAGATGGACGCATTACGTTCACGCACACTGAAGTGCCGGAGGCATTAGCGGGGCATGGCATCGCTAACAAGCTGGTGAAGACGGCTTTGGAGCATGCCCGCACTGAGCAGCTAGCGGTGATTCCGCTATGTCCCTTTGTCACAAGTTATATTCGACGCCATCCAGATTACCGCCCATTGGTCGATCAAGCATACCAGTCACGGGTGCAGTAAAGCAGGAAAGCGGGTTGCCAGCGCATGGTGTTGTAGCGGCCTAGTCGAATGGATAGGTCGTAAGCCAGTAACTTTGGTGAAGGCAGTGGCGCGTATCGCAGTATAGTTAAAGGAACGCATTTGGTGGATACCGCAAGGGGATAAACGCTTAAGATGAGCAACGGACGGGTTGGGAGCGGTGGTCGTAACGGGGCGGCTGCACCGCGCGGGCCGAGACAACGTGGACAGGGTGGGGAGGGCTTCCGGCTTAGCATGGTGTTTGCGGCTTTCACGAGCCTGCCGCGCGTGCTTAGGCTGGTGTGGACGACCCAGCCGTGGTTTACCTTTACCATGGCTGTCCTGACGGTGGTACGGGGCTTTGCTCCGGCGGCGAGCGCGGTCGTGACCAAGCTGGTCATTGATAGTGTGCTCCAGGCGCTGCCCCCGCGGCATGGGCCGGTACGGACCGTCGTTTTGTACGTTGGCCTCCAGTTGCTGATCAGTGTGGCCACGAATCTGTTTAGCACACTCAGCAATATTATCCAGCAATTGCTACAAGAGCAGGTCTCGAACCGGGTGCGGTTGCTGGTGATGGAGCAGGCCAACCGGCTGGACCTGGCCTTCTTCGAAAGCCCCGAGTTTTATGACAAGCTACGCCAAGCTCAGGAGCAAGCGGCCTTCCGACCGGTGACGATGGTATCGCAGACCTTCGACCTGACGCGCACGGTGATTACCTTTGCATCGATGATTTTGATCCTGCTACGCCTGGAATGGTGGATCGCCGTGGTTGCATTGGTCGTACCCATTCCTGCCTTTATTGCCGATAGCCGCTATGGCTGGATGGGCTACCAGCGGATGCGGCGCCAATCGCCAGAACGGCGTGAGATGAGCTATTTCGAGACGGTGATGACGACCGACACCTATAACAAGGAGGTCAAGCTTTTTGGGTTAGGATCGTTCTTCGTTAACCGTTTTCGCACGCTGGCTACCAGGTTTTATGAAGAAAACAAAGGTTTGCTGGTGCGACGCTACCTGCAAAATTTTGGCTGGTTGAGCCTGAGTCTGGCGGCGAATGCGGGGATCTATCTGTATGTCGCGTTGCAGGCAGTGGTGGCGCGCATTACCTTAGGCGATCTCACGCTGTATACGCAAGCAGCGCAGCAGGTGAGTAGCAGTTTTCAGGGGATTCTGAGCGGCATTTCTAGTACATACGAAAATAACCTGTTCGTCGGGACCTTGTTCGATTTTCTCGCTTATACGCCAGACATTGTGTCGCCGGCGGAGCCGCAACCGATCCAGATCCACGAGAGTAATGGAGTTCAAGGGTTGTCGATCGAGTTTCGGCATGTCAGCTTTACCTACGTTGGCAAGAGTGAACCGGCGCTCAAGGATGTGAGCTTCCGGATCGAGGCCGGCGAGGCAATTGCGTTAGTGGGACGCAATGGGGCGGGCAAAACAACGATCATCAAGTTACTCAACCGGCTGTATGACCCCACCGAGGGCGAGATCTTGATCGCCGGGCGGGACATTAAAGAGTACGATCTGGCCGAGCTACGGGCGCAGGTGGGCGTCATCTTTCAGGATTATGTCACGTATTTTATGTCGGCGCAGGCTAATATTGGGGTGGGACAAATCCCGCAGATCGATGATGCCGAACTGGTCGCGGCTGCCGCAGCAAAGAGCGGGGCCGATACGGTGATCACCAAGCTGCCCAATGGCTACCAGACGATGTTGGGGCGCTGGTTTAACGAGGGAACTCAACTGAGCGGCGGCGAGTGGCAAAAAGTCGCGTTGGCACGGGCTTTTATGCGGGATGCACGCATCCTGGTCCTGGACGAGCCGACCAGTGCGCTTGATGCACGCGCGGAGTATGAGGTCTTCGCGCACTTCCGCACGCTAACGGCGGGCAAAACTGCCATCTTTATCTCGCATCGCTTTAGCACGGTGCGGCTAGCCGACCGGATCCTGGTGATCGAAGATGGTGTACTGCAGGAGATGGGATCGCACCTTGAGCTGATGGCGCTCGACGGTCGTTATGCGGAACTGTTTAATTTACAGGCCGATGCGTACCGGTAGTTAGACTTCAAGAGAGTAAACATGGATGACGACACCGCTCCAATGAAGATACGGACCCCCTAGCCCAGGCTAGATATTTAGCGATATTCGGCTTTATCTGCTGCGTGCTGTTTAATCTCGTCGTGGGCTTCCCTTTTTGGCAAACAGTCATTGGAGCAGTATTTCCTGCACTCGGCCTTTTCGGATTTAGCTGGTTCCGTAGTCGTCGAGGTGTCTTACCACCGCCTTCGCGAAGAAGTATTCGAATACCCGGTGGCGTTGTGATTGGGTTTATCTTCGTATTCATCATTGTTGTCGTTATTCGACGGCTCTACTTTCCCCTGCCATTCTCGTAGCTACCTTAATGATCACTCTGGAATTTCAGGTAGATGAAGTACTCATGCGTGAGGAGCGATCCGCTTCCGGCGGATCCTGGTGCGCTGGGCCAAGAAGCCGGAGAAGTACCTGGCCTTGCTGCATTTGGCTTGTGCCATGATCGCATTTCTTGCTGCTGCATTATTCGGATAGGGCGGGAGGATCGCCAAACCATGAGCCAAATTCAGTTCGGGCTGATTGTGCCAGACACTGCACTGGGCATATCGAGCCGCCACGTCTACATGGAGAACGTACACCGTCTCCTCAATTATGTGAAAGGCCATTACGCCTCAGCCTGGTGTCGATTGACCATCTCCAGGGTGACGTGCTGGAGGGTTGGACGGCGCTTACGTATCTGTCAGCGCTCCATCCAGAGCTGGTGTGGGGCCATACGGTGCTTTGCCAGTCGTTCCGCAACCCGGCGCTCGTCGCCAAGATGGGCGCGGCCCTCCACTTCATGTCGGCTGGTCGCTTCGTCCTCGGCATCGGCGCAGGCGGACAGGAAGCTGAGTACCTGGCGTACGGCTACAGCTTCCCTCCAGGGAGCACGAGGGTGGCAGAGCTCGACGAGGCGCTGCAGATCATCAAGGCAATGTGGACTCAGGAGGGAGCGACCTTCGAGGGCAGGTACTATCATGTCAAGGACGCCTGGTGTGAGCCGAAGCCGGACGTCTTGCCCACGATCATGGTTGGGGCGTTCAGACCGAAGATGCTACGCCTAACAGCTCGGCACGCCGACTGGTGGAACGTGTCCTCGACCGGCATCAAGGCTTATCGCAGCTATATCCAAGAGTTTGAGCGGGCGTGCGACGAGCTCGATCGCGACCCCGCGACCGTGCGCCGGGTGTGGTCGGGGGGCTGTGTCTGCGCTCCCACTGAGGCGGAAGTCGCGGACCTCGCGGCAGGGCGGCACCAGGTGGGCGAGGACTTTGTCGGCAGCCCCGCGCAGATCATTGAGCAGATGCAGCCGTTCGTCGAGTTGGGGGTCGACTACTTCATGCTCGATTGCGGCGGCTTCCCGAGGTTGACGACAGTCGAGATGCTGGTGAACGAGGTGCTGCCAGCATTCAATCGATGAATCTTGCATGGCAGACTCCCGAATATCAGGTCTCACTCTGAAGGTAGCGTGTTGGGTTATTCGGATAGGCACCAAGCCAAATTGTAAGCTCAGACTCCTACTCGCCTCACCATATCCCCTCGAACGCCAGCCTTATGGACGGTGCGTGCCTGTGACGAGGTTGACCTCAATAGCGGCGGTTGACCCACGGATAGTGGGCCGCTATACTTTGGTCAATGATTAAGGCTCTGATATTTGATTTCGACGGCCTGCTGGTTGATACAGAAACACCATCTTTCGAGAGTTGGCGTGCCGTGTATGCGGAGTATGGATACCCCTTTACATTAGAGCTGTGGCAGGGTGCATTGGGGACAACGCATGGCTTTGACGCTCTGGCACATCTGGGGACACTCGTTAGCGAATCGTTTGATCCGGTAGCTACTTTTGCTAAACGCCTGGCCCATAAGACGGCGTTGGCGATGCAGCAACCATTACTGCCGGGCGTGATTAGCCTCCTCGCTGAGGCCAAGGCGCAGGGTATGCCGTGTGCGGTTGCGTCGTCGAGTGATCGCGCATGGGTCGTAGGATGGCTGGAACATCACAACCTGTTATCTAGCTTTCAGTGCGTACGCACAGCCGACGATGTGGCACTAACGAAACCAGCACCCGACCTATTTTTGGCAGCAGCAGCGTGCTTAGCGGCCGAACCGGGAGCGTGTCTGGTGTTCGAAGACTCGCCGAACGGAATCCTTGCGGCGCAGGCGGCAGGCATGCGCTGCGTAGCCGTACCGGGCGCAATTACAAGTCAACTGACGCTCCCACCGGCAGATCTCGTGCTGCCATCCCTTGATGCGCTACCGCTCGCTGATATCCTCGCTCACTTCCAATAACTCTGCGACGGCAGCGTACATGACGATACCGGAGGAAGGCGAGCGCCGGGTGCCGATGATCCGGGGTGTGGAGAAGCCCGCCGCGACCACCAGCGCTGGAAATTGCGCCGATGAGAGTGGAAACGGTACGTAGGAGCGGGCGGTTGTGAGGTCGTATTCGACCAACAACAGGCGCCCGCCCGGACGCAAGGTGTGTGTCAGATGGCGTAGCACGGTGGGCTGGTCGCGCATGAAATGCAGGACATTTGCTAACAGGATGCCGTCGAGTTGCGGTAAAGCAAGATCAGCCGTTATGTAGCCCAGGAGCGGCGTGACCGGTGGACGGTCAGGAGTTGCTTGCCAGCGCGAGTGTTGGGCTGCGATGGCATGCCGGTCACGGTCAACGGCGTAGATAACAGATGCGGCGGGTAGGAGGTCGCGTAGGGCAGCAGTAAAGTTACCACTGCCCGCGCCAAGGTCAGCCCAGATTGAAGGCACGGAGGGCACGCCCGCCTGAATCAAGGCCACCATTTCTTGATGCTGCATAGCGTTAGCGGCGGGCGATCTCGCGGTCACGTTCGCGCGGCAAGCGATACCATACCTCGTCGCACGCTTCCATTTCGTCGGCGTCGAGTTTGAGATCGACACCGCCTAGGCTTTCGCGCATCTGCTCCGGTTTACTGGCTCCTAGGATCGCTGAGGTAATGCCGGGCTGAGCCAAGACCCAGGCGAGCGCAACATGGGCGAGGTTCTTGCCACGCCCCTCAAAGAACGTGCCCCACTCTTGCACGGCCTCGAAAATGGCATCCTTCCAGTAGCGGCGCTGGTACAGTTGGCCACTGTTCTTGAGGGCGAAGCGACTGCCCACTTCGACCTGCTGTGCTTGGCGGTAGCGGCCCGTGAGCATGCCACCGGCCAAGGGATTATAGGCAATGACTCCCACACCGTGGGCCTCACACAAGGGCAGGATTTCATCCTCAATCATGCGGAACAGGATGTTATAGCGTGGCTGATCGCAGACGAAGGCGGCCAGACCGTGCAGCTTGCTGGTCCATAAAGCATCGGCCAGGCGCCAAGCCAGATAGTTCGAGCAGCCGATATAGCGGACTTTGCCGGCGTGCACGAGGTCGTCGAGGGCGCGGAGGGTTTCTTCGATAGGCGTTTGCGGGTCGGGTGAGTGCACCTGGTACAGGTCGATATAGTCGGTCTGCAGGCGGCGCAGACTTGCATCGCAAGCCTGCATGATGTGCTTGCGGCTGAGACCCACGTCGTTGGGGTTGGGACCCATAGCCCCGGCACACTTGGTCGCCAGCACGATGCGATCACGTGTGCCACGGTCCTTGAGCCAACGGCCCACAATTTCCTCGGTGCGCCCGGTCATGCTTAGGTCGCCACCAAGCGGGTAGACGTCGGCGGTGTCAAAGAAGTCAACGCCACCCTCTGCAGCGGTATCCATGATGGCGAACGACGTGGCTTCGTCAGACTGATTGCCGAAGGTCATCGTGCCCAGACAAACTTCACTGACCTTGAGACCAGTTGTACCTAGTTGTTTGGTTTGCATCGCTTGCTCCTCCTTATGCCAATCATCGCATATGTAGGACTATGGGATCAATAATAGCTTCCCGCTTGAGCCACGGCTTTCCAGTAGGCGGTGGGCGTCGCCAGCTTGGGCGAGTGGGAAGGTACGGTCGATGCGTATCTTGAGCGTTCCGGGCTGGATCATATTAAAGATATCTCCGGCGCGCTGGAGCAAATCTTCACGCTCAGCGATGTAGTGAAACAAGGTGGGGCGTGTGAGGAAGAGCGAACCTTTGGAGTTCAGGATTTGAGGGTTGAAGGGCGGGACCGCCCCACTCGATTGGCCAAATAAAATCATATAGCCGCGTCTCGCCAAGCAATCGAGACTGCCATCAAAGGTCGTTTTGCCGACCGAATCATACACTACCTGGACGCCCTTGCCTGCAGTCAAACGCTTGACCTCGTCAACGAAGGAGGTTTGCGTGTACATGATGACTTCGTCAGCACCCGCGGCTTTGGCAAGCTCGGCCTTCGCTGGAGTCGAGACGGTACCGAAGACGGTAGCACCGCGCTGCTTGGCCATTTGAACCAAAAGTGCGCCCACACCACCGGCGGCAGCATGGACGAGCACATAGTCACCGGCTTTGATCGGGTAGGCACTATGTGTCAAAAATTGCGCCGTCATGCCCTGGAGCATGGCCGCCGCCGCAACCTGGGCATCAACACCTTGAGGCACCGGCACGAGCTTGGAGGTAGGTACCACGACTGCTTGTGCATATGAGCCGGGCTGAGTGGCATAGGCGACCAAATCGCCGACCTGCAGGTCGCTTACATCCGCGCCCAGCGCCCGCACAATGCCGGCTGCCTCGCTGCCGGGGATGAATGGCAGAGTGCCGGGGTAGGCTCCGGTGCGCTGGTAGACATCAATAAAATTGACGCCGGCTGCGGCGATCTCTACCAGCACCTCGCCGGCTTGGGGTTGGGGATCTTCGATCTCTTCAAACTGCAGTTGTTCAGGACCACCATAGGTATGAACACGGATTGCGTGCATAGCTTCTCCTCCTAACGACAGTTCATGATTGCCGCCGTGATGGTACCATCATACCTGCAATATGGAAGCGGAGGGATGTATGGCTGATCGAACAGAGTCGGAATGGCATGGGCGACACGCCGGCAAGGATGCAGTGCGCAGCGAGGTATGGAGCGCGCTTGAGCAGCAGGGTGCCGGGCGGGGACGGGGATGGAGTCATATTCCCAATTTTGTGGGAGCTGAGCAGGCGGCCGAGCGATTAGCTACGCTGCCGGTGTGGCAAGAGGCGCGGGTTGTGAAGTCTAATCCGGATTCGCCACAGCGTCCGGTACGATTGCGCGCCTTACAAGATGGCAAGCACTTATACATGGCCGTACCACGCTTGACGACCGAGCGCTGCTTCGTTGAACTGATCGCTGAGGATCTGCAACGGCGGGGGATCGACCTAGAAACGGCAGCGACGATGCAGGGCGCTCTGGAGCATGGTCGTCTGGTAGCGTTGGACGAGATGTTGCCAATCGACCTGGTGGTGACCGGCTGCGTGGCCGTATCGCACGATGGTGGCAGAACGGGGAAAGGGGCCGGTTTTGCAGATTTGGAGCTTGGGATGTTGCGACAACTCCATCTCATCCAGCCCGATACACCAATCGTGACGACAGTCCACGCGCTCCAAGTAGTTGAAGACGGCCGCCTACCAATGTTGGCCCATGATTCAGCGCTCACGCTGATCGTGACACCTGACGAAGTGATCAATGTGCAGCCGATCTATCCGCAACCGGCGGGGCTACGCTGGGAAGATGTGCTGCCTGAGCAATACCAAACGATTCCCGCGCTCAGGAAGCTACGGGAACAGTTACACTAGAGGCCGAAGGCATACAGCAACCCGCTCATATCGCCAATGTACACCTGTCCGTTGGAAACTGACGGCGTGCCCCAAAAAGCTGCACCGGTTTGGCTCGTTAGCTGTTTGAGGGTCGTCCCCGACGCTGCATCGATCAGGACCAGCGAATTGCCTTCGCCGACCAAAACAACCCCTGGGATGACGCTGACCGCACCGAGCACTGGTCCATCACTTAGCGCGCTAAAACACACTTGCCAGAGCACTTGACCATTGCCGGGATTGAGCGCTTGCACACTACCAAAGCAGTTGACGCCATTGATGGTCGTCGAGCCGCCGGCGACAAACACACTGGTACCATCCGAAGCGCTCGCGCCGATGCTCCCACTGCCACACTGGGGGCAATCACCGCCGACTGCGACACGCGTCTTCCAGACCGGACCGGCTGTCAGATGATTGCGGGAGAAGGCATAATATAAGCCGTTTTTGTTTGCTACCCCCACCAGTCGTCGCAGCAACGCGCCACTCTTGGCCGTAAACAGGACCGGCGTGGCACCAAAATCGCCGTCATCAACCTGGGAAGAAAACGGGACCGACCAATACCCAACTACGCTCAAGTCGGCCAATCGCAACTCAACGATCGCTATGCCATAGGGTTGCGTGCTGCACGAAGCCGGATTACCGGTTGAAAAATAGAGCGTGCCGTCCACTTCATCGATCGCCGGCGAACTCCAGATGCCACCACCGGTGCAACCATCCTGGACCACGTTGAATGCAGTTTGAACGACGCCCGTGGTCGCATCCAGCTTGACCAAGCGTCCTTGGACCAGCGGGCAGTCGCCGAAGGATGCGATACCGACATAGACGCTGCCGTTGAAGTAGGCCGGCGAGCTCCACATAAAGGTTGCGGGAGCCGGTCCCAGATCGGTTTTCCAAAGCACGGCTCCGGTCAAGGCATCCAGTGCGTAAAGCCGAGCTTGGGAATCGGCGGTCGCCACGTTGCCGCCGCCACCAACGAAGAGCACGGAACGCCGTTGACCATTGATCGAGAGCGAGGCAACCGTGGCGGTGTTCGCTACACCCGTAACAGGCGGATTACAACCCGCTGCACTCGTTAGTCCCAGGAACCTGCTCCAGCGCTGTGTACCAGTCGATGCATTGGTCGCATGCTCATAACCATCCCACGAGCCCCAGTAGACGGTACCATTGTTCGTCACCGGCTGCGCAGTAATACCCTGCGTATTCCCGGTTTCCGCCGCCGTCCACTTGGTGGTCAGGTTGGCGGCCGTCGCCGGCGTGATCGTTGTCTCGTTTGGGTTATAGCCGGTTCGCGCATTGTCGAAACCATACGTTGTCCATGCGCCCGATCCCGCTGCGCCTGCCCCCACCGGAACGCTGAAAGTCAGACCGACCACCAGTGTTATGAGCATAGTGAGTTGCCGTACGCGCGCCATGATGTGCCCTCCCAAGGCTTAGACTATTCGGTTTGAGGTTGGAAGCTTAAGACCAGCATACCACATGTATGAATAACACCTCGGTTATAGCAACGTGAGCTCAGCTTTTCGCTCGCGAATGACAGGTTCACTGGCGGCGAATCGTCTTCGCCAACTGTTCCCACGTTAATCCGTGGCGGGCAGCAATATCAGCTGCATAGGAGGAGCCGCGCGGCGGCCCTTTGATGATGCGGTATGTGCGGCGATCGTCCGGACGAGTTTCGTCTACGCCCGCAACCAGGCTTGTGACCTGCTCGGCTCCATCCTCATTAAACGTTGTAAGATCGGCGGCCAGTGCATGCAAATGCGTCACGAAGACGGTCCGCGCCCCCAGCAGTTGCAGGCCACGTAATACATCGCGCGCGATCGCGAATGCCTCTCGCTCACTGGTACTGGTAAGCGGCTCATTGAACAATATCAAGGATGACGCTGTGGCGTCGCGAAAGATCGTGGCCAGACGCTGCGCTTCGTCGTCTAAGCGTCCAACACCGGCTAAGACACCTTCCTGCTGTGGGAAGTGGGTGAGGATCGCATCGACCGGTGTCAGGGCTGCGGCTTGGGCAGCGACGCGCAGGCCGAGTTGAAACATGACCTGTAACTGGCCGATGGCACGCAGAAAGGTTGTTTTGCCACCATGGTTCGGGCCGGTGACGATCAAGATGCGCCCAGCGTCGTCAAAGGATACATTGTTCGCGACGGTATGCTCGGGCAAAAGACGTAAGGCCAAGGCTAGGTTGATCATGCCGGTGATGGTAGCCCGGCGCTCGTGTTGCGGAAGAATGACCGGATGACAGCAGCTGATCCCGGCAGTGTTGAGCTTTGTATCTAGTGCTACTGCTCCCAGCCAGAAGGCGAGTTCATGCTCCAGCGCAGCGAAAGGACGCCCCGTAAACTCACGATAGCGGCGTAAAGAGGAGGCCACGGGCTGCAGGATCGTGGACAGCAGGCGATCAAGATCCCGACGGAGCACACCATCGGCATCGCCTAACGGATGGCTAATTGCGCGGTGGAGCATGCCGATGCGTTGATCATCAGCAGCCTTGCCCAGGAGCCGTCCCAGGAGCGAGCGTCCACCACCGAATTTTTCACGCTGAATGCTTACCAGGATAGCTCCGGAGGGGCTAAGATCGGTATCAAGGTTAATACCAAGCGTCACGCTGCCGGCCTCACCAAGCTGCTCCTGGAGGCGGGGCAATTCGGTCTGCAAGGCAGAGAAGGTTGGGGAGGCTGCGATCTGCTCAACGGCTGCCAGGAGCGCTAGCAAGCCTGGCGAGGCAAGCGCCACGGCAGATTGCAAGGCTAGATGAAGGCGCATAACGATCTGCACGAAATGATCGAGCTCCACAACACGTGCCGCAACCTCAAGCAGTGGTGCATCATCGGGCCAGTTGGCGGGACCGTGACTTAGTGAGGCCAATTGTGGCAGCAGGGCCAGGCATTCCGCGACCAGGGCAGGGTGTGCGAGTAGATCGGCCATGATCGCTTGGCGGTAGGCGATGATGTCAGGAGCAACGGGGAGTTCGCCTACAGTCGCCCGCACTGCGCGTAGATGGTGGCCATGGATATCCAATGCACGGACCAGCTCCTCAAGCGCCAGATCCTCGAAGGTGGTGAGAGCCAGCAGCATGCCGCGCCGACTGCCTGGGGGCCACAGCAAGCTTGGCCACGTAGACTCATCGCTCATAGGAGCAGTATAGCAAAGTCGGTGTGAGCGAGAACCAGCATCAATGCAGGTGCTGTTGAAAAAACTGGAGGGTCAAGTTGAATAGTTCATCGACGGCAGGCGTGCGCTCGGTGACCAGCAGATAGTGGCCCATGCTTTCCAGGGGGAGATCGACGTGTAGCAGGCCCAGATGGCGTAGCACTGTGTCAGCATAGCCCCTCGCGCTGCCGATCGGGACATACTCCCCGGCCGGTACCCCAGGGATCGCGAAATGTCCGGAGCCCTCGCTTTCAGCACTATAGGCCTTGCCATCGTGCGAAGCGATAAGCACCCGCGCTTGGGGGACAGGCTGACCGTCGGGAGTTCGGACAAAGCCTTGAACCATACCCGGCGGACCGATTTGACGCCCGAAGATCCGGTCCCAGCCTTGGAACAGATAATATTGCACAGTATCTCGCGCTGGCCAGATCCGAATGTCGTTGGTCAAGCCAAACCATGTGCCGAGCACGACGATGATCAGGAGTATGCCCAGCAGAATTCTGTGACGCATGGTGGTCCCTTCTATGATCTGTACAGTATATGTGGTACTTCGGGCCGTGTAGATTTATAGCCTTAAACCCGCATCCTTTTTATCTTGACCCACCCCTTATACTTGATTTATGTCTACACCTCTTCTCGCTACAAATACAGCAAGCTCGGGATGAACAACCGTCGTGCGGCCGTTCGCCGGGCTGAGGAGCTCGGTTTGTTCTAACGAACACGCAGGGCACCCCGGCGCGATGAACCTTGGAGTCCTCGCAATGCTCTATACACTATCAGGGGTCGTGTATATCCTCGGCGGCCTGCTGTTCGGCATCGCAACGCTCCGCGCCGGCATCCTGTCGCGCTGGGCGGCCGGTCTGCTTGCCGTCGGGGCCGCGTTATCCCCCGCAGCTTCGCTGCTCCCGCATGAGTACAAGGCACTGGTGGCGGTGCCGGTGGGATTCGCTTTGGCGTGGCTCGGCTATGTGCTCTGGGCGGAACGGCGCGAGCACACCGTGCAACCCGTCCCTGGCCGGGCAAGCCCCCAGCTCCGCCCAACGACAGCCGAGTAAGGTCGCTGGAAACGGCATGGCGTGGGCGAACGGCGCGTGACGAGCGGCGCAAGAGCCACGCTGCGCCGAGATGCTTCGGTCGTCACAAACTTGCTAGATAGCTCTTCTGCCCCTATACTCGGTGCATGCGCCCGATCTCCTCGGTTCTCGTGGGCATTCGAGCGCAGACACACTTGTGAGGCCGCAGGCTCGCAGTGGCACGCTCCCGTCCAGACGACGCAGGCAGCGATGTGCTGCTCCGGCAAGCCAGACACCAACGTGAAGGGAGCATCCATGACGACGCCCACAACAAATCTGACCACCGGGGTGCCTGGACTAGATGTCATCGTGGACGGTGGGCTTTCCCCTGGCGCGCTGGTCTTCCTGGTGGGTGCGCCGGGTGCCGGTAAGACCATCCTGGCCAGTCAAATCCTCTTCCATGTCGTCAAGGAGGACAACGGACCCGCCGTCATTTTCACCGTCTTTTCCGAGGGCAACACCAAGCTGCTGGACCATCTTCGCCGCCTGACCTTCTTTGATGAGCAGCTCGTCGGCCACGATGTTACGCTTCTGTCCCTCGAACGCGTGCTCGGGACGGATCCCGACGCCATGGCCTCGGCGATCGTTCGCGAGATTCGCCAGAGTGGCGCGCGTGTGGTGCTCATCGATGGCTTCCAGGGCGTCATTGGCTTGCTCGCGGATGATCGCACCATCCGTCGCACGCTCGCCCGCATCGCGACGCTGATTGCCTACCTCGACGTGACCGTACTGGTTACCATGGCAGGCTCCAGCCATGATCCGCACCTCAGCACCACGCTCACCACCGCAGACCTCGTGCTCGGTCTTGAGTACGCGGTCGAAGGCCGGCGGCATACCCGCCGTCTGGAGGTCGTCAAGCAGCGTGGCCGGCGACAACTGCCGGGCCTCCATCCGTATAGCATCTCGGACGCGGGCGTCCGCGTCTTTCCGCGTCTCGAAGTGCGGCCGCACCAGTTGCTCCGCCCTCGTCCGCATGACCTGGCACCCTTCGGCCTGCCCGATTTAGATGCCCTTCTTGGTGGCGGCGTAGCCCATGGCAGCGCGACGCTGCTCGCCGGCCCTCCCGGCTCTGGCAAAACCACGCTTGGGTTGTATTGGGCGCTCGCGGATGCGACGCCCGCCACCGCCACCCTCTGGCTCAGTGTTGCGGAGTATCCCGACCAGTTACAGGCCAAAGCCGCGAGCTTCGGTCTCGATCTCGCGCCTGCGCTGGCGACGGGTGCCCTCGTCCTGGTGCGTCTGTCACCGGTCGAACTCCAGCCCGACGCCGTCGCCAGCCAGCTGCTTGACGCGCTCTCGCCGGGGACGCAGCGGCTGATCATTGATGATATCGCCAGCCTGATCCACGAACTCGGGGCTCGTGCTCCCGATTACCTGAACGCACTGCGCGAACACTTGTACGTGGCGGGCGTGACCAGCCTGTTCGTGCTGGATATTGAAGGTTTCACCGGCTTTGGGCTGGAGGTGGCACATGCGCCGTTGTTGTTGCTGGCGGAGAATATTCTGGTTGTGCAGCAACAGCTGACCCAGAACCGCTTGCATCGGATGCTTGCCATCCTCAAGATGCACTTCACCGGCTACGACCAGAGGCTGCGCGAGCTCGTCCTTGATGGCCACGGCATCCGCGTGCTCGCTCCCGATGAAACGGTGGGAGCCGTGGTAGCGCCTGTTGTCGGGACTGACGAGCGCAGTACCCCATCTCGTGGAAATCAGCAGCCAAGCTCAGACCACAAGAGCGACGAGTGAGCCATGCGCGTGGGCGGAAACAAGCCCATCCTCGCGGACTGCCCATCGCGGGCGTGAGCGGCAACAGCGTTCATACTGGGGCTTTTGCTTAACGAAAATGGTGCGTCAACAGCTCCATCAGCAGCTCCACTGTGTTGGGTCGTCCACGACGACGATATCTGCCATATCATCCCCTTTCGTGTGCCCTCAGGATAGCACGCGGGAAATGTCAGCGCCGATCTGTACGACCACTGAGGGCTTGCAGGTAGGGGGACGTATAATGCAGCACAGTTCTGCACGGCGAATCACTGCACCCACCTGGTCGGTCGAAGTGGGTGCACGGCTGCTCGTCTGCTACCCGCGCGCTTCTCGCTCAGCACGAATGGCCTCGACCACACTCGCCACCCTCACCTCAAGCCCTTCCAAATAGCCACGATCCAGCCGCCCGTGGTTTTCCTCGACCAGCTTACAGATCTTCTCAACCAGACCTGTGAGCTCCATCTCGATCTCCTGCATGACAAGCATCCTCTCGTGGGGGCTCATTCTAGCAGCTCCCGCCTTGCGCAAGTTCTTTCCTTCACATGCAACATACCCGTAGTCGCTACAGGCTAAGCCATCGCCTGCTTTGTACATATGTCCACTACGGAATTGCCGATCAAGACAACGATTTTGTGCGGCAGAGGAGTTCATTGACGGCTCTCTTGTACTCATCTGCCGGAATAAATCGGCCAATCTGAACGGTTCTCCCTCGTTCTTGGTGAATCAGCTGTCTCGTTGCGGGTCGTCACGTCAAACGTTGTGGAGCATCTGCTGCGCGTCAATCAACACATCGATTGTGACGCTATCTGTCGCTTAACCATGTAATAATGGTGCTGCAATACGGTATGCGCTACCAACATGATGCCAACCAGGAGCTCCTATGACTGAAACGTTTGTCCCACGCGTCGGCGCCGTCTGGAGCGCCGATATCGCTGTTCCCGAGCACGAGCGAGAGGTGCGCTTCTCCTCGCGTGTGCCCCGTTCGTCTCTTTTTTTATAAGGATAATGATGATGAGCCACCATGCTCCGCAGCGTTTATATCTCATGCAAGTTGGGTCTATGCCGCTGTATGAGATTCCGATTGTGTGCTATCTGGTGCAAACGGCTGACGGCAAGAATATCCTGATTGACAGTGGTCTACCGGAGATGATGCCTGAAGGAGAATCGGAGTTCGAGAATGGGCAGGACGTTATCGAGCAGTTGGCGAGCATTGGCTTAAAACCGGACGACGTTGATACCGTCATTTCGACGCATTATGATCTCGACCATGCCGGAAGACACGCGGCATTCACGAAGGCGCACTATGTTGTTCAGCGTGTGCATCATTTGGACGCGGCGAGCAACCCACGTTTTGCTGCCACTCGACCCCAATGGGATCAGCCAATGGAGCGCATTCGGCTGGTGGACGGGGACACGGAACTGCTGCCGGGGCTGGAGGTGATTGAGACGAGCGGGCATGTGCCGGGACATCAATCGGTGCTGGTGCGGCTGCCCAAAACGGGGGTGATGTTATTGCCGATTGACGCTGTACCCTTCGGCGAGGGCTTTACCCGTGACGAGCAGGACGACGGGAGCAACCCGGACGCCGAAGCGATCCGCGCCAGTACGATGAAACTGCTTGATCTGGTCGAACGGGAGCATATCGGGCTGGTGATTTTCGGTCATGACAAGAAGCAGTGGGAAACACTCAAAAAAGCGCCAGAGTTTTACGAGTAAAGCAGCATTCAAAGGGTGTTATTCCAGCGCTCTTGGTGGTTGGTCTGGTGGGCATCTTTAGGAGCAGGCCGATGCTGCTCGCGCGGAATAATCAATGGGTAGACGTTGTATTCATCGGCGTAATCGGGCAAGCACGATAGGCTTCGGGCTTGCCACAGCTTTTGTGCCATGGTTTCAGAACGATCACCAATGGCGTAAGCCACAATCTGGCGGGTCCGACGGCACATCGCCAGCCACAACCAGCGTTTGAAGAACTTCTGGGCCACAAAGCTCACTCGTTCATCTCGTTCCAATACATCGGTGGCTTGAACCACATCCATGTGCGCCTTGAGCCGTACCACAGCACGGAGTCACGGCGTCAACAGGCCCGTTTTTCGGACACTGGAGCATGCCCAACTACGTCTTGCCACCTTTGGCGAGATGCACAGCCCGAGCGTGGGGCGTTCATGCGCACTCCAAAAACCAATTGCGATATAAAATCAGTCGATCTAGCTTACAACCGATTGCATAACGCAATCAGAACCGCGCGGATGTGCCGTATAAGGAAAGGAAGTGGGTATGGCTAAGCTCGTGTTCGGAATGAACCAGTCCCTGGACGGCTACGTCGATCATATGGCGTTTGCGCCAAGCTCCACGCTCTTCCGCCACTTCATCGAGGAGGCTCAGGGACAGGCGGGCAGTGTGTACGGTCGCCAAATGTATGAGGTCATGCGTTACTGGGACGACGATCATCCTGAATGGGATGCAGAGGAACACGCCTTCGCGGCGGCGTGGCGGAACCTGCCGAAGTGGGTCGTCTCACGCTCGTTGACGTCGGTCGGCCCCAACGCCAGGCTTGTTGAGGATGATCTTGAGGGCGCGATCCGCGCGCTGAAGGCCGAGCACGACGGGGAGATCGAAGTTGCTGGCCCGGCCTTGGCGCAAAGCCTCACCGAACTTGGCCTGATCGATGAGTATCGAATCTACCTGCACCCCGTCGTGCTTGGTCACGGCAAGCCATATTTCGCCGGACCCCGGCCGCCGCTCCGCCTTCTGACGAATGATCGGATTGGCGAGGATGTGATCAGGTTGACCTACGTTCCTGCTTAATCTCGCGACTCGCCGGATGGAAATCGCCGCTGGAGTCTGGTCGTGGGTCGTGCACTTAGACAGAGGATGTCGGGTCTCCCTACATTTTGGTGACGTTGGCTACATATAGCGCCTGGCTCATGTTGACAAACGGTTCGCCGCACTATATACGGACCGATTCACCAAAAGCTAGGGAGACCCATCTGAACGACTCACATGTGTACACCATGCAATGGCTTAGTGTGGTTCCGGTTAGGAACTCGGCCTCGAAGGTGCTCTCGACATGAGGAGAGGTGGCACAATGGAAATCCAAAACTCCTGCTTGACAATGTACCTCATCGGTACGAGGCACGACACTCTTCACTTTGACCATGTCGCGGCTCAGCGGCGTGTTGGCATGCGTGCATAAGCACGCGTTAGGCGTGATCGACGAGTTACTTTGCCGTTTTTCGCTCTGCACTACATTCGGGCCATGTTACCGTTGCGGCCCAGTTCGTTCCACTCTAAGCCGCCAAGCATTGGAGGTTCGTGCCCTATAATGTAATGAACAAGGGCGCTCACGATCTAAGGAGATATTCATGACCGAACAGCATGTTCCTCAAGCAACCGGCCAATCTCAACCCGCGGAAGAGGTCGTTAAGCCGCCTATCCCTAAGTGGGCATACAAGATCGTCAACCCAACGATGGCCGCCATCCTGCACACGCCGCTTCACCGCCTGTTGAGCAACGCACTCATGCTCCTCACCTTCCGAGGTCGCAAGAGCGGCAAGCGGTACACAATCCCGGTCGGCTACATGCAGAAGGGCACGAGTCTCTACCTCTTCTCCCACGCTGGCTGGTGGAAGAACCTGCCAGA
>JACDGP010000234.1 GCA_013821605.1 Herpetosiphonaceae bacterium
ACGGGCGCGCTAAGCTCGATTTGCTGCGACAGCGAGTGTTACTTGCCGCCTGAACGATGCCCTGCTACCCGCTTCACGAACTTTGGACATGAGCCCGTTTTTATTCACGCTAAATGGCGCACCCAGATGTTTAGGGCGCTGTACTTGGGCACTGTCCTACTGCGCACCAATGACCAGACTCTCCCGTGCAGCTTCGACGACCGCTGTCGTCATGACCTGGAGGTTGTTAATGGCGAGGAGCCGCTCAATCTGCGTGAAGAGGCGCTCGAGCAAGCGAAAGTTGCCACTCGTCGTACGCACGATTGCAGCAAAGGCTTCGGCATCGGCTGTTTCCGTTAGTTGCAGTGTGAGGCCGAGTTGCGTCCACTTGTGTGTGATCACCTGCTGCAACTCGGTGGTCGCGAGGGGCCGGAATAGATGAACAAAGCCGATCCGTGAATACAATTGGGCGTAGCGAGCCATCCGCTTTTCAAGGCCAGGCATGCCCATGAGCACCAACCCCAGCTGCTTCCGGTCGTACAGATCCCGCAACTGCTCCAAGCCCGCCATCTTCAGCCGGTCGGCTTCATCCACGATAATTAAGTCGGGCAGGGTCGTCGTCCCAGATGGTGGCCCTGGCACACAGGGTGGTTCATGCAGATGACAGCGCATCATTGTCCGCAAGCGACTCAGGGGTGCGGCAACGATTCGTGATTTAAACAGCCATATGACAGAGCGCATGCAATTACCATCCGTCGAATGGTAATTGCACCGGTCCTGCTGGGCGTTCAGTGCGTTGTGAGCGTTCTCCAGCCACCGCCTCACGGTCCATCCCCGGCAACCACGCCGTATTGAAGATCGACTCATCCAATGGCGGGGGTGGCTGATCCATCTCCAGGCTGTAGCGCCCAAACCGATCGATGTGTTCCGTAATATATGGGCTCAACGCCGCAATCGCATCGGGGTCGATCGGCTGCCCCTCTGCCTGCATCTCCTGCAGCATGTGACTCATGACCACCACGTTATAAAAGATCGTGCAGTTTGCCACCAGATGATTGTATTTGATGATCTTTCGCTGTGCCGAACGATCGTTGGTGGCAATAATCTGGTCGCCGCCGAAGGCCAGCCAGTGGACCAGGCGGTTGAAGGATTCGCTTTTATTGGTCGCCGCCTGAATCAGTGCCCGCACCGCCGGCTCAGCCATGTAGCGCAGCAGAAACTCTGTCCGCAGCGCACGGCCCAGTTCGCGAAACGCTTGATACAGCCGGTTGTGGCGATTGTAGCTACTCAAACGCCGCAGGATCGCCGACGGTGTGATCCGACCGGCTTTGATCGACAACGCCACGCGCAGCATGTCGGGGAGGTGCGTTTCGATCAGGTGCCAGTCAATACTGTCCGTGAACAGTTCGTCGATATGCGTGTAGTGCTCGGAGCGCTACGGGCGAAAGAACGTCAATCGCTTCCAGTCCCGAATGCGCGGCATCAGCGCGATGCCCAGCAGATAGGCCAGCGCAAATACCGGTGCGCTTTGACCCTGCGTGTCGGCATGCACAGTGTCGGGTTGAATGGCACTGTCGTTTTTGAGAAGACCGTCCAGGATATAGACCGCTTCCCACACGCCACACGGGATGAAATGGCTAAACAGCGCAATATAGGTATCTGAGACATGGTAGTAGCCAATGCCGCCATAGCCACCGTAGCGAATGTGATACTCCGCCAGCAGGTTCTGCTCGTAGATCTCCCACTTGGTGCCGTCGGCCGAAACATGCTTGCCGTTGCCCCACCGTTTGGGTAAGGCGACGCGCTGATAACCATTGACGATGATCGTGTTCGCTTCGTCCAACGCTTCTTCGGTGATGTGGCGTTGATTGGGCCAGGCGATCTGCTTGCGATCGAGACCCGCAATCCCACGTGCGGTTTGTGTCGGCCCCAGGTTGCAGCCATAACAAAACACGGTGACCAGGTACCGACGCAACGCATCATCCAACTTGCTGGCGTGACCCGACACCGGGCCGAACGGTGCGGTCCAGTTGAGCCAGTACGACGTCGTGCGAAGCACGTCCAGAATGGTCACTGGTGCGAGCCGCTCGGCAAACGCAGCTTCAAGCATGGCAAGGCCTGGTGGGTCTGGTCGTCCGCGCAGCGGAGTGAGGACTGGCTCACCATGCTCAATGCGCAGCGCCTCGTTGGTGGGGAAGGTTGTGTCGGTCGTCTGGGCCTGCTGGTGGAGGCGCTGGCGAACATGAGCAACAAAGGCCGACCCATCCGTGGGAAATCCAACCATCGCGCCGTAGTCCTCGACGCTCCGCTGATACTCCGTCCAATCGATCAATTGCGTGCGGTAGTCAGCATAGGCATCGCTCCCGACAATCGCAATATCGCCCGATTTGAGTTCAGCCAGCAGCTGGGTGAACACGCACACTTCAAAGTGCCGTCGGTTGATCTGCCGGGGTGGTGGTACGGTGGTGTGCTGCTCGGTGAGCAGGCGCCACCAACCCTCGGGTATCCACGACACATCGAGCAGGGGCAGCCAGCGCACGCGGCGTGCGGTGCGCTGCTCACGATACAGCGGCAACCAGTCGCTCTTGCTGCTCTCGTGGTCCAGTAAAAAGGTGAGTGCATCGAGAAAGTTGGTGTTTTGGGTGGTACTCTCGAAGGTGAGGCTGCGCACGAGGCGGAACAGCGTCGGGCGGTGCATGCGGTAGCACGCCCACAGAAATGGGAAATAGTTGTTGCCGGCATACGTGAGATGCACTTCACAGGCGGCCAGGATCGTCTCTGGCGGCGCTCGCAGGGCGGTATCAATCTCTGCAAGCCGCTCATTGGGCGTCCCAGAACGTTGATACGCGCGCACTATATCGCGCAGCGTGGCAATGAGTTCGTCGGTATGTCCCTGCTGTACGGCACGGTAGGCGACCAGCGCCTCTTTGGCTTTGTGATGGATACTCAGCATCCGCTTGACAAACATCTCGGCGACGTCATCGCGCGCCTGTGCGGTGCGTACCGCGAGCAATGCCGCCAGCAACGTCGCTCGCTTGGCCGGTTCGAGTGTAGCCATACGTGCGGCATCCAACGAGTTGGCCTCGGCGGCGAAGTGCTTGCGCTTGAGGTCAGGCACTGCGGCGAGGGCCGTCGAAACCGTTGGCAAGGTTGTCAACCAGGCCAGATGGTCAAGCAGCGCCTTCAAATGCGTCAGCGTCGGCGTTCCGGGGTCACGTTTGAGGGCGTGCCATGGGGTGGTCTTCGTGTCTGGATCGGCGATCAGGAGGGAATCCAGTTGCACGCACGTCGCCGGCGTCAGCGTGGTCTGCACCTGCCGATAGATCGCACGATGCACGACCGCACGGGCGTGGCTGGCCAGACGACACAAGGGCGCGAAGGCGGGAAGTTCATAGCGCAATCGAATCAGTTCTTCAACACCGACGTTGATCAGGTCGACCAGGTCGGTTTTGGTCTGCGCCGCCTCAACGAGGCCGCGAACCAGTAAGCGTCGGGCGACGGAATCGTAGGGCTGGACCTGCCGATACGCACGGATGGCGGCGAGATGCCGGAGCCGGGTGCCGGACGTGTCAAAGGTCTGCAAATCTGCGATCGTCAAGGGTACATCGACGCACGCAATGATGTGCATCACAATCGGTTTGGGTACGTCAGCTAACCGCACGAAATAGCCCAGGCGTTGGAACGTTTTGAGCAGCACCAAAAAGCCAATCCGAGCAACCGGACCTTTGGTCTGCCGCGCCGCCAGATCGCTCTCTGCGCGAGTAGGTGTGTACAACCGCACCAATTCATCGGTACTCGGCTGGCGCTTCAAATATGGGTAGGCGGTTTCATGAATGGCTGGCATGCACGCCTCACCTCGCTGTGTCTGTCACTCCGGGGCAACCAACCCACTCCGCCCACCTGGCAGGTGCCGATACAGAGTGGCAGGAGAAACCTTCAGATGGGCCGCGACATCCTCCACGCGGATCGCAGGGTCGGCGAGCATCGCTTTGGCAGCGGAAAGCTGTTTCGGACCAAAGGTCGTCGGTCGACCACCTTTTTTGCCGCGCGCACGGGCAGCCTCCAAGCCTGCCCGCGTGCGTTCACGGATGAGGGCGCGCTCGAATTCGGCGAGGGCACCGAAGATATGAAACACCAATCGCCCACCAGCGGTGGCGGTGGCGATATTTTCGGTGAGTGAGCGCAGCTCGATGCCGCGTGCTTGCAGCTCCTCGACCGTTTCAATTAGTTGATGCATCGAGCGTGCGAGGCGGTCGAGCTTCCACACGACCAAGGTATCGCCCGACCGTAGGTAGGCGAGGGTCTGCTTGAGCTCTGGTCGATCGCGTTGTGCGCCGCTGGCTGTTTCGGTAAAGATTCGTTCGCAGCCAGCGGACGTGAGTGCGTTGGTTTGGAGCGCCGGTTTTTGGTCCAATGTTGAGACACGGGCATATCCGACCAGCATATGGCCTCCGATGATTCTCAAAACGCATCGAGAGCATACAGCAATGAGAGGTCTATTACAAGAGAGCGTTTTGAGAGATGAAGAGGAGCAAAAACGATGGTGCTGAGTGTATCCGAGACGGTCTCGCATAAACGACCGTTTGTGAGAGATATCGTTACCGCATCCCACTAAGGCGTTCCCCACTCCTGAAAGATTTTTGATTACAGCAACTGTATCCCCATTGGATGCTCCTTGACCCCTGCGCTATCATGAGCGCAGAAAGAGGCGGACTGACAGCCCTGACTAAGGC
>JACDGP010000098.1 GCA_013821605.1 Herpetosiphonaceae bacterium
GTCCATCCTTCTTGGCACGCGCGCCGGCAAGCATGCCACCCAGATACTTTATATCCTCCATGGCCCCGAACAGGTTGCCGAAATTGGTGTTGTTGGTCTTATAGCCGGTGAGATGGATGTATGTGATCTTCGGAAAGTCAGCCGAGACCGTCTCCATGGGGTCCATGTAGCCAAAGGAGGTGCCCATGATCAGGTTAAAACCTTTGCGCGACAGGCTACGGAAGACCTGTTCGGAGTCAGCACCTTCTGGCACATTTTCGACATAGGCGGTATGGACGTTGGGCACATTTTTTTCGACGTATTGCAGCCCTTCATAATGCGCCTGTGACCAGCCGCCGTCATCATGTGGCCCGAGCAGGACCATGGCAATGTTGAATTTGCCCTGTTCGGCTGTGGGAATTTGGAAGTTGCCTGCGGGTGCGGCTCCCGTCGTAGCGGCTCCCGTCGCTGTAGCAGATGTGGTGTCGGAAGTGGCAGTAGCTGCCATCGTCGCAGCCGATGTAGCGTCCGCTGTCGTTGCAGCCCCTGTCGTCGCAGCGGATATGCCGTTGGCCGTAGTCGAAGCTGCGGGAGTCCCACCACACGCGCTCAGTAGCATCGCAAAGATAGCTGCCAGCCCGGTCCAACGCCAAAGGTGTGTTGTTCGCATACCATTCTCCAAGTTGAAGCTATAACATTCTGTATCCGACGAGCGGGCCATGTGGGGGTCGGCCCCAGCATTAATCAGCTATCAGCGCATCAACCTCCTCAACTCAGATTCGTTCAACTGCGCCGCTCGACCGTCCCCTCGATCACACCATAGGGATCGGTCGTCACGTGGAAGATTTCGTTGTTGTTCTCAAGGCCAAACGGTGCGAGGTTAAAGACCAGGTGGTGCTTGTTGGGGAGCGTGAAATGGATCTTGCGGACGGCGGGGTAGGCTTCGAGCACCGCCTTACCCATGCGGTACAGCGTGTGCTGCACTGAGGGGCTATAATGATCGGTAAAGGTCGTGAGGATGCAATCATGTACACCGCGCCACAACTGGTCGAAATCGACGTTCGTAGTGGCAGCATATGACCAGGTGGCAGTGAGCATGGTGGCAAGGATGCGGTCGTCGGCATCTGGAAGGGTCGTGTACTGATCGTGAAGAAAGTTCTCCCAGCCCGAGTTGGTCGTCTTGAGGATAAGCAGGTTGTCGATCCCGGCCGTAACCTCCTGCGTCTCCCGCGTACCGCTCACCACGGCCACATGCTCGCCCGAGCTGCGAGTGAAGGAGTGGGCATGCGGCACACCACCGACCTCAATCCGGCTCCAGGGATACTCGACGAGGCGCACTTCGACACGGTTTGCAGCAGGTGCGACCGACAGAAAATGATTGACTAAGATCAGGCCAAACTCCTCGATACTCGCTACGAGGTGTTCCGGAGCCAGCGCGTAGACGGTGTTACGCATGGTATCGGTCGCCAGCATGGCACTGTTATCGCCCTGCACATAGGCCAGTGCGAAGTCGCCTGCAAAGGTAACATCGACGGTGAGATCGCGCACATCATGGCGGTCGGGACCACGTATTACCTTAACGAGCCGGACCGTAGACTTCCCATAGTTGGTTGGGCCGAGCACGATCTCACTACCTGCCAAGGTATTTTTCGGCGCTGCGCTCATCGTCCGTCTCTCCTTCTCACCATCCTATTTTGCCTCATCTTTGTGGCGGAAATCGACGAAACGATAGCCCACGCCCCGCTCGGTCAAGATATACTTCGGGTGGGCCGGATCTTCTTCAAGCTTCTGGCGTAGGTATGTGATATACAGGCGCAAATAATGATGTTCATCGCGATACTCGGGTCCCCACACCTTCGCCAGGAGCACGTCTTGTGGCATCACCCAACCCGCATTCTGCACCAGGTGATACAGCAATCTGTACTCGGTCGGACGCAGATTGATCGGCGCGCTGTTGATTAACACTTCACGCCGGCCAAAGTCGACCGTCAGCCGGTCGTCGATCCGCAGTTGAGTTTGTTGCAACGGCGGCTGGATTAAATGTCGCCGTAGCACGGCCCGCATCCGGCTGACCAATTCACGGTGCGAGAAGGGCTTGCCTAGGTAATCGTCGGCACCCAACTCAAGTCCCTTGATGCGGTCTTCCTCATCGTCCTTGGCCGTCAACACGATGACTGGGACGGAGGTAAACTGCCGCATGCGGCGCAAGACCTCAAAGCCATCCAGCCCCGGCATCATAATATCCAGCAGCACGATATCGGGCAGATCATCACGCACGCGGTCCAAGGCTTCACGTCCACTATGCGCTGCAATCACTCGGCAGCCTTCCAGCTCCAAGTTCATGCGCATAAAGCTCACGATGCGGTGCTCGTCGTCAACGACGAGCACCCGTTTGTCTTTTAGCTCAACGCGTGGCTCGGCTGTGCTCATAGCTTCAACCTGATCCTGCTTGCCATGCGTCCCTCCTTCTCCACCCCTGACACTACTCCTCCGGGGGCTCGACCCGTTTACGCGTCGTGCGTCGCGGCTTGGCCGGTGGCGCTTCGCCCTCTTCAGCGACCGGCGGTGTAGTGGCCTTGGGGGTTCGGGCGCGGCTCTTTGCAGCGGGTTTCGCCACCGGTGTAGCTGCTGTTTCTGGTGATGCTGCTAACTCAGCCGACGCTGCCTCCGGTATGAGTGTAGATTGTTCGGCAACAGGGCCAACTTCAGTGACCGGTGGCGCCGCAACGACCGGGGACGTTGCCGGCACTTCTGGTGAAGCAGACGTCTCCGAAAGCGGTGTAGCAGTCGCGGGCGCTTCATGCGTCAGGGATGTGTTGGGCGCATCTACTACCGGTTGCTCGGGGCTAGCCACCGGTAGCTCTGGCAGCTCAGCCGCCGGCACTTCGGGAACTGGACTGGCACTCCCAGCAACCGGCCGCTCAGGTGCGGGTCGTTCAGCTACCGGGCGGTCGGAAATTGGTCGTTCAGGAGTTGAGCGATCGGCTGGTCTTAATGGGAGGCCTCCGTTACGTAGTGGTCGCTGCGCATTGCCAGCACCATCTGTCCCGCGCTGGCTCCCATCTGCAGATCGTGCGCCGTCATTCGCGCCAAGGCGAAAGGGTGCTGCCCCACCAGCAGGACGAGCACCACCCCCTGGTGAACGGTCATTAATGGGGCGATTTGACACACCTGACCCATTCCGCGCGGTCGGCATGCGCGGCCCACTGTCTTCGCGCGGTCGGCTCTGGCTCGGCAGACCCAAGCGTGGCAATGGACGACGCTGCGCGCTTCGTTCGGTCCGCGGGTCACCCTCACCGAAGACCTCATAGCCTTTCGCTTTCAAGCGCTGAATAAACGTTTCATCAACCAGTACTTCTTCCAATGAATCTGCATCGTAGGTGCCGTACTGGTCGCGTAGCATATCGCAAATCGCTTCGCCATGACTAAAGAGCTCGGTTGTCGTCATGATCTGGCGAAGCATTTTCAATTCGGCCATTCAAGTATCTCCTCAATGCGGCCAGCGGCTACATGTGTTAAGTGCATATTATACAATTGCTCTAGTGAACCGTGCAGCGACCTGCTTATACCCGATCTGCCTCCTCCATCGACCCATCTCCAAGCGGGCCGGAAGTCTCTGGTTCGACTGCTCCTTCCGGTAATTGATGATGCTCTAGCGGCAGATGAAACACGAAACGCGCGCCACGGCCAGGCTGCGACTCAACCGCGAGCCGGCTCCCGTGGGCCTGCAAAATAGCTTGAGCTAGATAAAGGCCGAGCCCCGCGCCCTGGGTGGTTCTGGTCAACTTCCCTTCCACGCGGTAAAAGCGCTCGAAAATCCGCTCCTGGTTCTCGCGCGCAATACCGATCCCTTGATCGGCCACATAGACCAGCGCCTGATCGCCTTCTGACCAGCCCCCGACCCGAATCGTACCACCTTGCGGGCTATACTTAACCGCGTTCGTGAGCAAATTCGATAACACCATCCGGATGCGATCCTCATCGCCCACTACTAGTGGAAAGTCGGCGGCGAAACGAAGCTCAAAGGTAAACTCAGGCCCGGCTGTGGCAGCAATCCCTTGCATAATTCGCTCGGCCAGGGTTGGCAGCGCGAATGGTGCCATAATCAACGGCAGGCTACCGGCTTGTAGACGTGATACGTCCAGCAGATTGCTTATCAAATCATTCAAACGGTCAGCTTCGTCCTCAATAATCTGGAGCCCATCGTCGAGTGTGACGCGATCCCAATTGGCGTCAGGTCGGCGCAATGTGCCAGCATATCCTTTAATAATCGCGACCGGTGTCTTGAGTTCATGTGAGATCACCGATACAAACGTGAGCTGCTGTTCACTCTCGTTTTTTTGGGCAGTAATATCACGCACGTTGGCAATCGCACCTCCAAACGTTCGATCTGGCGCACGCGTGGGCGAATAGCGCGTTTGGAGGTAGCGCTTGCGCCCATCACGCGTCGTCATCCAGCCTTCGGCAATCGGATGCGACATATCGGCACGCGCCTGGAGTGGGCACGCAACCAGGCACAGGTTTTCGCCGTTAGGTGTCTGAAGCCCAACCACTTCAGCACAAGGACGCCCAATCGCTTCTTCGCGTGACCAGCCGGTCAACAGTTCCATCGCCCGGTTAAAGGTTGTGATCCGCCAGCGGCTATCCAGGATCATTACGCCGTCGGCTGCCTCTTCGATGATCGCATGCAGACGCTCACTTTCGCGCACGGCGCGCTCATACAGCCGGGCATTCTGCACGGCGACGGCGGCCTGATCGGCAAAGGCTTGGAGCAGCACACGATCATCGGCCGTAAACGCGACGTTAAGCGCCGCACGAAAGACCACAATCAGGCCGATGACTGTATTGGCGAGCAGCAGGGGCAACGCGACGACCTGCCGCAATGGCAAGCCTAGCGTGTCCGCCGCCGTTCTGGCAGCCCACATACTATCATCCGCTGACGCATTGGGTGCTAACAAGACACGCAAGAGCGGTTCGAAGGTTGCCCAGTTAGTTTGGGGCAGATTATACGACGCCACGACATGAAATTCTTCATCCTGCTGTTGTTGGAGCGCGATTAACCCATAATTCCCGGCCACGATTTCGACGGCGTACTCGATCACCAACGATAGCACCGCTTGCATATCAAGCTGAGCCGTAATCGCCTTGCTGATCCGGAGGAGGTAATCGCGCTGTTTTAAGCGTTCGTCCACGGCTCTAACAGAATTCTGACACTTCGTTGACGTCGAGTTAATACATGGCTTGTATCATATAGCCATCAATCAATGTCGTCCCGAGCAACGTTCGGGCCGCGAAAACGTAGACTTGATAAAGGAGTACCGAAATGGCTATGAATCGCTACACACCGTTTGGTGATCTGTTAAGCTTCCGGGATGCCGTGAATAGCATGTTTGAGGATGGCGTGAGCACAAACAATGGTCGAAGCCAGGCACTAGCGATGCCGCTTGACGTTTCTGAAACATCAAACGGCTTTGTTGTCGAGGTTGCTCTACCCGGTGTCAAACCTGAGGATATCGATATCACGCTCCAGGATAATGTGTTGACGATCAGTGGCGAAGTACACCAGAGCCAGCAGGCAAACGAAAAGCCCAACTACCACCGGGTTGAGCGCCGCTATGGTCGCTTTGCCCGTAGCATTAGCCTGCCGACCCAGATCGACAGCAATGCCGTCAAGGCTAATCTCGAAAACGGTGTCCTACGTCTGGAATTGCCCAAGGCCGAGGCAGTTAAGCCGCGCAAGATCAGCGTGAACGGCGCACAGAACAACATTGAATCCAAGCCGGTCGAGGTCAACAACGAGCAGTCCAAGGAACGGACAGCCTAATACATTACGTAGCTGCAACGACCCGCACTTGGCAAAGAGTGCGGGCCGTTTTGCTGCGCCGCTCTCCGGCACCGGATCGGTTTACACTTCCATGCGGACCTTGATTCGAAGTGTCAGTGATTTGTGCCGGTCAAAACGTCCCTCAAATGGTTGCTTCGCATTAGGGAACATCAACCCAGACCATAATTAGTTTACACCCCACTAGACATCTACCAAGCAACATGTTAGGATTGTGGCGCGGGGTTGATAGGAGCACGAGTTTTATGTATCTTGATTTCAGCAACAAGCGTGCTCGTAAGCTCATCGAGGATTACGAGCTTTCCGAAGACGAAGTTCGTCAAATTGTTGCTGCCGCGCGCATTAACCTCGCCACCTTTGATCCAGAGTACCGGGCGAACGTCACGCAGCTGTCGCAGGATCTCGACCGCTCACGTCCGACCATCTACAACTGGGCTGATCGTGCGCTGGACGCAACCATCACCTCGCTCCGTAACATTCGCACCGGTCGTCCTCCCAAAGAGCGCGCCACCCGCCGTACTCCTCGTCTTTCGAACGACTAGCCGTTCCAAGTGCCCATTTAGCTCTACATGCACGAACATGCAGAGCCTGTGTCGCCTGTATACAGGCCGTTAGCGTGTGCCGGTCCTGTTGTCTGCATACCTGAGGGCCTCGCCTACATAGCCCCGGAGTAGCATCTCGCATCGCAATAATCCCAGGGCACTCCTATATACTAGCATTCAAGGTCTGCGCTTCTGGTTCGCAAGGATCAGGCTGCGTTGACCACAGCTTTGGACGCAAGCTAGACTCCAGCATCACAGCAGCGATACCTAGGAATGGTGCCACAAGGAAGTTGACATGGCCCTTGATCCACAACTCACCGCTATGGTCGTGCCATTGGCAGAAGTGGCACGCATCGAAGAGGTCCTCAGTCGTTTGGTTGACGAAACCGGTGGCACTCATTCCTTGCTGCTTGATAAAAGTGGCCAAGTCGTCGCTTCGCACGGCGATGCCAATCGTCAGGATACAACTGCACTCGGGGCGCTAATTGCCGGAACCTTTGCTTCATCACGCGAAGTTGCCAAGCTCCTGCATGAAAAAGAGTTCAAGGTGCTGTTCCAGCAGGGGGTACGCGAAAATTTGTTTATCGCACTGATCGGTGAACAGTGGATATTAACGATGATTTTCAACAAAGAAACACATATTGGGTTGGTAAAGGTGCTGGTAAAGAAAGCCTCCGAAGAGCTGCTCGACGTTCTAGGTCGCGTACGCCAAAACCGGCGTATGCGCGACGATGTGCTAGGGGGCAACTTTCACACGTCGATGGAAGACACCATTGACCTGCTCTTCCGCGATTAACTCTTTGGAGGCTCCGCGACTATGGCGTTGATCAACGTTGCCGCCCATGAAATTCATTGCAAGATCGTGTATTACGGGCCTGGCATGTGTGGCAAAACCACGAACTTACAATATATCCATTCTCAGATTCCGCAAGCCGCGAAAACGGATCTGCTGTCGATTGCGACTGAAACCGAGCGGACGCTCTTTTTCGATTTTCTGCCGCTCGATCTAGGCAAGGTGCGCGGCTTTCAAACCCGCTTTCATCTGTATACTGTGCCAGGCCAGGTATTATATGATCGAACGCGTGTCGCAGTCCTGAGTGGTGCCGACGGCGTCGTCTTCGTCGCCGACTCGCGGCGTGACAAGCTGGAAGAAAACGTCAATAGCTTGAAAGAGTTAGCGCGCAATGTGCAGAAGATGGGCAAGCGCTTCCAAGCGTTTCCCTTGGTGTTACAGTATAACAAGCGCGACCTATCCACCGCTCTGCCGGTACCCATTATGGACAAGTACCTGAACCCGCTCCACTGGACGCGCTGCGAAGCGTCTGCCCTGCACGGCACTGGTGTCTTCGACACGCTCCGGGTCATCAGTAAGCTCGTGATTAGCAAGCTCTAAGTGTGCTTATGAATAACATGGCACTTGAAGGTGATCTCAGTGACTTCTCCTTGGTCGATATTATTCAACTGATCGATTTAGGTAAAAAGACGGGTGGCGTCGAGCTGCATGGCGCACGGGGCCGCGCACAGGTGGGAGGCTGGCTCTACTTCCGTGACGGCAAGATCGATAGCGCGGTTGCCGGTATGCTTGAAGGTGATGAGGCCGCCTATACCCTGTTCAGCTGTACAGCAGGGCCGTTTTGCTTCCGTGAAAACCTGCCCCTGCCGCCGCGCAATATCAACGTCTCGAACGAGATCATCATCATGGAAGGCATCCAACGGCAAGATACGTGGAGCTGTATTAACGAACGTGTAACCTCAGACGAGATGATCTTGAAGCTTGTCCCCAACCCGCCCAAAGCGTCACGCGAAATTAACCTCGTTACAGATAAGTGGCGCGTACTCACCATGATTAACGGCAAGCAGACAGTTACTCAAATTGCACAAAAATCTGGCCTACGTCAATTCCGGGCCTACCAGATTGTGGCTGAATTGATCGAGGCCGGTTTGATCGAAGGCCATATTGACCAGCTACCGCCCGAGCCGCTCTACCCAGTGCTGGAACGGATCGCTATGGGCGGCCTCGGTGACAGCGCACGGGTGCTGCTGAACGATGCCAACCGGCGCGCCGGCCTCCGGCCTAACGACCCCTCACTTCATCCGTCTCAAATCACCCGCGCTGTTCGGATCTTCGAACAGGCGACGACCTTGTTGCTCGGACCATCCCGCGCCCGCCTACTCGCTGATCAGCTACGTGCACATGTTATGCAGCAGCCTGTCTACAGGGGCTAGCCTATAGCAAACCAACTACGAAGCTGCCCTTACGCATCATGACGACTATGCACGTGCCTTTGCTGCTCAAGGTACCGGTCTGCCGCCTGGGCTTCTGAAAGTTGCGCGCTCAGTTCATCGACCGCTGCGATCGTTTGTGCCAGCAGGCGATTGTATGCGACCTGACGCTGAATAAGCAGGTCGCTGAGACGTTGCATGTCAGAGGTGAGCCACTGCCGCAGCCTGGCGGCGAAATGGCTGATGAACGGTATCCTTTGCACTGATGGCAGGACCGGAACTGCCACTTCCGCCGCTCCGTCGAGTGCCGTCAGGTTGATCTTTTGGTTGAGACGCGGCAATCCTACGCGCCGCTTCGCCGGGGGCAGATCCCGCAACAGAGCCAACAATTCCACGCCGACGATCTCCACCTCATAACGCTGGGCTCGGTCATAGCCGCGCCTAACCAAACTATGACGTTCTGCATCGCTGCTTAAGACCGTCTGCATTGCCATCGCCAGCGCCTGGACATCCCCGGCCGGGACAAGCAGCCCCGCATCACCCACCGTTTCTGGGATAGCACCTGCTGACATCGCAACCACCGGCACCCCCCGTGCCATAGCCTCAACGACTGGCACACAAAAACCTTCATGTGCGCTTGCGCTGACCAAAAGGTCCGCCTGTTGGTATAGATGCTCTAGCAAATCGTCGTCGACCAGCCCTGTGCAATCCACTGCATCAGCAACACCGAACTCCTCAGCACGCCTCCGTATCACGGCCAATACCGGTGCGTGTGAAGGACCGCGGGCATCACCTACGAACACCAGTCGCGCGTCGGGTAGCGCACTGCGCAACATTGCTAGTGCCTCTACTAATAGCTCTGGTTGTTTGTTGACCGCCAGCCGTCCCACCGCTAAAATCAACGGGGTCGTGTGCGAGAAGTGTCGTGTCGAACGTTGAATAGAGGGCCGGGGGACGATGCATGGCACGACTGCGATGCGATCAAGCGAATAGCCTGTCAGGTGGTAAAGCTCTTGCCGCGTAAATTCACTGCGGGTAACGGCCAGATCGGCAAAGTGAACCAGTGCGGCCCGGCGTCGAGATTGCTCAAGGAAGGCTTGACCTTCGCGATTAGGCCAGAAATGGGGTGGCGTGACCCCGTGGTAGCTAAAAAGGACGCGCGGCTTCGTTAACAGCCGCAGACATTCTGCAAGACCGAAGTAAGCAGGGTAATCACAGATGACGAGGTCAGCTTCTTCTACCCATTGCCACGCCTCGCTCTGGAGCAACTGTGAGCCAGTTATGACTGTCGTGCAGCCGGCTATGTCAGCAGGAGCGCTGGTGGACAACTCTTCCACGAAGAGCCGTACGGTATAACCTGCTCCTAGCAGCACGCGCACCCATAGACTGAGTTGGCGACCAACGGCATCGCCCCCACGCAGATACATGGCAAAAATAGCAATCTGCATCGGTACTTCTAGCCGTAACTCCCGCTTGAGGCAAGGCGTTGCTGCACCACTTGGACACTACGTTCCCAGCTCCACTGCTGTGCGGCTAACACGGCACGCCGGCCTTTGGCCTGTCGCTCTGCCGGCTCAGCTACAACCCGGCGGAGCAAATCTACCAGCGCACCCCCATCGGGCTCAGCCCACTCCGCATTACGGTAATATGGATGATCGAGACCGGTCGGCGTCAGGTGTCGCACTGGCAACGGATAGCCGTTGGCAGCATCAAGAAATGCGGTTTGACCACTCCAGTCAGTCGTAATCGCCGGAACACCGCAAGCCATCGCTTCCAGAATCGGCATGCCCCAGCCCTCGCCACGTGTCGGTAGCACAAAGCAATCGGCGCTTTGGTAGAGCTCTACCAGTTGAGCCAGCGTAAGCGGCTGGTTATAGATCAGGGCGACGGGTGGCGATGGTGCCGGCAACAGCGCCACGATCTCTTGGATTGGATGTGCCGCAACACGACAGTCGATCTTGAGCAACAGCAAGACTGCATCTGTGGGCCGAAATGCCATGCGGTAGGCCCGGAGTAACACATCCCAGCCTTTGCGCTTGCCCCAGTCAAAGACAGACAGAAATATTGTGTGGTTGGTGAGCTTTGTGCGCGGTGGAGCTGGCTTGAAGATCGCGGTGTCGACGCCGAGCGGTACGACGTGGATCGGCTGCCGCACGCCGCTGGCCAGAAAGACCTCAGCACCCCACAGTGTTGGTGTCCACACCTCATCCATTTGGTTCGCTTGTACGACCCAGGAAGGTGGAATACGACTCACTTCGAGCATGCTAAAGCCAATACGGTATGCGCCACTATTTTTACTAAAGCGATCGCCAGGAGCATACACGACTTGTGGCGCGTTGAGTAACAAAGGTTGTTGCTCGAGTTCCTCAATACGGGGATGGAGCTTACCAGTAAACAGCGCCTCGTCGTGATCGGCCCCATACAAATAAAGGGGACGGACCGGCACACCTTGGGCATCAAGACCGAGTACGAAAGCTCGTGCTGATGAGCTATAACCGGTGAGCGCCGCAAACGAAGAGTGCCAAACAAGCATACTTATGGTTTGACCTGTTTATAGGCCAAATGCTCCTCCAGCCGACGGCGGGCTACATGTTCCCGATCAAGCTGTACTAGGAGGCTATCAGTGAGGCGCACCAGCGTAGCATGCATAGCATTGATTTGCTGTAGTTCAGGGCCAAGCAGCCACCAAGCAAGTCGCGTCCGCAACCGAGCAACAAGCCGTGTGGCTGGCTGTGGCCTCGTTTCCCACTGTCGATGTAAGTCCGCGAGTTGCTGCGCCAGATAAGGCTCGTCGAGGACCGCGTTGGTCAACATGGGCAAGGCGCTCGCTGTCATCGTCGCGTTGTTTAACCCGTGCTCGACGGCATCAAGGATCGTGCCACCCTCACCAACCCGAATAATTGAGATCGATGACCGCTGTTCTTCCATCGGTAACCCTTACGCTATCTTCCGTTATCCTAACGTAGCACGTGACGACTGGCAAGTTCACGTCGTGGTACGGCAGAGCCATATGCTACACTTGCTAGCCTGTAGGTGGTGTCGCCGCAGCCCTTCACCTCTTGCCTATAATTGGTAGGAACGCATATGCCGAATCTTCGTTGCCTAGCACTTGCTGTTACGCTGATCCTCACAGGCTGTGCCAGCCCGATTGCCTCCGTCCCAACCACCACTGCCAATATTCCAACCGTCACTCCGATCCTGCCAAACACCACGCCTCATATTCCCACCGCCACTCCGATCATGCCCACTGCCACAGCTAGTATACCGGTGGGTATCACTGGGCTGCACGTTGCGGGCAATCAAATCCTGAATGGCTCTAACCAGCCAGTTCGCTTACATGGCGTGAATCGCTCGGGCACCGAATACCAGTGTATCCATGGCAGCGGCTTCTTCGATGGTCCCAATGACGCAGCTTCGGTGCAGGCGATTGCCGCCTGGCACACGAACGTAGTACGCGTCCCACTTAATGAGGACTGCTGGCTTAGCATCAATGGTGCGCCCGCTGCCTACTCCGGTAGCGTCTATCAGCAAGCCATCGCCACTTACGTCAATCTCCTCAACCGCAACGGTTTAATCGCCATCCTGGACCTACACTGGAATGCCCCCGGCAGTGGGCAAGCTACCATGCAACAACAGATGCCGGACGCCGACCACGCGCCGGACTTTTGGAGCTCAGTGGCCAACACCTTCAAAGGCAACACGGCCGTGATCTTCGACCTCTATAACGAGCCGCACGATGTCACCTGGCAATGCTGGCGGGATGGCGGTATGTGTGCGGAGCTTGCGGATCACTCCAAGTACAATGCTGCGGGCATGCAGGCACTGGTGACGGCGGTGCGTGCTACCGGTGCACCCAATATCCTGATGCTCGGTGGCTTGGAGTATGCCAATGACCTTACCGCATGGCTGAGCAACAAACCGCAAGACCCACAAGCAAATCTCGTTGTGAGCTGGCACGTCTATAACTTTAACGCTTGTAGTGGAACGTATTGCTATGATACGCAGCTTGCACCGGTGGCGCAGAAGGTCCCAGTGGTTGCAGGTGAGATGGGTGAGAACGATTGCGGCCATGGGTTTCTAGATATCGCTATGGACTGGCTCGACGCCCACAATGTTGGCTACCTCGGCTGGGCCTGGGATGTCCAGGATTGCGGCAAGTTCCCCGCGCTTATTACCGACTACCGAGACACGCCCACCAACTTCGGCGTTGGGCTTCGCGACCACCTCGCTACGCTTACGAAGTAAGTGCCAGCCAAATCAGATTGAACTTCAGATTGACGCACCGCCCGCAATGCGTATAATCAACGTCTAACTGAACGATGTACGAACAACTGGCGAGATGTGGATCACCACAGGGGAGTTCGTACTGGCAACATGCAGTCGCTCGTCTGGGCTCAGGGCTACCGCTACCGCGGCAGCCTTTTGTGTTTCCAGTGGAGGTATTGTGATGCGCGCGATTATGAGTGTTTTCGACAAACGAGACGTAGTACGGCTCGGACGGGGCTTGCACGATGTTGGCGTCGAGATTTTCTCAACGGGCGGTACGTTACGGGCACTAGAAGTGGGCGGCGTTGCGGCTCAAAGCATTAGTGTGCTGACCGGCTTTCCCGAGATTCTCGACGGGCGGATCAAAACGCTGCATCCGGCTGTCCATGCCGGTATTCTGCACCGCCGCGACCGGCCAGAGGATCTGGCCGAGCTAAGCGCGCAGGGCATGACAGGCATTGATTTGATCGTAGTCAACCTGTATCCCTTCCGCGAAACCGTTGCCGTTCCTGGAGTCACGCTCGGGGACGCGCTGGAAAACATCGACATCGGCGGACCGACGATGATTCGTGCTGCTGCCAAGAACTTTCCGGATGTGCTGGTCGTTGTCGATCCCGCCGACTATGATGAGCTCCTCGCCAGCTTGCAGCGCGGGCCGGTCGCACTCGAACAGCGTCGCAAGCTGGCTGCCAAAGCCTTTGCACATGTTGCCGCCTATGATAGTGCGGTCGCAGCCTACTTGACGCGTGATGAGTTCCCTCAAACCTTGTCGCTGGCCTTCCAGAAAGCCCAGTCGCTGCGCTATGGCGAAAACCCACACCAGGCTGCAGCTTTTTATCGTGACGACCGTGATGTGCGCGGGACGATTGCCGGAGCACATCAGCACCAAGGCAAGGAGCTTTCGTTTACCAATATCCTCGACGCGGATGGTGCCTTGCGGATTGTGCGCAGCTTCGCAGAGCCGACAGCGACGATTATTAAACACACCAACCCGTGTGGTCTAGCGACTGCTGACGATCTTATCACCGCGCATGCTGCGGCGCGCAGCGGCGATCCGGTATCAGCTTTCGGCGGGATCGTAGGCTTTAACCGGCCGGTAGACGAGACGACGGCCCGCGCGCTAGCTAAATACTTCTATGAAATCATCGTTGCTCCAGCCTATACGCCTGAGGCGCTGGCTGTCTTCAGTACAAAAGCTAATCTGCGGGTTCTGGAGGTCGATATGGAGCGGCCCTGGGAACCGGGCCGTGATCTGCGCCGGGTCAGCGGTGGCTTATTGGTTCAAACGGCTGACGATGCAACGCGCGACAGGTCGGACTCATGGCGCATCGCAACTACCGCTGATCCCACTCCCAAGCAACTGCGTGCCTTGCAATTCGCCTGGAAAGCGTGTACCTTCGTTAAGTCCAATGCTATCGTGCTCGTGCAGGACCAGACGCTGGTCGGGATGGGAGCCGGGCAACCTTCACGCGTCGATGCGGTCGAATTGGCCGTCCGCAAGGCCGGGGAGCGTGCGCATGGGAGCGTACTGGCCTCAGATGCCTTCTTTCCCAAGGCCGACGGCGTCGAAGCCGCCGCACTTGCTGGTGTCGTCGCCATCGTCCAGCCCGGCGGCTCGCAGGGCGATGAGGAAACGATTGCGGCGGCCAACGCGCACGGTATTGCTATGCTTTTTACCGGAACCCGGCATTTCCGCCACTAGCTAAGGAGTCGTTGGTGGGCATGAATCTCCGTTATGACGACCAGGGCTTGATCCCGGCGATCGTGCAGCATGCGCGCTCGGGAGAAGTGCTCATGCTGGGCTACATGAATGCCCAGTCCTTGGAGAAAACCACGATAACCGGCCTTGTCACCTTTTGGAGCCGCTCACGGCGTGAGCTTTGGCAAAAGGGCGCGACCAGCGGCAATGTGCTGCACTTGGTCGAGCTCCGGCCCGACTGCGACGGAGATGCTCTGCTGGTCCTCGTGGAGCCGGCGGGTCCGACCTGTCATACCGGCAGTCGCTCCTGCTTCAGTACGACGTTGACCGGCGCAACGGCGACCCCGGCACCCGCGAGCGCTATCCTCACGCAACTCACGGATCTCATCGCCCGCCGCCAAGCCGAGCAGACCGAAGACTCCTATACGGTCAAACTACTCAACAGCGGGGTCGATCGTATTGCCAAAAAGGTCGGCGAGGAAGCGACCGAGGTCGTGATCGGTGCTATGAAGGGCGATCATGCCGAACTGCGTTATGAATTGGCCGATCTGATTTACCACACGTGGGTCTTGCTCGCTCAGCAGGGCTTACCCATCGAAGAAGTATGGAACGAGCTAGAGCGGCGCTATAGCTCGTAGTTCCAAACCTACCGGCTCATCATTCACTGCCAGGTTGCGCAGCACGCTACGGAAACTGCAAACTGAAGTACATGGTAGCCCAACGACCTTAGCCTCGCGCGCCAAAGATCGCCGAGCCGACCCGCACCAGCGTGGCACCTTCTTCGACGGCTACGGGAAAATCACCGCTCATGCCCATCGACAGGTGCTGCCAGTTGATGTGCGGGTAACGGCGTGCGAGGTCGTCTCGCAGGTCGCGTAGCTGCGCAAAATAACGGCGCGATGCCTCAGGATCAGGATCGAAAGGCGGCACGGTCATCAGCCCCTGCAGATCCAGATGCCGCAGATCGATGATCGCTTCGACCTCCCTTAAGAAGGTTGGGAAATTCGCCTGATCCTGCTGACCGTTATGGAGCACAAAGCCTGCCTTCTGGGGCTCACCGGCCAGACTGATTTGCAGCAGGACCGGCAAGCGGTGGAGGCCGACCAGCGAGTCAGCCTCCACATGGCGATTCAGCGCTTCGGCCAAGCTTAAGCTATCAACCGAATGCACCATGTCAAACAAGGCCGCCGCTTTGCGCGCTTTGTTGCGTTGCAGTGGACCGATCAAATGCCACCGCAGCCGGCCACGTTCGGCTGCCAACAGCCCGCTTTTCTCTTCGGCCTCCTGCAACCGGTTTTCGCCCACATCACGTACACCCGCTGCAAACGCCGCAGCAACGAGCCGCGCTGGGTGTGTTTTGGTGACAGCCACCAGCGTCACCTTACCGGGATCACGCCCAGCGACCTGCGCGGCCTCGGTAATCCGGGTCCGCACCTCTGCGATACACTGGGCGATCTCGTTGATGCGCTCCATACCACCTCGTCTTAAGCGTTCACAAGGGCGCCCTGCGGATCACGTAGACCAATCACCGCAGCGATACGACCCGTTGCGCCGCCGGTTGCACGATGTGAGAAAAAGCGGTCGCATTGGTGAATCGTACATTCGCCACTGACACTGATTGCTGCGGCCCGTACACCCGTACCAAACAGCGCAACTCGATTAGCCGCCCACAGATCAAAGCGCGGCCCATCGTCACCTGCCACGAGGAGCTCGGGGTGCTTGGGAAAAGCATCCTTCACCGCGTCCACAACCTCGCTGCCTACGGTGTAGCAACACGGTCCGGCGGATGGACCGATCACGACCTGGAGATTTTCAGGCTGTGAACCATAACGCGCCGTCATGGCTGCGACCGTCGCGGCTGCCATGCCTTTGACCGTGCCACGCCAGCCGGCATGCGCGACGGCGACGGCCCGGCGTACCGGATCAAAAAAGAGGAGTGGGACACAGTCCGCAAAGCAGGCCAGCAGATAGACTTCGGGCACATCGGTCATGAGCGCATCAGCCGGGGGCAACACCGTTGCACGTTCGCGAGCACCGGCTCCCCGCTCGGCCCGGCCAACAGCCCGTACCCCGATGCCATGGATTTGCCCGGCTTGCACCAGATTGCCCAGCGGGATTTCCAACGCTGAGCAGAGCCGCCGGCGATTCTCAAGCACGGCAGCTGGCTCATCCGGTCGCGTCCATGATAAATTCAACGAAGCGTAAGGCGCTTGTGAGACCCCGCCTGCTCTGGTCGTCACTGCGTGCACGAGATCGGGATGGTCGAAGCTTGGGAAGCGAATCAGCATGCTTGTCCGTGTATTTCTGTGTGCGACATTATAGCGGTAAAAACAAAACCGAGACGTCTGGCCCCGCACCATTCGTCTCGGTTCTTGTTGGCAACACGAAGTTGCTATGTCGGTAGTATACCCACTCCTCGGGATGTCACCATCGGGCCATGACCTGATTCCTAACATGGCGTAGGACTGATGGCTGATCAGGTGATCAGTGCATGAACCGATCCGCTCACGATCCGCCGCCTGAGCGCGTACGATTGACCTTGCAATCCTGGTACACTCTCTCGCGCTGACCTATACTTCAGATACGATTATAGTGAGACAACATGCTCATCTACCCCCTGCGCCGCTATAGCCTCCAGTCGAGCATATGTGTGCTGCTGCTCCTGGTGACGAGTTGTGGGACCGACACCACCCAGAATGGCCATCAGTCAACATCTGCCACGACAGTTCCCAGAGCACAGATGGTCATTGCGCCGTCACCGGTTCGCCCACTCGGTTTGTTTGCGGTCGATAGCCTGGTTCGGTCCACACAATTAGCAGGTGTCGATCTGCATGTGCGCTACCTCGAACGTACTCCCATCGCCATCGTGCTCCACATCGCTTTTTACAACAACGGGATCAGTGATCTTGCCTTCGTTACCGGTGCCCCACTCGGTCAAGCCCAACTGATTGGCACGACGACCGCCACGCCCACTGCGATCAGCCCCAGCTTCATGCAGGGCATCGCACCACCGGGAACCTGGCTTGCTAACAGCGCGAATAATGGGACCCTCAGCTTTCCCGAGCTCCCCGACGATCACTTCAGCTTTGTCTTCCCCGGTTTTCCCGCCATCCCGATCCGCCTCACACTGCCACTCCGCGAAGCCCCCGAGCCACCACCCGCGGCACCCGGACAGTATCGTTTCGCCTGGGAAGTAGCTGCCAAGCAGCAACCGGGGCGCGTGTTGCGCCTCACTGCAGCGATCGTCACTACCACAACTTTGACCATTGAAGTACGTCTGCTTGACCGGGGCAGCGCGGCTGCTCAGCAACCCTTGCTACCCCGCGATATCGCGCTGTTTGATGGTCGTTGGAACCAGCTCCGTGCCGAAACCCTAACTGGAACGTTGCAGACGGGTCAAGCCATGGGTGATAACGTAATCCTCCGTTTCTCACGACCGGCTGCCGGCGACGTTGTGCTGTTGCAGGTACCCGACGTCCCGTTGATCCGAGTACCACTGCACGCCGACGATGTGCCAGTCGTCGCATCACAAGCTGACTTACCACCGTCGGCCTACCCACGCCCGACCCCCAACCCCTCGACCGCGCCTTCGCTCAACTACAACGTAGGCCAGGCCTGGAGCGATATACAGCAGCTACTTGATCAAGCTAATCGCGCTGTAACGGAGCGTGATCGCGTGGCTTACCTCGGAGTATGGGGACCCGAGCTACAGCAGAGCCAGAGCGCCGCCTTCGATCAGATCATGCAACTGCCATTGCAAGACATACAATGGACCCTGGTCAGCACACCAGACGGCGGCAGCACCAACGGTGATCGCGTTGCCCTTGATGCTGTGCCAGTCACGCTCCACTATGCCATCAAAGATGTCGATCCGGCCAATGTGTTCGTTAACGATCTACAGTTGAGCTTTCGGCACGATACCACGTGGCATATCACGGCTGTTGCAGGCGACCTACCTTTTTGGATCTATGCAGCGGCGGCAGCAGAACGGGTTGGTTCTTTTTGGATCTTCTTCCGTCCTGCGGCTCGCACCGAGCTACCGGCGCTCGCCGAAGAGGCACGTCGCTCCTTCGAGCAAGTAGAACGCGCACTGCCTGGGCGGACCAAAGCAGTCAACGTCATGTTCGTAACGTCCACCGCAGATGAGTTTACCACCTTGACCGGACGCCCTGCAGATCGCTTTGCTGGCGTAGCCCTGTCGCGTTACCAGATCGGTGCCACGGGCGTTAGCATCACCAACCAGGCCTTCTTTCTGAATGGTGCCGCCTTCCAGCAGCCACAAAGTCAAAATCGTGAGCAAACGATCACCCATGAGTTCACACATCTGGTCCTAGCACCAACGACCATGCCGTTTGTGCCTGCTTGGCTGGTCGAAGGTGCCGCAATGGATGTCTCCGCAGATTTTCCGCACGCGACTCTCACCACCTGGCTCCAGACCCATCCTGAGGGAATGAAGCTGGACGACTTTTCGGCCGTGACGAGCTTTGGTCAAGGTGACGACAGCGAGCAAACCTTGGTTCAATACGCCTATGCCGCCTATCTCGCAAAGTATCTGATTGAGGTCTATGGCATGCAGCGCTTTCTTGCGTTGTACGACTCGTTCAGTGCGACGCCGCTAACGGATATTCAAGCAGCACTCGCCCCCACAACCGATGCCGGTGGACGCAATGCGGCCTTGAGCGAGCTTGCTCGACATCTAACGCCGCTCAAGATTCAAACTGTCCTTGGCAGCGATCTCCCCACCCTTGAGCACAACTTTAATGTGTGGCTCAGTGCAAGAATCAAGAATGACCAATAATACAGTTCCCCTGGCATACGGGTTGCTCATTGCCGATCAACCATTCAATTAAGTATGCACGGCAAGGAAGTAATCGATGAACAAGTATATCAATATCATTAAAAAGGCGGCCGGTGACTGGTCCACCGATAATTGCCTGCGCCTCGGCGCCTCGGTTGCCTATTACACGATGACCTCGCTTTTTCCCTTGTTGTTAGTCGTGGTCGCTGTCGGGAGCTTCATTCTGTCCAGTACAACCTCGGGCAAAAATACGCGTGATCGGCTGATCACCAGTGTTACCCAGTCGATCAGCAGCAAGAGCAGTTCATCCAAAAGCGGTGACACGCAAAGCGCGGCGAGCTTTCAACAGACGCTGGCGGACGGTTTGAAGAATGCCTCTGATGACACGGCGAAGAAGGGCTTGTTGAGCTCCATCATCGGCTTTGTGGTGCTGCTGTTTACGGCGTCTGGTGTATTTGCTGAGCTGGATGCCGCCTTTAATATTATTTGGAAGGTGCCTAGTGAAGCGCAAGGTAAGGGCATCAGCGGTTTCGTCAAAGCAAAATCTCTATCGTTCGGACTGGTGCTGGGGGTCGCGTTCCTGTTACTTGTATCGACTATCTTAACGTCAGTTCTCACCACTCTAGCTAAAAGTTTGCCGCTTGGCCCATTGTGGGCCGTGGTTAGCCAGCTCGTCTCGCTCGGTGTGACAACCCTCATTTTTGCGCTCTTGTTCAAATTTTTGCCGGATACCGAGGTTGCCTGGGGTGATGTGTGGGCTGGGGCAATCTTCACCGCCATCCTATGGACGGTCGGCCAAGTCATTCTCTCCTTTTATTTCAGCACGGTTGGAGGCAGCAATCCGGCCTATGGCATCATCGGCGGCGTCTTGGCTTTCTTGCTGTATATCTATTACTCCTCGCAGATTTTGTTCTTTGGCGGCGAATTCACCTACGCCTATGCGAACTTGCATGGCTCGCTCAAACCAGTGCCTGATCGCAAGCAGGAAGCGCCGATCAGCAAGCCTGCCGCCGTCATGGTCTCTACGGCCTATACAGCAGGACATTTATCGCGCGACCAAGAAGTTGCTGCCCTTAAAACGCAACGGGTCGCCGCCGCAGCCACCGGCGGAATTATTGGTCTGATCGGTGGTGCGCTAATTGGCGGTGTCGGCCTGGTTATTGGGATCGGACGCGGCATAAAAAAGGTGCGAGGACGATAGGTTTGGACTATGCCGTAATCAAGCCACGCCGAATCGCGTACCTTACCAGCTCGGTGCGATCATGGAGATTAAGCTTATCAAGCACATTCGCCCGGTGACTTTGCACCGTTTTGATGCTGATCATCAACCGTTGGGCAATTTGCCGGTTCGTCATGCCTTCGGCTACGAGCTTAAGGACCTCCAACTCACGCTCGGTCAGGGCATCTACTGCCGCATCCGGGCGCTCGACCTGACGCACATAGTCGGTAATGAGCGTACGCGTCAGCGCTGGATCAAGGTATGATTCGCCACGTTGCACCGCCTGGATCGCGCTCACCAGCTCTTTCGCCGCCGCCCGCTTCAGAATATAGGCCGACGCACCTGCTTGCAGCGCTTCACGCAAATACTCCTCGCCCTCATACATCGACAGAATCACCACTTGGGTCTCGGGCACCTCTGCACGGATCGCCCGTGTCGCTACGAGACCGTTCATGCCCGGCATAGCAACATCAAGCACCGCAATATCAGGCTTGAGTTCATGCGCCAGCTCGACCGCTGCCTGGCCGTGCTCAGCCGTTCCAACCACAGTGAAGCCCGGATGAGCTTCTAAAATCATGCGCACACCGTCGCGCAGCATCGCATGGTCGTCAACCAGCAATATTCGGACGTTCGTCATTCGTTAGCTCCTTTGAGGGATCGTACCCTTGTTCCGCAATCGGCGTCAAGAACCCCGCCGCCCTATGACGACCGGCCATCGGTTCGGGTCGGTGGCTATGCTACAATTCGGTAGGAGGATTTTCATGCCCAGCGACATGTACTTGCGCGGCAAGCACGATGCTGAAGCCGATGCTTTAGACGAATCGTTCTACCAATACTACTACGATTATCGTCTGGCATACGATGAAGTCGTGCGGGTACGCCAACGTACCCGTCGCAGAGCCTTGCTCGCTAAGATCGGGCGGAGCCTCCTATGGATCGTACCGGTGATGCTGGTGCTTGGCGGTGGTATCGCTGGCTATGATCAGTGGAAGCACGGCGGTTCGCTGCTCGTGGGACTGGCCGGTCGCACCCCGACCTCCAGCCCGAGCCGTACGCCGCGCCCAACGCTGCCACCCTCAACGGCCGTACCCACTACCACGCCGACCGAAGTACCTGCCCTCAAAGCCAACGGCTTTGCCGTGATCACGGGCACTGACGACGCCGCGTTGCGTATCCATAAAACACCCGGTAAAGATACCGCCGCGCCCGGACGCATTGGGCCTGGCAAGCAGGTCCATATTTTGGAAGGACCCCAAAAGGCCGACGGTCTGGATTGGTGGAAGGTAGAAAGTGCCGACACCAGCGGCTGGGCTGCCGGCCAATACCTGGCACCG
>JACDGP010000099.1 GCA_013821605.1 Herpetosiphonaceae bacterium
GGTCGGGACGGCGCTCCACTTTGTTATGTCGGCGATCCTTGGAATGATCTTCGGCTTGATCTTTAACCGGTTGCTGCACATGACGACGGCCTTCGGTATGTCGATCCAGCTTGGATTGGTGTATGGCGTGCTGATCTGGATGGTCTTGTACGTTGCCGTCCTGCCGTTTGTCGCCCCAGTACTGCGCGAATCATACCAACCACCTTTTGCCGCCCAGAACATTTTGTTTGGCATCGTCCTGGGGATCACCTACGGGCTCGTACGACCGTTGCCATACCGCTACCGCGACTAGCATCAATAGCTTTAGCTACCAGCGTTCGACCATCTGCCTAGTCAGCAGGTGGTCCTTATTTTGTGCTCCTTGACACGGCTCTCGCACATGGGGGGGGCGCGAGTAGCATTGGCACAGGATCCTGAATATCGCCGCCTGTTTGTGAGTCCGGGAGGTCGGAGCGAGGTGGCGAAGCGTTGCAACGTACTGCATCAGGGCCGTCGTGGTGAGGTCAGTCAACGGACTGGAATAAAAGGCCGCAAAGTGGTAGAGATCGGTCGCATAGGTACAGAATTCGCATAAGACCTGACTCGAGAATCACCTCCACCGCTTTACACCGTGGTCTGACTTCTGACGCAACCCTCCTGCGAGCAATGTCATGAAGAGCTAAACTGTAGGCTGCGTCAACACACAGCTTCATCTAGGTAGGTGGTAGCCAGCGCACGCCGCCTTCGGACAAGGCAGCTAGAACCGAATCGCCGACACGCCAGCCCGGTGGGATGGAAAGCCCGATCACGTTCGCAACGCCAGTCCAATCACGCCAGCTTTGTCCCCGGTCAGTGGAGCAACGGACGCGAGTGTTAGTAGCCATCAGCATGCATCCATCGCTCGAAAATGATGGTGCAAGCACGATGACGTTGATGCTCTCGTCGGACTCTTGGACACTGCTTTGTGCCCAGCTTATTCCCGCATCACGCGAGATGAAGAGTCCTCCTTCTTCGGCACCAGCGTAGATTAGGCCATCATGAGCAAATGCCGGCGAGATAGCCAGGGCCAGGATGGATGTATTGGCGATCGGTAGGTCGATCTCACGCCAGGCACGGCCTCCATTTTTGCTTCTGAACAAGCCGCTGCCAGTGCCGACGAACAGCGTTTCATCTTGCGCATAGTTCGGCGACACCGCCATAGTCAACACGTTATAGTCAAGGAGGCCGAAATTCCAACTTCCCCAACTTGCCCCACGATCGGCCGACCGAAAGACACCGTCCCCAGCGGTCCCGGCGAAGACGATACCGTCTTTGCTAAAGTTCGGTGATACTGCGAGCGCAGAAACGGTCGGTGGGGGGGTAGGCAGTAGGCTAACGGCCCAGCTACTCCCAGCGTCGCAGGAGCGCAGAATGCCACCCGCAAGCCCGGCAAAGAGCTGCTGGTCGATCGTGTACGCCGGCGACAACGCCACCGCGAAGGCTGCGGCCTTCCCCACGTTGAGGACAACGGCGGTCCAACTGATGCCACCATCTGCCGAACGATACAAGCCAGCCAGACTGGCGGCATAGCAACCATGATCATGGTCAAATGTGGGTGAGATGGCAACGTCCAGGACTGGCACATCAAGCGGTAATCCATTGGACACTTCGATCACGTCGTCGCGCACAGTGCGAGCCTCCTCGGTAGATTTCCGCCGGTCGTGCATGCACGGCACTCCGCGCACCGCGAGACTACGGTTCGATTTGGGTGTGTGGTTTATTCTATCCTACATCAGCGCGTTGCGCTGGTGATTATCGAGCGGAGCGGCATTGATGCAGCTGACGCGCGGCGATACACTTTCATCGCAGCGTCTTTTTGCACCTGGCAACCTCGTCACCATCGCTGCCTCTGCCCTAGGCTTACAGGAGCAAATCCCTGTATGTCCCTCCAGAGCCTTAGTGAAGATCGCGACGATGAGCCAATCCCGTTATTGACAAACAGGTTCTCGCATTATAAGCTAAAGCTGTAGGATAGCTCTACAGCATTGGTCCAATTCCCTGCTCCTGAGAGCGAAGCACGATCCAGCCGGTGGCTCATTGGAGGAAATAGGTGTTTGAGAAAGTTGATCGTCTGCGGTTGCCGGAAGTTGTTGCAACCGAGGTCGAGCAAGCTATTCTGGGACCTGCCTTTGTGGTTGGTGATCGTCTGCCTTCCGAGCAACAGCTCGCGGACCAATTTGGCGTCAGCCGCAATGTCGTGCGTGAAGCATTCAAGCTGTTGCAGGAACGCGGGCTGATTATGATCACGAATGGCAGTGGGGCGTTCGTTGCTCAGCCTACCTCTGAGGCGACAAGTAATGCCCTCAGTCGTTACTTACGGCTGACGGGTGCAGCGGCCTCACGCGCCTCTCTATACGAAACACGCCGGATTCTTGAAGGAGCCAATGCCCACCTGGCTGCCGAGCGTGCTGAAGCATCCGATATTGCAGCATTAGCGGATTGTGTTGCAAGAATGCAGGAGCACAGTGGTTCGATCGAGCGCTGGGCACAGGCCGACCTCCAATTTCACCTGACGTTGGCTAGGTCGACGCATAATCCATTCCAACGTGTGTTATTAGAGCCGCTGATCGATCAACTCCGCGATGTGATATCTGAGGGATACCTGACGCCAGGTGCCGTTGCAACCGGCCTCAGCGCTCACACACAGCTTCTCGAACAGATCCAACACCGCGATGCGCAGGCTGCTTACGCGATCATCATACAGCATCTGCACGACTCCGAAGCGATGGTTGGGGCGGCACTACGGGAACATAAGATTGAGCAGCGGGACGGGAGTAACAAGTTCGACCACAAACGGTTAGGTGGGGGGGCCCACGCATAGATGGCAGAAGAAACGTATGGCCACACGTCGCCCAACAAGATGTTTGGCGCACGTGATGTGTATGGCATCGGCTATGATCCAGAGCGAGCTGCCCGACGATCGGTGCGCTGCGCGATCATTGGTGCCGGTGGCGTAGCCCAGGCGAAGTACCTGCCGGCACTTGCACGCCTGCGTACATTGTGGGAACCTCTCGAGCTCGTTGCCGTGGCCGAGCCGCGCAACGACCATGCTCACAAGCTTGAACACATCTATGGCGGTCGCTGGTACGCCGACTACCAACGAATGCTCGGCACAGAACAGCTCGACGCCGTGCTGGTGCTAAGTCCGGATGCGCTGCATGCGGAACACACGCTCGCGGCTTTGGAAGCCGGTTTAGCCGTGCTGGTCGAAAAGCCGTTTGCGGCCTCACTCAGTGATGCCAAGCGCATGTGCTCTCGGGCGGATGAGCTTGGACTGCCTTTGATGTGCGTGGCCAACAAGCGATTATCACCACCCTATCGTCGTGCTCGCCAATTGATTGCCGATGGTGGGGTGCACCATCCGGCCCTCTACACTACTAAGTTCAACCTTGGATACGATTATGTCGACTTACAGGTGCTGCTGCCCGTAGATCCGGCAGTTGATGCCGAGGTGGCAGCGTGGCGGACACGTGGGGAGCGTATCCAATGAAAGTGGCACGCTGCGAAACCCTCATGGCTAATGCCGGTCTGCGTAACTATCTCTTCATTCGTTTGGTGACCGACACCGGTCTGACCGGCGTTGGCGAGGCATCACTCGAATGGCAAGAAAAAACGGTCGAGACGCTCGTCCATGAGTGGTTGGCACCACGGGTTGTGGGTCGTGATCCCTTTGATATTGAATTAATCATCGGTAACCTCATCCGTGACCAGTACCAAGGTGGCGCTACGGTCATGACCGCCATCAGTGGTGTGGAGCTAGCACTATGGGATATCGTCGGCAAGGCCTGTAGCCAACCTGTCTACCGGCTGCTCGGCGGGCGCTACCATCGCCGCATCCCGGCCTACGCCAACGGTTGGTATGGAGGCGCACAAACCCCGCCGGAATACGCCGAACGGGCGCGCGAGGTCGTCGGACGTGGCTATCGCGGATTAAAGTTCGATCCTTTTGGTACCGCCTGGAAGGAGCTCCGCGAGGACGAGGCCGAACGAGCGATAGCGATTGTCGCAGCCATTCGTGAAGCAACCGGCCCCGCGGTACATCTCATGATCGAGTTCCATGGTCGTCTGGATATCACGAGTGCGCGGTTCATGATCCGGCAACTTGAGCCTTATGCTCCAAGCTGGTGTGAAGAGCCGGTCGTGCCGGAAAGTCTGGATTTGCTGGCCGAGCTAAAGCAGCAGGTCCAAACACCCCTTGCTGCCGGTGAGCGTCTGTATACGCTCGCGGATTTCTACCGCTTGATTCGCTTACGCGCGGTCGACATCGTCCAGATGGACATTGCCCATTGTGGCGGTATCCTCGCCGGCAAAAAGATTGCGGCGATGGCTGCAGCACAAGATCTACGCATCGCACCCCACTGCTCGGTCGGGCCGGTCGCCCTGGCTGCCGCGCTTCATGTTGATGTGAGCACACCGAACTTTATGGTACAAGAAGCTTTCGCCGACTTCGATGTGCCCTGGCGCAACAGCTTGGTGTGTGGCTGGAACCCAATCCATAATGGTGAGTATGTTCTGGACGACACACCCGGCCTCGGACTCGAACTTGACGAAGCGGCGATCAACGACCATCCCTACGTGGCACACGCCTTTCCTAGTTTGTGGGACGGCAACTGGCAGACCAATTTTACCCAGAATCAAGGGCAGCAGGAACATACGTAAGTGGAAGGTGGGGTATGCCTCACGTATTCAACCGATGGTATACACGTGCGGAACTCCTCCGCCACGTTGGGCATGTGTCGCAAATCGGCGGCGTCCAACTCCTAGAGGCACGCGATGGTCCGGCGCGCGGCGTCCGCTTGCTGCAGTTTCGCACCGGCACGGGCTTTAACTTCTCGGTCGCCGTTGACCGTGGCATGGATGTCGGTTCCTGTGACTATCAGGGCGCTTCACTCGCTTGGATGCCACCGACACTGCTGCCCGGTCCTTGGTACTTTGAACAACAGACCGACTTCGGCTGGCTACGCACGGCGCTCGGCGGCTTTTGCAACTCCTGCGGCATGGTCCATATTGGCAATCCTGAGACAAGCAACGTCGCCCACTATAACTTCCCGGCGCGTCCCACCGAGCGCTATGGCGTCCATGAGCGTATGGCACTCATCCCCGCTGAACTGCGCTCTTACGGCGAACGCTGGGAAGGCGACGACTGCATCCTCGAAGCCGAGGGCCGCGTAACCCAAGCGCAAACGTACGGCGAGAACCTCATCATGACTCGGCGCTACACCGCCTGGCTCGGTGAGTCGCGTTTTCATATGCATGACGAGATCATCAACGCTGGCTACCTACAGACCGAGCACATGCTCCTTTACCATATCAACATTGGCTTCCCTTTTGTGGATGACGGTGCCGAATTCCTGGCGCCCACCGCAGCTCCGCCGCACGTCCTTTTTGGCGATGCCGATCCGACACAAATCAAGCAGTGGAGTCGCTTTGTCGCCCCCCAAAAAAACTGGGTGCAGCAAACCTTCGAGCACACAATGCGCCCGGCGTCTGATGGCCGCGTGGCAGTCGCCATCATCAACCCACAGCTTGGCCGTGATGGTCAAGCCCTGTATGTCAGCTACGACCCCGTAGCCATGCCACATTACATTGAATGGCGGATGATGGGCGAAGGGCAGTATGCAGTCGGCATCGAGCCCTGTACCAACGGCTTCGGTCGTGAGGAGGTACGCCAGGCTGGCGAACTCATTGTGCTCGAACCCGGCGAACGCCGCTCCTACGACATTGAGGTCGGTATTTTGGATGGCGCAGCTGAAATCGCAGGGTTTCGGCAGCGCCTGGAAAGGAGCTGAACAGTTTGGATATTCGTATCAGCCACAACGCACCGTCGGCAACGGCCCTCGCGCTGCCGGACTTCCCGCTCGTGCGCTTCGACACTGGCATGGTCGTTTACGAGGAAGCGCTGCTTAACGGCCAGTACCTGGTCGTCAATACCTCAGCTATGGGCCGTCCCAAGTTTCGCGAGTGGATTTGGCAAGAATACGGTGATCCCACCGCCATCCGACCGGCGCGCACACGCCAGCACGCCTTTCGGCTCGTGATCGATGGGCAACTCCTCGCCGATCAGTGGGAATGGGTCGACGCGCACGAGGTCGTTGCGAGTCGGACGGGCTGTCGCGAAGCGGTGGTCATGCTGCGGCATATCCAACGTCCGGTAACGGTCGAAATCCATACGCGCATTGATGATACGGCCTTGTTGACGCGTTGGCTCCAGATCACTAATACCGGCGAACAACATGCAGCCGTTGCCGAAGTTTTCCCGTGGTCAGGGCAAGTATGGGAGCCGGTCGGCAATTCCTGGAATACGGCCAGCTTACCCACCGCACCATTCAGCATCGGTCGCTTCACCGATAGCTCCGCAGGCACCGAAGGATCATTCGACTGGGGACCAGTTGGCGAGGGCGCTTCTGGTTTCGAGAGCATGAACGGTCGTTCTGGTTGGGGTGCACCCTTCTGCCTGCTACGTAACGAGGTAACGGGCGAGAACTGCGTGATGCATCTTGGCTGGTCGGGTAATTGGCAGATCAATCTCTTCAACGATGACGAACCCGCACGCTGGCCGATCCGTGATGCCCGCATCTATGCCCAGCTTGGTTTGGCGGGACCCGCTCCGCTCCGCGTCTTGGAACCCGGTGAAACGGCCCAAACGCCGGCAGCCCATATTGGCTTTCTTTTTGGCGACCTCGATGCCTGCGTTCAAGAGTTGCATACGCATATACGCCGGAGTGTTGCCTTGGAGCAGCCGGCGGGCCGCGAACATCGCGTCGAGGTCAACCATACCGGCTATACCCGCAACCTCCAGGTCACCGAGTACCAGCTCTACCAGGAGATGGACATGACGGCCGATGTAGGTGCCGAGCTCTTTCTCCTTGATGCAGGCTGGTTTGGTAAAGCTTCAGATCGCTGGTTCGAGGCAGTCGGTGATTGGGACGATGAAAGTAGATTGTTGCCCGGAGGTGTCCAGGGGATCTTCGCGGCTGCGCACGAACGCGGCCTGCTTGGTGGTCTATGGGTCGAGGCCGAGCGCATGGGCCCGACCAGTCGCTTGATCCAAGAGCATCCCGAATGGCAGATGCAACGGCGGGGCAAGGCGATTCCGAATCTCGACCTTGTCCGGCCCGAGGTTGCCGCTTACTTCGAGCAAACAATCATTGGGTTGATCGAGAAATACCGGCTCGATTGCTTTCGCATCGACTACAACATCAGTATCGGCGAAGGCGGCGAGGCAGAGCGCGGTGGCTATACCGAGAACGTACTATGGCGCTACTACGAAGCGCTCTATGCCATCTTCGACCGCATTCATGCTCGCTTTCCCGAGATGCTCCTAGAAAACTGTTCATCCGGCGGTGGCCGTACCGACCTAGGCATCATGGCTCGCTTTCATTGGACGCAGGTGACCGACCTGTGGGCACCGGCACCCACGATCAAGATCATCAACGGCATGACCCTGCTGCTGCCACCGGAGCTGTGTGAGAGCGTGCCCGGCGGGATCTCGGACGGGGTCGCCGATCTTGATTTCATGCTACGGATCGGCCTGTTCGGCCACTACTGCGTCAGTGGCATTTTTCCGGCGCTGGAGCAACAACATGCAGGAGCACGCGAACGCTGGCGACACACCATCGAACTCTACAAAAGCTTCGTACGACCCATGCTAGGGAGCTGTAAGCTCTTCCACCATACCCCGATTCAACGCCAACGCGAACCGGGTGACTGGGTGGTCCTCGAAGCGGCCAGCGCAGAAGGCGACCGCGCCTATGCTGGCATCTTCCGGCTCCAGGCTGCGACGAGTGACTACTACCACTTCCTGCCACGCGGATTGGCCGCCGATCAGCGCTATCGCGTGCGCTTTGACAGCACAGGTCGCTCATACGAGGTCAACGGTCACCACTTGATTGAGCAGGGACTACAGGTGCGCCTTGCCGGTGTCTTCACATCAGAATTGCTGCTCTTCGAGGTGGTCCTAGCTGGGGAATAGACTCGCGTGCAGGTTGCAGTGCAGGAGGTAGTATGAAGATCACGCGCCTGGAAACGATCTGGTTTGACGAGCAGCCCAATACGCTGTGGCTGCGTATCCACACCGATGATGGCTTAATCGGCCTTGGCGAAACATTCTATGCCCCACGCGCGGTCAGTGCCATGGTGCACGACGTTTTTGCGACACTACTGCTCGGCCGCAATCCGCTCGACATCGAGAACCATTGGAACAACTTGTTCTCGACGGTCAACTTTTTTGGCTACGCCGGCACCGAGATGCGTGCGATCAGCGCCGTTGATGTTGCCCTCTGGGATATCCTGGGCCAATATACTGGGCAGCCGATCTACACCCTGCTGGGTGGCCGCAATCGTGAGCGGATTCCCATCTATAACACCTGTGTGAGCTACGGCAAGCATCAAGACTTCCACCGCTGGTTCGAGGGTCACACCGGCGCGCTGGCCGAGGAGCTGCTTGCCAGCGGTGTCTCAGCAATGAAGATCTGGCCCTTCGACCAATTTGGCGTCTCACTAGGGGGTCCGGTCGGTAGCCGTGCCGGTAAAGCGGCGGTCGGTCCGGTCGGCCACTATCTGCGCCGGGAGGAACTCAAACGTGGTATCTCCTATGTTGAGGATATACGGCGTACTGTCGGCGATAAGATGGCGATCATGATCGAGGGCCATGCGCGCTGGAACCTGCCAGAGGCTACCAAAATCGCCCGAGCACTTGAGCCATATGACATTACCTGGCTCGAAGAGATTATTCCGCCCGATAATGTAGACGCTTATGCCCGCCTCAAGGCCGACACCACGATTCCACTGTGTGTGAGCGAGCGCCTCTTTACGCGCTTCGGCTTTCGTCCGGTGATCGAGCATAACGCCGCCGACATCATCATGCCGGATCTTGCCTGGACGGGTGGCCTTACCGAGGGCCGCAAAATTTGCACGTTGGCCGATACCTATTATCTACCGGTCACCACCCATGATACGATCGGACCGGTTGCCCTATGGACGGCCGCGCATCTGATGCTCCATATCCCAAATGCAATGATTATGGAAACGGTGCGTGCGTATTATGATGGATGGTACGACGACGTTATGACCGAACGCATCCCGATTGCCGATGGCATGTTGTGGCTGGAGGGGAAGCCCGGTCTCGGCACGGCCCTGCGGGACGACGTTCTGCGACGTCCCGACGTTCATATCGAAGTCTCCGACGAGCAGCACCACTTCGACGCGTCGAAAGGCTAGACGCTTATGCGTACATTTCGTGTTGCCTTGACGGGTGACTTTTGTGATAGCAGCGGGCAGGTAGCTTATGGGAATGTTGGGCAGGACATGCTCCAGCGTGTCCCCTATATTCGCTACCACTTCATCCGCGAGCATATGCCCGACCCGCATGATGCCAGCTACTTCGACCGCCTGTACTCACTCGAAGTAACACCAAAGCAGATCACCAACATCGACGGGCTGATCGTTCTCCGTCCGTGGGTCAAATCTACCACCTTCGCCTACGGAGCAGAGCAACTGGTCGTGATTGGCCGGTCGGGTGCTGGCTACGATAAGATCGATCTTGATGCGTGTACCGACCACGATGTAGCAGTCTTTAATGCACCCGCCGCCCTGACCCACTCGACCGCCTCCTCCGCCCTGACGTTCATGCTGGCGCTGGCCAAGCGGTTGCCGCAGCAAGACAAGATTACGCGCGCCGGCCGCTGGGATCTCCAGTCGCGGGTGATGGGCAACGAGCTACCGGGACACACGTTAGGCATTATCGGTCTCGGCCATACCGGGCGCGAGTTGGCAAGGTTGGTCGCACCCTTTGCGATGCGGCTGATCGCCTACTCACCCCACGCCGATCCAGAGGCAGCTGCTGCGCTCGGTGTAGAGTTACTCACCCTTGACGAACTACTCCAACAGGCTGACTTCGTTAGCCTCCACTGCCGACTGACCCTGGCAACCCACCGGCTGCTTGGCGCGGCTGAACTCGCGCGCATGCGACCGACTGCGTATCTGATCAACGTGGCACGTGGCGAGTTGATCGACCAGACAGCGCTCGTAGCCGTGCTCCGTGAACACCGTATAGCCGGTGCAGCTCTGGATGTTTTTGAGCATGAGCCCTTGCCGGTGGACGATCCCTTAATCCAGCTTGACAACGTGATCTTAACACCCCATTTCTTGCCGGCCACAGCTGAGATTTGGACTGCGACTGGCCATGCGACCACTGCGGGTATGCTGCAAGCCGCACGGGGTGTCGTGCCCGACAACGTGGTCAACCACGCAGTGCTTGATCGACCGGGCTTTCAGGCCAAGCTGGTACGCTTCGCCGAGAACCGCGACGTACTGCTAGCCAACAACGACCTACAGCCTCCTGTCTGATCACGCGGTCGAACCTAGCGAATTCATGCTAGATCACATAAACTGCCCCTTGACAACGCCATCAATAATTGTTAACATTACAACTGTTAACAATACACACCAATCATTCCATCTTTTCAATGTTTAGGATGCCCGACGAGGCCAGTGTACATGATTTCAGACACACGCGTCCTGCCAATCAATCGCGGTCTTGCCAGCGAGATCGTCACACGGCTGACGACAGCCATTCTCAGCGGGCAACTAGGACCCGGCGAACGGCTACGCGAGGAGGAGCTTGCTGACGCATTAGGTGTCAGCCGTGGACCGCTACGCGAAGCATTTACGCAATTAGAACGTCAGGGGTTAGTCGTGCTCCACCGCAATCGGGGCGCCTATGTTGCCCGCCTCAGTTGCGAGGATGTGGATGAAGTATATAGCTTGCGACTTGCGTTGGAACCACTGGCCATGCAACGGGCGATGCAGTTCGTGACGACTGACCAACTCGCCGAATTGCAAGTGATCGTTGATCGCATGGCGACCTATGGGACGGGTATGACGGAGCAGGAGGCGGCCCAAGATGATCTCATGTTTCACGATGTCATCTATCAGGCCAGCAAGCATCAACGCTTGTACGAGTGCTGGACCAACCTCCGCCCACAGATCCACATTATGCTGCTCACCCGCAATGTAGCTAATCCTGATTTCCGTTATTACGCCCCCCGCGGTCATACCGAGCTACTCGACGTTCTGAAGAGCAAAGATGAGGCTCATGCCATAGCCGTGGTCCAGGAACACTTGCGCATCGCGTACGACCGAGTCCTATCAAGTTATCCATCACAGAAGACACGCGACTAGCCACGAGGACCGAGCACTACAACACCCGACTATAGGAGCAACGTCACCGATGACGAAAGCCCTTTTCGATCTTGATAGATGCGTTGCCGTCGTTACCCGCAGCCGGCTCGGCCTTGGCCAGGCAATGGCGATCGGTCTAGCACGTTCCGGTGCCAATAGCGTGGTCACTGATCTCGGTATAGCGGCCGCCAATGACATCGTTATACAGACCCAAGCCTTGGGATGGTGTGCTTGTGCCATTAGCTGTAACCTCATAATTAAACGCCAGCGCAGCCATGCTTGGTGACCAAGGCTACACCATACCTCGACGTCACCTTAACCATCGCCAACATCTGGTCTCGTATCAGTTCAATAGTTCCTCTCGAAAGGAGTGGCAGAAATGGGCGAGAAGAAACCAACCAGACGGGATTTCCTCAAATTCGGCGCGGGCGCGGCGGGCGCGGCCTTCCTCGCTGCCTGCGGGTCGGGTGTTCCGGCAACGCCGGCAGCGTCCGGCAACGGGGGCGTACCAGGCTCTGCGGGCAGCGCTGCAACAACTGCCCCAGCCGCAGCAGCAGCGACGGCAGTGCCCGCCGCTGCCAGCGCAGCACCGGCCGCCGATAGTGGGGCAGGCGCAGTACTCTGGGGTCTGAAGTACGACCCCCATGTGGAAGCATATGGGCGTCTGGCCGATCTGTTCAAAAAAACCACCGGGACAGAAATAAAGGTCGAGCCCCAGGATTGGCCCCTGGAGACCAAGATGATCGCGGCGCTGGCAGCCGGCGCACAGCCCGACGTGGTATGCATTATGGGCAAAGTGCTACTCCCGCTACATCTTCAAAAAGCACTGCTCCCATTAACCGAGGCAGTCTTCAAAGCCAAAGGCGTGGATCCGGTCAAGGATTTCGTCGGCGATGCGATCGGTGCCTACACCTACCAGAATGAGATCTGGGGCGTCCCGGTCGAAAGCAACCAGGTCGGTCAGGTCGTCAACGTGCCGGTCGACGACGTCAAAGCGGCAGGTTTGGCCGAAAAGTACCCGCCAACCAATGGCAAACTCTATTTCGAAAGCTATGACGACATGTGGGCACTGGCAAAAGCGCTCCAAGTCACTAAAGACGGCAAGGTAACGCGCTGGGGCTTGAGCAGCAAGGGCTGGGATACACAGAGCTACCTAGGTATCTTGCGCAGTCTTGGCGGCACATGGTGGGATAACAACGCCAAGAAGTTCGGCATCAACTCGGATGCTGGCATCCAGGCGATGAAGCTCTTCGCTGAAACACCGGTTAAGATGGGGATCGAGACCGAACTCGATCAGACCCACGTGGATGCAGCGCTGGCCGGTAAGGTCGCGATCGCGCGAGGGAATGGCACACCGGCCGTCCAAGGCCTCGATCTGGGCTACCATTTCGAGCTCGCCGGTGCGCCCCGTGTTAAGCCTGGCGTGGATCCGCTCTTCATTGGTGAAGGTGGTTGGGGCTTTGCGGCACCAGCCAAATCAAAGCATCCGGATGTCTCACTGAAATTCCTCCAAATGATGTGTACGGAGGAAGGGCAAATGGCATACGCTCAGATTTACAGCGGGCTCTTGGGCTATGCGTGGGCCGGGTTCAAGAACGACACCAAGCGATTCAAGAACGACAATCCCAACAATCCGAATGTCAAAGCCTCGAAGTTCTACACCGGCCTGCTCTCGCAGACTCAGTATTATGGTGAGGGTTACGGGTACATCTCACAGATCGAGAAAGCGGGCGGGGATACCTGCTCCTTAGTCCGTCAAGGCAAGATCGACTCGGCAACGGCCGTAAAGCAGTTCCAGGATCTGTGTGAGGCACAGTACAAGCAATTCCTGGAAGACAGCAAGAAGGTCTAGCACGGTTTGATTAGTGCCGCGTGCCACAGCTTTCGCCCCACGCCGTGTGGAAGCTGTGGCCGTTACCACAATCATCACGGTAGGCTACAGGGGGCAGCAAGGAACTGATGGTAGAGGCTCAGGCCACGCCCACGATCTTCACCGATATCCATCTGGTCGAGACGCCGGAGGTGACCATCACCTACCGTTCAGGCTTGCTTGCATACCAAGAGGCGCTCGTACGTGGGCAATGGATTGGCTGTGGCTGGAACGGCTCCGGCTATACCAATCCTCCGAGCGAACACCTTGACCCTGCCAAATACCCTGCGCCACAAGCCTTTTGGCTTGAGGTCGAAGGCCAATTACTCCATTCATTCTGGGAATACCGGGGTGCGCAGCAACACAACGAACCAGGTGCCAACGGTGATCTGCTGCATAGCATCATCGAACTGGGCCACACCCTGCGCCCGATTACCGTTCGCATTCACACACGCCTTGACGGAACTCCGCTCCTGACCCGCTGGCTCGAGATCATCAATACCGGTGATCACGCAGCCCCGATCAACAGTGCTTTTCCCTGGAGTGGTGTTCTGCAAACGACTTCACATACACCTGACACAACCACATCACCCTATTCTATCGGCTACATGATCGACACGCATTGGGGGAACGAGGGTGATTTTGCGTGGCGTGAGTTGCCGTATGCCAGCTACCGGATCGATGGTCGCTACCGGCGTGATCGCCATCGTCAACCTTTCTTCGTACTGCGCAATCATCAGACCGGCGAACATTGGGTAGGCACGCTGGCTTGGTCCGGCGGCTATGTTTTCGACTTTGACCTTGACGACGGCTATAGCCGGGGCAGCGCTCGCCTCCATTTTCGTGCCGGACCGGATGCTCCACCCCCTTTGCGGGTGCTCGATCCCGGCGAAACGGTAACGACTCCCGAAATGCACCTGGGGATGGTGATCGGTGAGCTCGATGATTGTGTCCACGCCCTGCATGATCATCTGCGTGCGAGTGTCTTGCAACCCCAAGAGCCGGAACTCGCCGGTCGGGTCGAGAGTGGCATCGGCCCGGAGCAAGAGATCACCTACGAACTGGTTTACCACGAACTGGAGGTTGCGGCCTCAGTCGGCGCGGAATTGTTTTTTGTTGATGCGAGCTGGTATAGCGCGCTAGGCGCACCTTGGTGGAATACAGTTGGCGATTGGGAGGTCGGTAGCCGCTTCCCTGCCGGTCTCGCGCCAATCCGTGATCGCGTTCATGCCAAAGGTATGCTGTGGGGACTATGGATGGACGCAGAGCGTATCGGCTCAGAAAGCAAGCTATCCGCGCTCCATCCCGAATGGTTCGTCCGCCGCTATGACGATCAACGGGAGCCCGGCGGCATGCTCGACCTCACGCAACCGGACGCCGCCGCCTGGATGGAGCATACGATCGACCAGCTGATCACCGAGCACCAATTGGACTTTTTCCGCCTGGACTATAACATTGGCAACGTCGGCCCTGCCGGTTACCACCTCCATGCCGGCTTCGCCGAGAACATCTACTGGCGCTACTACGAGGCCCTGTATGCGATCTACGGGCGCTTACGTGGCCACCATCCCGCTGTCATTTTCGAAAACTGCGCGAGCGGTGGTGCCCGAGCTGATGCCGGTATGCTGCGCTATTTCAATCATACGTGGATTACGGACTGGCAAATTGCCCCGCGCTCCTTCTCGATCACCAATGGGATGACCCTCGCACTGCCACCCGAGCGGGTGGATCGCTTACTCGGGATGGGGCAATCCGGTCAGCGTGCTGCGACGCTCGATTTTCAGGCCCGCCTCTTGTTGTTCGTCCATCCCACGCTGGGCTGGTTTCATCTCAAGGGTGCCCAGCCGAATCCCAAGCAGCTCGCGCGCGTTCGGCATATGGTCAATATTTACAAGGAATTCGTGCGGCCGTTTCAGGCCACGAGCCGCATCTATCACCACACGCCGGTCGTCACGGGCTACGACCCTCACGGCTGGGGTGTGCTTGAGCTAGCAGCGCAGGATCGGACACAGGCAATCATCGGGCTCTTTCGTTTAAGCGATCCCGCCACCCCCGAATACCTGCTCCGGTTACGGGGCTTAGAGCTTGGACGGCGCTACCGTGTCACCTTCGATAATAGTGGCGATTGTGTTGTGCTAGATGGTTTTACGTTATGTAATCTAGGTTTATCGATCCGTCTTGAAAGTGCCTTGACTTCAGAGCTTTTGATCGTGAAGGCGGATGACTGAAGTTTACCACGCGAACACGTGGTGAACGAAGGAGGACGAGACTATGGCAAAAGTGCGTACCGATGATCCACGTCTACAAGCGCTACGACTCGGCGAGCAAGCGACTGCGGGCCAGTTCATTCCCAGACCCGACCGGCGGGCTGCGGTGGCTCGCACACTGCGTCGCCCGCAGTTCTGGTTCGGCGTTACCGTCCTGATTCCCACCTTGATCTGGTACTGGATCTTTTCGTTCCAGCCGATCTTCAGCGCCTTTTGGATCGCCGTACATAAATACCAGGTGCTCGCTCCGTCGACGAGTCCATTCATTGGCTTCGATAACTTTCGCTATTTATGGGCCAACCCTCTCTTTCTTGTGGCCGTCCGCAACACCCTCTTGTGGGGCGTGCTGGCTTTCACCTTGACCTTACCGTTGGCCTTGCTACTCTCTGTTTGCCTGGCCAATGTGGCTCGCGGTCGCAACCTGTACCAGTTTTTCATCTTCCTACCGGTCGTCGTATCACTAGTAGCGATCACACTACTCTTTCGGATGCTGATGGATCCAGACATCGGCCAGTTCAACACGATCCTGAATGCGCTCGGGCTACACAGTTGGACCTGGCTCTCGGACTCTTCGTCAGCGTTGCCGACTGCGGTCGGGATCGGTGTCTGGAAAGGCATCGGCGGCACGGTAGTGCTCCTCACAGCCGGCATGTTGAATATTCCCGCCGAGCTACAGGATGCCGCGCTGGTTGACGGCGCGAACGAGTGGCAGCGTTTCTGGAAGATTACACTGCCGTTACTCTCGCATACGCTGGTGCTGGTGATGGTGCTGCTGGCGATCGGCAGTCTGCAAGAGTTTACACTGCCCCAACTGTTGAGCACCAGCGGTGCCGGTAATTCCCTGTATGTGCTGAATATCCTGATTTACAATGAGGCGTTTCAAAACCTGCGCTTCGGCACAGCAACGGCCGCCGCCTTGCTCCAATTCGCTTTCATCCTTGTCATCAGCATGGTTCAGTTGAAGTTGATTCGACCCAAGTGGTCGTATTAGGGGAAGGTTGAACCCAATGGCAACAACGTATCCGACTGCACTTCCGCCGCGACGACGAAGCATCTCGCTTGGCCAGAGCCTGATGCATATCTTCCTTTTCGTCTGGTGTGTCATCGCCGTCGCACCCTTCATCTGGTCCTTTCTGGCCTCCTTCAAGCCCTTTCGCGAATTGGTCAGCTCGCAGGACCTGTTCCCACATACCTGGACCCTGAACGGCTACCGTGAGATTTTCAACCGTGCGCATTTCTTGACGGCCGTCCGCAACAGCATCATCTCGGCGGTCTCGGTCACAGTCGCGACCTGCTTTACCTCAGCGGCCGTCGGCTATGTCTTCGCCAAATATCGCTTCTGGGGCAAGGAGCAACTCTTCACGCTGCTGCTGGCAACGCTGATGGTGCCTTTCGCCGTTGTGCTAGTACCGCTCTATATCACAATCTATAAGATCGGACTGGGCAATAGCCTGGGCGGTATCATCGTCACCGGCTTCTGGTCGACCTTTGGTATCTTTCTGATGCGCCAATTCATGGAAACCATCCCTTTCGAGTTGATCGATGCCGCACGTATTGATGGTGCCTCCGAGTGGCGCATCTTCTTCCGCATCGTGCTGCCGTTGGCCACAGCACCCCTCGCAGCCCTGGCGATCTTCAGCTTCCTGGGCAACTGGGACAGCTATCTGTGGCCGCTGGTCGTGCTCAACAGTCCCGAAAAGCAGACCATTCCGCTGATCCTGTCTGGCTTGCGCAGCCTGTATTGGACGCGCTACGACATGTGGACGGCCGGCTCGATGCTGACGGTTGTACCGATCATGATCCTGTACGCGTTCGCATCCAAGTGGTTCATTCGCGGCATCGCTATGACCGGCATTAAAGGCTAACGCAGAAAGCGAAGTATTGATGACCGCTGGTCCCGGACTCCTGATTGGCACCGAAGCACACAGGGCGCTATGCAGCGGCATTGACCGTATGGCGAATCTGGTTCGTCCAACCCTGGGCCCGACACCGCGCCACGTTGCCATCTCTCCTTTGTCGTCAGGCGGCATGCCCGAGGTCTTGGACGACGCCGCCACGATCCTGCGACGCGTTGTCCAACTGCCTAACCCCTATGTCGATATGGGTGCTATGCTGCTTCGACACACGCTGCATCGGACCGCCGAGGCCGTCGCGGAAGGCACGGCCACAACCGCAGTACTGATGCAGGCGATTGTTCGCCACGCCAGCCGCGCGATCGCGGCAGGGTGCGATCCCGTTGCTATCCGACACGGTCTGGAGTCCGGTCTTCTGGCTGCCGTGGGTGCTCTGCAGCAAATGGCTCGTCCATTGGAAGGCAGCACTGCCATTACCAACGCCGCAGGAATGCTTTGCCAGGATCGGGAGTTGGCGCGGCTGCTCGGCGAAATTTTCGACATTGCAGGCAGCGATGGCTTGGTGTATGTCGAGGCGAAGCATACACTCGGTCTCGAACGACAATATATCGAAGGGCTGTACTGGAATGAGGGTCTGCTGTCGCCTTATTTCATCACCCATGTAGCGAAGCAAGAGGCACGCTTGGAAGAGCCGGCGCTATTGCTTAGCGATCTCCGCCTGACCTCCGCGGAGGAACTGGTCCCGCTCTTGGAGCAGGTGGTTGCCACCGGGGCTACGACGCTGCTGATCGTTGCTGATGAGCTTTCCGGCAGTGCACTGAACCTGTTAGTCGCGAATCATCAGGCCGGCATACTCCACTGTGCAGCAGTTAAGACGCCTTCCTACGGTCAGCAACGCGCCGCGATCTTAGAGGACCTCGCGATCCTGACCGGCGGACGCGCTATCATTGCCCAAGCGGGAGCTTCTTTGAATAATGTCGGGCCGGCTGATCTGGGTCACGCTCGTCTAGCGTGGGCCACTGCCAAAGCCTTCGGTCTGCGTGGCGGTCAGGGCGACCGGCTGCAGTTGCGTGAGCGGATCAAGACTACTAAAGCCGAACTGGCCCATCTAACCAACACGGCTGCGCGTGACGACGTACGGGCTCGTTTGGGGAAGCTGCTCGGTGGGGTTGCAATCTTGCAGGTGGGTGCCGTCAGCGAGGGTGCACTCGAAACAGCGAAGGCGCAAGCGCAACGTGCCACCACCGCATTGCGGCTCGCCCTACAAGGTGGCGTAGTACCCGGCGGTGGCCGTGCTTTCCTGCTTTGCCACCCGGCTGTTCAACATGTGGCGCTAGCGGGCGATGCGTGCTATGGACGTGACGCGCTGCTGCATGCGCTCGCCGAACCACTCTTGGTCATCGCTCATAATGCCGGCTACGCTGGGCCCACCATCGTGGCGCAGGTCACACAAGCTCCGGCAGACTGTGGCTTTGACGCTCGCAGTGGGCAGCTCGTAGACGTGTGGCGGACTGGTCTTCTGGATCCGGCTCTCGTGCTGATTGCCGCACTTGAGGCGGCTGTTAGTGGCGCAGTGATGGCGCTCACGACCGACGTCCTCGTGCACCGGCGTCAACCGCCCGAAGTCATCGAGCCGTAAACAGCATCACCTGCGCCCTGCATCGCACCAACAGTGTACGTTCGTCATTTTTAGCAAGGAGCGCCTGTATGAAGCCTCTCGTCATCCTGGCCTACAAGGAGTATCCGGATACCGCCGTCGAAGCAGAGGTCCTCAGCGTACTTGATGCCCGCATTGCGCAGATCACGGACTTCACGACAGACGATGGAACTGCAGCGGCCCGCGAGGCAGATGCCTTGATGGTCACGACGCGGCCCGTTTCCGCCGAGTTACTGCAACTCATGCCTCGATGCCGGATCATTAGCCGGGTTGGCACCGGCGTTGATGCCATCGATATCGAAGCGGCCACGCGGCAGGGAATCTGGGTCTCGAATGTGCCCGACTACGCGATCGATGAGGTATCAACACACGCCCTCACGCTGTTGCTCGCGCATGCTCGACGCTTACCGGCCTTGCTCGACTCAACACGCCAAGGTATTTGGGATTACCGCATTGTCCCGCCGATCGTTCGTCTCAAAGGGCAGACGCTTGGCGTGGTTGGCTTTGGTCGGATTGCCCGTGCCTTGGCCGTCAAGGCCCGTGGCCTGGGTCTCAACGTATTGGCCTACGACCGGTATGTTCCTGACGGGGATGTGGAGGCGGAAGGCGTTAGGCCCGTGAGCTTCGAGACCTTATTGCGCGAGTCAGATTTCGTGTCGTTGCATACGCCACTGACTGATGCGACGCGTGGCTTGATCGATAGTCAGGCGCTTGCGCTCATGAAGCCCACAGCCTTCCTGATCAACACCGCGCGGGGTGCGCTGGTGGACGAAGACGCTCTGCTGGCTGCCCTGCGCGAGGGCCATATCGCGGGTGCAGCGCTTGACGTGCTACAGGTTGAACCTCCGCCTGCCGATCATCCGCTCATGCATGAGCCACGTGCTTGGCTCACACCGCACATCGGTTGGTACTCGGAAGCGGCCTCGCGAGAGATGCGTGTTAAAGGAGCTGAGGAAGTCGTGCGTGTCTTACGCGGCGGTGAACCGCGTTCGCGCATCAACCAGATCGAGGCCGCGCCGATGCCGGTACGTACAACTGATCAGTTCGTGGAAACGGAGATTTGAACATGGGCAACGGACAACGTAGCAAGAGCTCGGAACACTTTCTCGTGACTGGCGCCTATGGCTGTATCGGTGCTTGGACGGTCAAGCAACTCGTTGACGAGAAGGTGCAGGTCTGGGCCTATGATTTGCCCGGCAATCCACATCGCCTGCGCTTGATTATGGATGACGCAGCCCTGGAACAGGTGCACTTCGTGACTGGGGATATTACCGACCAGGCGCTTTTCGAGCGCACCGTTGTTGAGCAGGGTATCACGACAATTATCCATCTTGCTGCCCTGCAAGTCCCATTTGTGCGGGCCGATCCAGTGGGCGGGGCGCGGGTCAACGTTGTTGGAACTGCCGTCGTATTGGAGGCTGCCAAACGCCATCTTGACCAGATCGATGGTCTCGTGTATGCCAGTTCGATCGGTGTCTACGGTCCGGCTGCACTGTATCCTGAGGCACCGCTGGCGCACACTGCGCCGCTCGCCCCCACCAATCTGTACGGCGTCTACAAGCAGGCCAACGAAGGTATGGCGCAGGTCTATTGGGCGGAGGACGGCGTACGCAGCATCGGGCTGCGCCCGTACGTCGTTTATGGACCAGGGCGTGACCAAGGCATGACCTCTACGCCGACCAAAGCCATGCTGGCTGCGGCTGTGCAGCGTGGCTATCACATCAGCTACGGGGGTGCCGCCGTCTTTCAATATGCGCCCGATGTCGCCGCCATCTTCATCGCTGCAGCGCGTGCCGGTTGCGATGGTGCAACAGTGTATAACATTGGTGGCAGCGCGGTGACGATGGACGATATCATTGCCGCGATCCAAGAAGCTGCGCCCGACGTTGCAAGCCAGATCACGTCTGAGGCCACGCCCTTGCCCCATCCACCCACGATCAATAGCGATCCGTTGGATGAGGTGCTTGGTCCGGTCCGCTACACCGACCTTCACAGCGGTGTGCACGACACCATCGAGCATTTCCGCATGGCGGCACGCGATGGGCGCATCGACGTCGCGCGCATCCTAGCTTAGTTCGCTGGAGTAAGGGGAAGACGATGCCGACATTTACTGCCTCAGATCTGCGGTCGCTTGCGGAAGGGGTCTTGGGCGCCGTCGGGACTCCTGCGGATAGTGCCCGGATCGTCAGCGACTCGCTCGTTGAGGCCAATCTCATGGGTCACGATTCGCACGGCGTGATCCGCTTGCTCGACTATGTTGCCATGGTGCGGCGCGGTCAGATCATACCGGCAGCCCAACCGGTTGTGACGGCGCATAGCGGTGCCGTCGCTCATATTGATGCTGCACGCGGCTGGGGCCAAGTTGCGGCGCGTTTGGCAACCGAAACAGTGATTGCCACAGCACGAGACTATGGGGTCGGAGCAGTCGTTATTGATCATTGTAACCATATCGGCCGTCTCGGTGAGTATGCTGAGCGGATCACGCGTGCGGGCATGATCGGCATTGCCTTGTGTAATGCCGAGTCCATTGTCGCACCCTTTGGTGGTCGGAGCGCCATCTTTGGCACCAATCCACTCGCCCTCGCGGCACCGCGTGGTGCAGACGAAGCACCGCTACTGGTTGATTTTGCGACCGCTGGCATTGCCGAAGGCAAAGTG
>JACDGP010000100.1 GCA_013821605.1 Herpetosiphonaceae bacterium
CGAGTTTGGACTCGCGTTGCACAAAGGCCGTTTCGCGCCCGAGTTGGTAAGCAACACGGCCCAACACATCTTGCATGGCGGCGGCGACCTGCTCTATCATCTTCATGGGAAAGCTCCTGCTGGTGGTGAGCGTCGAGAACACCGCGCATAATGCCACAGGAGCGTTCTTCTTATTCGCTTAGCTTAATGCGTATGCCACCCAAAATACTACCCCCCAGAAATGTGAAACAGTTATGAACGGGGAATTACCATCCCTCAAGGTACTAATCGTAGCCAGTGAGACTATTGTCCGAATCGGCCTCGCAAATATGCTGACCGACCCGGACGCGATATATTCTATTGAGGAAGCTATAGATCGCACCAGTTTAGACGCTCACCTCGTTGAGCATGATGTGGATGTCGTCGTAGTATACCTTGGTCAAGGTCTCGACCTGACGGCACTCGCTGCTGCCCAACTGGTTAAGAGTCGCCGCTTACATAGCCGACTGATACTCCTCGCAACAAACCAGGAGTCCACGTCTGTCGCTGCTAGCATTGTAGCAGGTGTAGATGCGTATCTCCCACGAGATATAGAACGTGGAGCACTCCTTGCTACTGTACAGGATATTATGCACTATGGTCTCGTGCTCGGCAAGGATGGAGCAGCTGTCGTGCGTAAGCATTTAGCCGTCATAGATGCAGCAGAGACATCAGCACTCTTGCTAGCGACCTTGACAGAACGAGAGTATGAGGTATTAGCCCAACTAACTCAGAATCGATCCAATGAGGATATTGCGCAGACCCTGAGTATTAGTAGTGACACAGTACGTGCCCATCTCAAAAGTATTTACCGGAAGCTTAAAATCGCATCGCGAGCATCTCTCGTCGATTTTTCACAGCATGCGGGCATTACCCAAACACCCTGCGACCAAGGCGTGGTGGACGGTAACATATAAAGGTGTCTATTTAGTATAGCCAGAAAGCGTACGCTGGCGGGTAAATATGACTTCCCCGCTCGCATACTTCTTTTGCCGCATACTACTCGTACTCGTCAAATAAAGAGTAACCGACACCTTTGCTCATGAGTAACTACCAGCATAACCTCATTACTATTATGTAGCACCCTAATACTCATTCACTGAATTACCTGAGGAGCAATAAAAGACTACCTTCTGTTAGGCAGTTAACCACCCACAAAGTATGTTAATTACGATGTAGGCTTTATCTATCAATAGGGTACTCAGTAGGTCGTTGATGTGCCGAGCCCTATTAGAGAAAAGGACTAATGATCATGGAGCGTTACCTGTTGTTCGATGCGGGATGTTCTGTTTGTTCCTCTTTAGCTGCGGCAATTGAGCAGGAAGCAGCTGGTAAATTGAAGGTACTCAACCTGCGATCAGAGGACGCCAAGCAGTTGTTAGAGCAAGTCTTCCCTAACGGATGGCAACATCAGCCCTACTTAGTCACAGTACGACCATCTGGAGTCATCGCAACCACAGGACTCAAAATGGCGGTGGGTCTCGGGCAGCTTATTGGGCCACAAAAAGGATGGCGCATATACCGTATTGCCAAGCAGGGGAGACTTGCCCTACCAGATGCAACCAGTAACCTCTTGACACAGCGTCGACAGTTCTTAAAACGGTCAGGCCTTTTCGCAGGTGCCCTCTTCTTCTCGCGCTTTGGTTCCTTGGGAAAACTCATCACTGCACCAACAAACACATCAGTCATACCAGTGCAGGAGGCAAAGTGGCGGCTAGTAGATAAGAAAGAGGCAGCCGCTTTAATGAATGTTGCGTTAGTATCAAATCAAGCTGCGCGATTCAAAGAGAAACTTGCAGCGAACATGGTGCTCGATCCAAAGGGTGTAGTTCTGGCACGTGGTGACCAAGCTTACACATCCTTTCAAGTCCGGCAGCCCAACAATACCATGGCTGGTGGCTTTACCGCCTTAATCGGTACTAGCCCACAGCGCGTTGAGCAAGATCTTGCCTGCGAGGTCGAGAACACTGCCGAGGGACATCGGGCGCAGGTGTGGGTCGCGGGCCGGTTAGTCATTGACACCACAATTACGGATGCGGGCAAGATCATTCGGGGCTGGGCTCTTAATGACCAAGGGCAAGAAGTTGCCTTGGCTGGCAAAGATTACTACGCACTAGGGCAAGCCCAACTCACCACGTTCCACCAGCAGCTAGCAACCGATCTGGCTGAGCAGGCACATGGTGCCACAACAAGACCTAACTCCATCAGCTGTATCCAACAATGCCTCGCCAGCCAAGGCATTGCGGCATGGATCGTCGTGCTTATTGGTGTCGTGTGCGGTGTTGCCTGCGCATCTACACTTGGCCTTGGCTGCTTCATCTGCCTAGGCTCTATAGCGCTCATCAGCGGGGGCGTCATAGGCTGGTGCTTAGGCCAGTGCGGATACTAACATCTGGGAACGCCCAGTTTTGCAGCACCATACAGGCTAAACTCGTAGTAAATCTGCACGACATAAGTTTAAACACAGACCGTTCCGACGCGTCCTGCGCGCCGGAACGTACCAATACCGTGGTACAGTTATAAGCTGCTACGGAGGGCTTTCTCCGACCCGGACACTTACTCGTATGCACATGAGCTGCTCGTGCAGCCCACGTGCAACGCAAGGGATAGGTATGGACGTACAGCTTCGACAACGTATTGTTCGTGGCTTAATTAGCCTTATCATTGTAGTCGCGGGGCTCACCTTAACAGGTACATTCAAAGCATATGCTCTGGTGCTATATATCATCATTTTGATTGCCACGGGTATTGCACTCATGCTCGCCATCCAAGGTTTGCCTGCGTATAAGCCGCGATCGGTGTTATGGCTTGTGCCTATTCTAGTCATGGGTGGCGGGGTGATGGTTGGCCTGCTCCTGGCCCGCAGCAAGTAAACGCCATACATCCTTTACCTGGTGGAGTAGGCTGCAGGCGAGGTACTGGGTGAGCAGCCCTTCTCCTTCGGCCCCTCCCCAAACCGGACTGGATACTTTCGCATCATCCGGCTTTCCAGTGTTCTCCTGTCCAGAATTGTATCCTGGGTGACAACGAGACAGTTTCGGCGTTCCGCATCACGCGTACCTCCCTGGTTTCGTTGTCGAGAACACCTGCCTCACTTCGCCCTGTGGACGGCTTTCCCGTCCGCCCTGGTCGGTCGTGACGCCGACGACGACTATTAAGGCTCCGTTGCCGTAGGGCTCGCACCCCGTAGGCAATCGCGTGGTCTGTCTCGGTTGTACGTCCGAGCGCACCGTAGGCAGTCCGTTCATCACCTTTGCGGCGTCATTCGCAGCACCTGGAGCTTGTGGGAGTGTCGTGCTACCAGAACACTAGCACGGCACCATCCGGCATCGGTGTCAGGCGTGCTTCCGATGGGTCAAGTAGTTGGACCTCATGGTGATTGGACTTCGAGCAATCCAGCTCTTGCCATAGTGCACGGGTCTTGCGGTGCTGCTGCCTACACACCTTCGACAGCCTGCCGCTTTCCCATCATGCTGTGGTCCCGTCGTCCTTTTGGGCTAAGGTAAGATGGGTGACCCAAGGACATCTCCCAAATCCTTACCGCTTGCAGCGGCGATACAACCAAGCGGCTCACGCCGCACTTGTGGCTACTTCGTTCATCCGTATAAAAAAGGCTGAATGAGGAAAGGTAGCTACCGGGGTTATGACGTGCGAAGATATTGATAGAGCATCTCGCGGCTAATGCCAGCCCCTTGAGGAAGCGAGGTCTTTGACTCGCCGGCAGCGGCACGCGCTTTGAGCTGGGCGATCTCTTCTGGTATCAGCGCCTTTTTACGGCCTTGGTAGCCTCCACGCTGCTTCGACACGGCAATGCCTTCCCGTTGGCGCTCGCGTATCAACGCCCGCTCGAACTCGGCAAATGCGCTCATCACCGGAGCGCTGCAATGCCGATGCTCTATCATGGCATCGCCCTCATTGAAATCGCTCGCATTGGCCGTGCCGTTATGCGCTGGAGGAAGTGCTTCCTCCAGCGTGTTTTTACGCCCGAAGAACTATGCGATTGTGCTGGTTGTACGCCATCGCTCCATTTGATCAATCAATTCATCAAGCTCATAAGTCATCAGTTAAACGCCCCATTGCCTTGATAAATGTCATAAGTGTCAAGGCCGGAGCCATATGTCCACAGATCGCCGGTTTAAAATGTCCCCTGTCGACCGGTCCCGTTGTCTCCTGTTCGTCGTCTAAACCAGCCTCCGCTTGGTCCTCCTTTCGTTCTTCAGACCTGGTGAGGATGCGAGGGCGCACCGTCGCATCCTCACCAGGTTTCTGCATACGGGTCGGGCGGTCCGACAAGTGGCCGCAGGGTTTGGGCGATTTCCTCAAGGCGTGCGCGCGTGACACTCGCGGAGCGCCCGAGATAGATGCGCTGCAGCCGACTGCCTTGCCGGTGATAGACCGACCAATACCAGCCCCCACGCTGCCGGCGTTCTTTCCGCACCGTCATAAAGCTCACGATATAGCCGAAGCGTGCATCGAAGACCGGGAAGGTAAAGCGGCGGGTCGTCGGTGCCTCCAGCCAAGCCAGCCAAGCCGCTGTATCCAGCGCAATGCTCTCGTTCGGCGTTTTGGGATCCTCCACATGCGTCGTCCAGACGCGTGGTGTTTGAGCACTCATTGCCTTCCCCGCCATCCGTCAAAAATGTTACACAACATCGGCCGCTTCCTCCAGATACGCGCCACCCATCCGTCAGAAATGTTACACAACATCGGTGCCACCCTCCAGCTCTGGACGCATGCTCACCGTGCTCGCCTCACTGTTCGCCCGCGATGGTCCCAAGATGCCCGCACGACGCTTCTCTTTCAAGCGATAACTCTCGCCCTTCACGTTCAAGCTCGTCGCGTGGTGTAGCAGCCGGTCCAGAATCGCCGTCGCCAACACCGGATCATTGAACACCTCGCCCCAGTCCAGAAAGCTTTTGTTGCTCGTGACAATCAGGCTCGCCCGCTCGTAGCGCCGCACCACTCATTGAAAGAAGAGACTCGCTTCGTCGCGGGTCAGCGGGAGGTAACCAATCTCATCCACGATCAGCACCTTGGGATAGCCTAATTGTTGCAGGCTGCGCTCCAACCGATTCTCATGCTTGGCGCGCACCAAGCGCGTCATCAACGTTTCGAGCGTTAGGAACAAGACCGACGCGCCCGCCTCCACCGCTTTCACGCCCAACGCTACCGCGAGGTGCGTTTTCCCCACGCCGGGTGGCCCCAGCAGCACCACATTCTGCGCACGGGCGACAAAACTGAGCCCGGCCAATTCACGGAGCTGCTTGCGATCCAGGCTCGGCTGGAAGTCGAAGTCAAACTGCTCCAGCGTCTTGACCCAAGGAAAGCGCGACTGCCGCAAGCGCGCCTCAATGCCGCGCCGAAAGCGGCCCTGCCACTCCGCTTCGAGCGCTTGGGCCAAGAAGCTTTTGTAATCAAGGTCGCGTGCCGCTGCCTGCTCGCAGACACTGTCGAGTTGCGCCTCGAGATGTTCCAACTTGAGTTTCTCCAAGAGCGCACTTAGCTCCATTGTGTCACCTCCTCGTAGACCGCCAGCGAGCGCTGTTCGACCGCTTCGAGGGCCAGCCAGAGGGAGCGATGATGTTCAGGTACAGTCACCCAGCCCTGCTTGGCGTCTTGCAGTTGGTAGGTGACGATGAGCGCGTCGTCCGCATACACGCGGAGTGTGTCGTCCAAGCCAATCCGCACGTTGACGACCTGATGCACGAGAGTCGACGGCACGCTGTAACGATTGCCCCGCACCTCAATATAACTATCCCAACTGACTTGGCGATGCTCGTAATAGGCCGTGTCGTAGCGCTGCTGGGGGAGCCCCTCCAAGAGCGGCTGCTCCCGCTCGAAGCGCTCGGCGACGACTTCGTGCACCGTGCCGTGGAGCCGCTGGTCGGCCTCCTCACGCAGCCACTGTTCCGCGAGCTGATTGAGGTGCAGCCAGCTGTCAAAGGCGCGGTAGCGCACAAAGAAATGCTGCTTGATGTAGCCGACCATGCGCTCATCTTTGCCTTTGGTGCGCGCCCGATAGGGACGGCAGGCCCGCGGCGTGAAGCCATAGTGACCGGCCAGATCCAGGAAGCGCGCATTGAACTGAAGCGTGTCACCATGATGGACCAGCACGGCGGCCTTCTGATTGTCAACGAGCACCTCCTCAGTCACACCGCCGAAGTACTCGAAGCTGCGAATGAGGCCTTCGTAGGTATGTTCGGCGTCCTGGCTGTCAGTACACCAGAAGTGAAAGCGGCGGGAATAGCCCAACTGGTTCACACTGAACGAGACACGGGTCGGCTGGCCAGCGACCTCCGTGATGATCTCGCCCCAATCGCTTTGGAGTTGGCGAGCAGGTGGGGTCTCAAAGCGGACGGTGGCGCGACCGGGGCGCAAGGCGCGTTTGGGCGCGATATACGCGCGCAGGATGGTGCGACTGCCGGTGTAGCCTGCGGCCTCTAATTCCCGTAGGATGACGACACTGTTCCAGACGCCTTCGGTGAGCAACTGATCGATGTGGGACTTGAAGGGGTCGAGTTTGCTGGGACGGGGAGCCCGGTGCGCCACAGGTGCGCTCCCACGCTGCAGGGCGCGGCTAACGGTTTTGGGATGGACGCCAATCTCAGCAGCGATATCTTTGAGGTAGACACCACGCTTGGCAAGTGCTTTAATCACGGCGAAGTCCTCCTTCTTGAGCATCGAGCGATACCTCCTTCACACACGAGGTACAGCTTATGCGATGAATGGGGGACTTTCTAACCCGGTGTTTTATGTACTTATATCACCGCTCCTGACATAAGATCGGGCGCGCTTTCCAACACATCCCGTTCATCCATCCCAATATTCGGTACGTAATACACCTTCCACGGATGCCCCTCTTTCGTATTGAAGAGCAAGATTTCAAGGCCAAGATTACTACCGAACGCTAAATAGCCAGGTAAATAGGTCGCAAGCGCATGGTCTTGATTGCTCTGCAACACCTCTTCAGCTGGGAAGATGGAGAACCAGAGTGGTTCGATGCCTAATTCCCCTTCCCCACCATTGCTATATCTGAGTAGCGCGAGGTATTCATCGGGAAGCTGGACGCCTACGTGCTCAACCAGCGCTTGAATCGCTGCTTCGCTGGCAGGTGGGCAACGCTCCCATAGTGCGGTCGGGTCACTTATTAGTTCGTGCAGACTCATTGAAATAACTCCTTTGTCCACATGTTCCTGACAATCATACCTTATACAACGCCTTCGCCACTTATATAGCATTGAGGTGTGTCTCGGCTAGATCGTGATGGCCAACCCCCTGATCAGCTTAGGGCTAGAGGACACCTTGACCTGCTATGATCCGACGCAGGTAAGGAGAAAGCCATGACGAAGGAGAGGGAAGCGTTAGACATGTTTGGGGCACTTCTTATGAAGCGAGTCCGAGACGGGAGGATCGGTGAATGGGACGTAGCTGTTACGGGCGGAGGAAAGAGTGAACAGGGATTGTTCGTGCGTGAACTGTTGCAATCATTTGATGCCCAACAGATTGATGCGATACGTCAACTCATTCCACGGATTGTTGATACCGCCTTACACAATCTTCTCTGGACTCTTGAGCAGGAGGAGGCAGTGGTTATTGGCGTACATACGGTAGCTGGTTTCGTGCCCAACTTAAGCGAGGTCAGCATTGACGAATTGTGTGGTGAGCTTGACGAATGGATTCTTCGGTTGAGCTCTAAGCACTATCCGGGGCCACCGTATGATGGCTATATCCTGCCCCCAATCCGTTGACCACGCTAGTCGGTTCAGTGTTTTGGGAGCCATGCCGCATGGCTCCCAAAATGTGAGGCAGCAAGAGGTCAACGTAACTATTGGATCTCTGCTCCGGGCATTACATTTCTACTACGATCACGATGCGCTCATCGAGTTGTGATGGGGTTGGCCTAGCTGGACACGCTATGCCCCTATCTTAAATCTCTGGGATACCAAGGTCACGACCTATCTTTCGACTGCCATAGGTTCACGGATCACTGGGCGCCCAGCAATATCCTGACTGGTCGTATCACGATTAACCTCTAGAATTGACTGAACAGCTTCTTGTAGGCTCTTACGGGCTTCGTCGAGTGTGCGCTCCTGGGCATTAGCTCCAGGAAGTTCCTCGATCCAGCCAAGCCACCAGTCCCCATCCTGGGTAAAGACAGCAGTAAACGTTGTCGTCATAATCTTTCTCGCTCTTCCCAATCGCTGCACCATCTCTCAAGGCGTAGCTATTCTTTAGAACTATAAACAAATGCGCAAGGGCTTGCAAACCATGCTCAATAGTCAAAACCTATAAATCTTGCGCATGCGAGACCAACTCCTACTGTCACCAACATGTAACCTTTCAACCCCTTGATTATTAGAAAAAGTGTGCTATAATAACAGCATATTGAGTAACCCGAAATCATCTACGCCGCTCGTTACCATTGCTACAATCACCTGTACCAAAAAAAGGTATCGGCTATTGCTCCCATTGATCCTGTTGTTATCGCATTGTTATCGCATTGTTATCGCATTGTTATCGCATTGTTTTTTTGCGCCCTGAGCAATGTAAAAACAATAATTTTGGGCTGTTTTGTATTGTTCCTAAAATGGTTTTACCGCATACCAATGCGGAATCGGCGTCACCCTGAATCGCTATTGCTGGCAATGGATACCGATAGTGCTTCGGCCCCTCTGGTATAATGTACTGTTACGTTGGCGGGAGTGGTAATGGACGAAGCGCAACCTAAACGAACCTATCATGTCTGGACCGTTGGTTGCCAGATGAATGTCTCCGACTCGGAGCGTCTGGAAGCCGCGCTCCAGGCCGTTGGCTATACTCCGGTTGAGCAACCTGAAGCGGCCGACTTCGTCGTGCTCAACTCATGTAGTGTCCGCGAAAGTGCGGAAACGCGCATCAAAGGCAAGCTCGGCTCACTCAAAACGCTCAAAGATCACAATCCCAACATGCAGATTGTTTTGTGGGGCTGCATGGTGGGACCAAATAATGAATCGATCTTCAAAGGCAAGTTGTCGATGGTTGACCATTTTGTGTCACCCTCGGCGGTCGATGAGGTCGTGGCCCTCCTGCCCAATCCCGTCTACCAATTCGACGAACCGGTCCTGCCGATTGCCAGCCATGATCATCCGCCGGTCACGGTCCATGTGCCGATTATCTATGGCTGTAACATGAACTGCTCCTACTGCGTGATTCCCTTGCGCCGTGGCCGTGAACGGTCGCGTCCGCTGGCCGAGATCGTGGAAGAATGCCGTCGTATCGTGAGCCGTGGTGCCCGCGAGATCACACTACTCGGTCAGATCGTCGACTCATATGGTCACGATTTGCCAGGTCGTCCCGACCTAGCTGATCTCCTCGAAGCCGTCCACGAAACGCCGGGCCTGTTACGCCTCCGCTTCCTAACGTCACATCCGGCCTGGATTAGCCAGAAGCTGATCGACATGATGGCACGGCTGCCCAAATGTATGCCCGAGATCAATTTGCCGATCCAAACCGGTCATAATGACCTGCTCAAAGTCATGAAGCGCGGCTATACGGTTGAGCGTTACACCAACATTGTCGAGCAAATCCGGGCAGCCATCCCGCATGTCTCGATCACGACCGACATTATCGTCGGTCATCCCGGTGAGACCGACATCCATTTCCAAGGCACACTTGAGACCTTGGAACGCGTGCGCTGGGGCAAGGTCCATGTGGCAGCCTTTTCATCACGGCCAGGCACCCGCGCTGCCGAAATGGAGCTTGACCCGAATCTGGAAGTTCCCTACTGGAAAAAGCAACTCCGCCGCGTCGAGCTCGACAAGTTGCAGGGCGCTATTCAGGCCGAAGCCAATGCTGCCTGGCTTGACCAGGCGGTTGAAGTGCTGGTCGAAGATCAGGTACGTGGTCAGTGGCGTGGCCGTTCACCTCAAAACCGGCTGGTGTATTTCAGCGATGCGGGCGATTGGATCGGCAAGCTGGCTCGTGTACATGTAACGCGCACAGGGCCGTGGTCGCTCAGCGGTGAATTGGTGCCAGAGCTGGTGGCCGCATGACGACCATCTATCCCTCGGATCCCTACGTCCAGCCGGCCGAGGCCGAGCAAGCACGTAAGGCGCGCGGTCTATGGGCCTGGAGCATCCTTGACGGTATCCTCATGTTGGTCCTGACCATTGCGCTATCACTGCCTTTGCTGGGCTATTTCCTGTACGTTGATGGCGTCTTTAATAGTGGGATCGGGAGTCCGGCCTTTAATGATGCACTACGCACGACTGCGGACACGATCCAAAAGCAGCCGGGCCGCTTCTTTGCCGCCTTTGCTGTACAGGAGCTTGCATTCGTGCTGCCGGTTCTCCTGCGCGTCGTCGCTTTGCGTCGGCTCCCCCTCAGCTGGTTGGGCCTGACCTTCGAGCGTTTCGGTCGTAACATAGGTTTTGGTGTCGTGCTCGGTTTGATCGCCTTTGGCTGTAATCTGATCCTGAGCCAACTCTTTGACCGGCTTGGTCAGCATCCTGATCAAGCAGCTAACTTATTCCCGGCGATCCAGCCTGGTAGCTATGGCGTCCAAGCCCTTATTTTCCTGGCTGTGGCGATCATAGCCCCGATCGTTGAAGAGCTCGTCTTCCGGGGCTACATCTTTACGGCCTGGTATGAACGCTGGGGTGCCCCTGTGGCCTACCTGGTCAGTGCGCTTGTCTTCGCCGTTCCACACGTGGCCGAGGTCACCCAAGGCCGTGTAGCGCTGTTGGTACCAATTTTTGTGATTGGTTTATTGCTGGCTTGGGGCTATCACCGCACACGCTCATTAGTGCCGAATATTGTGGCCCATATGATCAATAATGGTGTGGGTGCCGTTGCCTTACTCATATGTATCAATGTTGGCAACGCGAACTGTACGAAATAACATATAAGGAGCATCGAAGTTGACCAAACTAAGTGAACAAATGCGGCTACGCAAACGGCTGGTAGAGCATGCGGTTGAGCTCGCTGTCGCCAACCAATGGGAAGATGCGATTGCCACCAACCGGCAACTCTTACAAATGGGTGATGATACCGAGGCCTTTAACCGCATCGGCAAAGCGTTGCTAGAGATGGGTCGCATCCAGGAAGCTCAGGAAGCCTATAACGAGACCCTCCGCCTCAACCCATCGAACGTTATCGCACGTAAAAGCATAACCCGCTTGAGCCAGCTCGCCAGTATGTCAGACGGTGGTGTCCGTCGTGAAGAGCGCCATAACGCCGACCCACAGCTTTTCATCGTTGAGACGGGCAAAACCGCCCTAACGACGTTGACCAACGTGTGGAGCAAAGATATCGCCTTGCGGCTGGTACCGGGTGAAGCAGTACGGCTGGAGCACGACGGCAAAGAAGTGCGTGTGGTCGACGCAGAGGGGCGCGCGGTAGGACAGTTGGAGCCCCAGCTCGCCCAGCGGCTGGTCATGCTGCTTGATGCCGGCAATCATTACCAGGCCGTGATCGCGAACCTGGATGGTAAACAAATCAAGGTGCTGATTCGTGAAGTCTTTACGACCCCCGAACAGCGCAACGTCGTCTCGTTCCCCGGCAAGCTGGGCGGCGATATCAACACTTTCCGCTCCTTCCAACGTGACCTACCATCGCGCTATGAACTGGATGATGCGGATTTGCTGGAAGAAGAGGAACTGGCTACTGACGATGCGATCGAGCCCGAAGAAGAAGATTTCTTCCGCGGTTCGACCACTGGCGAAGACGAAGAAGTCGGCCTGGAAGAGCTAGAAGCCGATATCAAGGACGACGACGACGAGGACGAGGAAAGCTAGGAGCCTGGACGTGCAGCAGCCCCCGCATCCAATACAAGACGCACACGAACAACTCCGCCAGCGTGGTTTTCGGCTGACGCCCCAGCGCATGTTGATCATGGAGGTCATCAACGTCTTCCATGATCATATCTCGGCGGAGCAAATTCATGCTGCGGTCGTAGCCCGCTACCCCTATATCAACATCGCGACGGTGTATCGTAACCTCCACTGGCTGCTTGATCAGCAGTTGGTCCGCAAAATCGATGTAGGTGATGGCCACTTGTGGTGGGAAGCTGCGACCGAAGCTGTTCATCATCATCTGATTTGCGAACGCTGTAAAGCGGTGCAGGCGATCGATAACCACGTCGTAGCCTGCTTCGCCAACCATGTTGCGGAGCACTATGGCTTTGCGGTCAACATCGCCCATCTGCCCATCTTTGGCCTCTGCACCCAATGCGCGGCAGAGGAGGATGCAGCATAGTGCTACGCGCAGGTATTGGCTTTATGCAGTAAGGTAAAAAGTGACTTCAAACAAAAGCCGTAGCATAATTGCTACGGCTTTTGTTTGGCGGGAAGGGAGGGATTCGAACCCTCGGAGGGATTGCTCCCTCAGTTGTTTAGCAAACAACCGCACTAGGCCAACTATGCGACCTCCCCGTATATCATTGTAACTGTTTAGTAGTGGAGGAGAAGGTGGGATTCGAACCCACGGCACTTGCGTGCGGATGTTTTCAAGACATCTACCTTAAACCACTCGGTCACTTCTCCCGAGCCAATCCTCCCTAACAGCGCAGAAAAGTATAGCAGAGCTCAAGCGCGCTGTCAATAAAAACGGCTGTTGTACTGCTCGATTTGCGTCTTGAGTGCGCGCTCCAATTGGGTAGGTGTCAGGTACCCCAGCTTGACCAGAATATCGCCGAGCTTCGGCATGCGCCCCCGTTGCTTGCTCGTGCTCTGGATCGATAATGCCTGGGCGAGTTGGTCCGGGGTGATATAGGTTCGTTCAACCAGGAATTGGCCCAGTGACACAACGGGGCTGTGCTGGACTTGTTGCTGAACTACCTCGATCTGTGTACGCAGCGCCGTCTCCAATTGTTCGCGCCGGATAAGTTTGGTATTGACCAACACCTCACCGAGCCGTACCTGTTTCCCGTTACGTGCTTGGCGCTCTTGCGCGGCCAAAGCCTTACCGAGTTCATCCTGTGTAAGCATACCTCGCTCAACCAGCAACTCACCAAGTCGCATGATTGTCTGGGGGTTAGATGGTTCGGCGGGCACGTCACTAGCATGCTTGACAAGGTTAGCCTCTTCAAGAAGCATACGTACCTGTAGAATCTCTCGGGCTTCACGTACCTGCGGCTGACCGGGGTTGATCGTCAGCAAATGATCGAGGCATTTGAGCGCCTGCGCAGCCGTTGGCAGCACGCTGCTTAACCATAGCCATGCTAATTCGTTGCGCCGATCTTGCTCAATCACCTGCACAAAATATCTGTGTGCTTCAGCGTTAGCTCCAGCTTGGGCAGCAACGATTCCGGCATGCAGCATTTTTGTTACATCGGACATGGGGATCTCCAACCGCAGCGATACAATGTGTAGCGTCATCATACCGGATTGTGGAGCTGCTATGTCACGCGAGGAGTCATGAATTGCGCTAGTACTTGCTGACCAGTCTGCTACAACCACCTCAGGAAACAACAATGGGGCAAGGTGCATACACACCTTGCCCCACCTCCTAATGGCTCTTACTGATTGAGTTTTTGGCGTGCCTCGCCCTTGAGCGAGTCAACCTTACCCTCGGCCTCGGTGCTCGTGTCATTCGTCAAGCCGCCGACCGCACTCTTGATTCGGCCACCGACCTCTTCCGCCGCACCTTTGACCTGCCCAACGCCTTTAGCAACGCCCTGACGGATATCGCCGCCGGCTTCTTGCGCAGCACCTTCATCATGCAGTTGCTGGTCGCCTGTTAGGTTCGCTGCACCCTGCTTGAGTTTGCCCGCCGCCTCATCCAACATGCCTTTACCGCGTTGTTCGTTCTCATTCATGATGATGCTCCTTTGCATATCCCGTAATGAACCTGCTGTGGGAGAGGCAAGAACTATGCCAGCCTAAGGCAACTTGAACTCAATGATCTGGCCTTGTGTAGCATTGCCGTCTACCACGAAGCCTTGGCCTAGGGTGTTGACCGCCAAACCGTGCGGTGCGGTAATCAGCGGATCCTTGATGCGCGTCACTAGCTTGCCGTCGGTGCCATACACATCAAGCTCCAGCCGCTCCGGCACACTCACGATGGTTCGACCATCCGCCGTGACCACCAGGAACGGATCATTATAGGTGTCCTTCGACCAACCGCGTACCGGGAACGTTTTGATCGGCACAGGATTAATATGTTGGTCAGCACCACGTCCAAAGACCTGCACACGACCATTCCAGGTATCGCCCACATACAGATTGTCAGCAGCATCTTTGCCCAAGCCAATTGGCTCATTAAGCTGTCCTGAGTTTTGACCAAAGGTGCCAAATTGCTCGACGTAGTTACCATCGAGGTCAGTCACCACAATCCGCTTGTTGCCGGTATCGGCAAGGTATAACCGGTTGCCGATCACTACGAGATTACGCGGACCATAAAAATTGAGCGGGTTAGCCTGATTTTGAGCGGCGTCACCTTTTGTATCGGTCGCACGTTTGCCGTCACCGAAGTCATCAGTCCCACTCCCCCATGTTTTGATCACACTTCCATCCGGTCGAAGCTTTACGACACGCGCGTTCCATGTATCAGCAACATAAACATTCCCGACCGGATCGAAGGCCACGCTCGAAGGCTCGTAGAATTGCCCTGCCTGGCTACCTTTGCCCCCAAACGTGCGTAGCTGCTTGCCGTGTGCGTCATAAACGACCACGCGATGGTTTAGCGCATCAGCGACATACGTATTGCCTTGAGCATCTACCGCGAGGCTCCGTGGACCGTTCAGACTTCCCATCCCGAACTTATTAATCACGGTCAGCGGGACTGACGGCACCTGCGCAACTGCTTGGGGTACTACCCCGCCCGGAATCGGTGCAAGATCGGTTCGCACATACATCTGAAATTCGCGACCCTCGATCTTTTGCGGAATCTCGCGATACAGCATGAACTTGCTCAAACCGGGCCAGTTCGCCGGTTTGAAGGGCCAGTCGATCACCTGCCACCAGCGGTCATTGCGCAACTCTTTATACGCCCGTACTTTGGCCTGGGGGTTGCGTGGATCAGGTAGCACACCGTTTTCAGGAAACCACCAGTTGAAAACACCCTCGGCTACCTTGGCATGTGTGTCGGCCAGCTGTGCCTTCAGGTTATCAGTGAGGTGCGGAGTATGGATTAATGTGACGGGTGCATCAGTTGGCAGGGTCGGACTGGTCGTCATGTCCGTCCAGTTGAGACTCCGAAAATCGCGGAAATACCATTGCAGTGGCCAGGCAAGCTCATTATCAATCACGACCTTCATCGAATTGCCACCGGTCGGATCATCCTTGGTACGCGAGTTACGAGTTTGGTCGATCGCCATTTGCTGCACCCGCTGCGCCAGCACCGGAATATCCGGCGATGTTTGCGTATAGATCAACGGATCAACCGGTGTGTCGGGATGCTCATAAACGACCAGCACCAACGAGCGTACGCCATACAACAACAATACTCCTGCCAGCGTCAAAGCCATGATTCGCAGTACCGTGCCGCTGCCTAACCACTCACTCCAATTCCATAAACCAAAGATACATAATGCCGCGACGAGGAGCGCCGGCAGCGCCTTGGTTTGACTGCGTACGGCCTGCAACGTACCGTCACCACCGCTCAGAAAATAGGCGGCAACCAAGATGGTGATCAGCAGCGTCGTCGCAACCAGTGGCACGGCCCAGCCATAGTGCGCCTTGACCGCTCGCCACGCTACCTGGCCAATCAACCCCGCGATAATCGCGGCCGCGAACAAGGTCAGCGGAGTGGCAATATGAATAAGCAGCCACGGCATCTTTTCCCCGGCCCAGCTGTAAGCGATGAAAGACAACACCCCCCAGTACAGGGTAAAGGGAATGAATAGGCCTTCTACCACATGCTGCGGATGGACTGGGATGCCGCCTTCGTAGATCACTGCATGCCCATTCTGCCCCTCGCCGTTTGATTGCTCATCGGTCGCATCTTCACCATCAAGCGGAGAAGCAGTATGGCGCTTGGGGGGACGTGTGAGCGCACCATATGCAGCCTTGATCACAAGTGCAGCAACACCACCCAGTGTAAAAACCAACGCCAGCAGTTCGTAGATCGGCAGGAGCATGAAATAATAGAACCACGGTTGCCCACCGCGCGCATAATCATGCTGTGTCAACCAATACTGCAAGCCACGGTACCAGCCATCCAAAAAGCCCGTCGGATAGGTAAAAAAGTTGGTGAATAGCAGCGTGAAGATGATCAAGAAAGCTGCACCGGCCCACCACACGGCTTGAGGGAGCGCGCCAAGCAATGTGCGAGGACGATCAGGATCAACATTGGCTCGGCTCGCCCACGTCGCTCCCCATCGATTGAGCACCACCGGCGTCCGTTCCCAGGATGGCGACAGAAGCAGGCACAATAGCCCCCCACCCCCCAGCAGTAATGCTGGCCCCAGCACGCTTTGCAACCGCTTATACACTGCGCCATCCGCCGCCCCATTCACCGGACTTGTCATGATTGTGGCGCTGACGACGGCTAAGCCGATGATGGCTGCCCCGCCCACCGCACCATAAAACCAGTTCCGGCGGTATTCCCATAGTGCCCGGTACGCTACGAACGTAAAAACAATGAACCCCAGGATAAATACCAGCTCATGGGTGGCCCACGCCAGGGATAAACCGGCCGCAGCCAGCACCAGTTCCCCAGTTCGACCACTTTGCAGCCACCGGAACAAGCCGACCACCAGAAACAGCGCCCAAACAACCATCAACGCGTCATGGCGGGCATAGCGCGAGTAATAAAAGAGTGATGGCGAGCAGGTCAGTAGCACGGCACCTAGCAAAGCTGTGCGCTTGCCCACTAATGGTCGCATCAGCCAACACATCGGAATCAGCGCGATGCCGGCTAAAACCATCGGCAGCCGCGCGCTGGCATCACTGACGCCAAACAGGAAGAATGATGCAAACTGGAGAAAATACTGTGTCGGACCGTGATACACCGGATCATAGCAATACGAGTCACTCTGACCGGGATGAGCAACCTTACCAGTCGCATCGGGCGTACCGGCACAGGTAAAGCCACCCCGCCCGGTGAAAAACTTCCAGCTCATGTAGCTCACGACCGACTCATCATGGGCCATCGCCATGTGCCCTAATTGCCACATATGCATACCCATGCTGAGCAGAAACAGCACTCCATACAGCAGCAATTCGGTATTGAGACGGTTCAAATCAAGTGCACGGTCAAGGCCGCGCCGTCTGCTACCACGTTGGCGCGGGAGCTGGCGGGGTGACCGCACGACCGACGATGATGGAATAATTTCACGCAGCATGCTTTTCCCTAGGATGTGATCGAACATACGCGGCTTACCGCCTATCTGGATCTTTTACTGCTGGCCAAGACCCAGGCCAAAAAGATCGGCAACCGCCGGTCGAACATATAAGATCATATCGGTTGAGCTTAGTGCGTTCGGCATCTTACGATAAAGTGCGAACTGCCACCCATCGAGAATAGCTTGTCCGTTGAAGGGGTGAGCTATCAGGCGGCTTAGCAGTGAACTGCCATCGTGCGAACAGTTGCCTCCAACATCAATTTTGGGGAAACGGTACACGTCGCACTCGGGCAACCACCAGCGCAATGGGTAGTGCTGGCTCACAAAGTCGCCTAGATACTGCTTGTTGAGCGCCTCATTTTCGGCCAGCATAAAAACAACTTGCACGTTGTCCGGCACGGGCCCAATGGTCGTGCCGCCGCTGCCACTAGTGTTTTTTTCGTTGCGCAGATACCACTGCCAGACTGTTTCATTGTCATAACGTACACCTAGCGGCTGCACACTGCCATACAGGAGCTTGGCCTGTTGCAATTGGTGCATAACTCGCGCGACATCTGGACTCGTTTGGACAAATACCATTGGCTCGACCGCAACATCGCCGGTTTCGAATGATAAGCGCAGGCTAGAGCGAATCGTATAAGGGAGCAACAGCAAGAGTGCCAACGCGAGCGCGACGGTGAGTGCCGCTCGTGCTTCATTCAAGACCCACGCAAACGCGCTACCAAACCCTAGCACGATCAGCAGCCCAACCGGCCACACCCAAGCTAAGGCGATCTGGCGCGCATCATTATTCATGCTGGCCGTCGTCAAGCGCAACAGGCAGAGCCCGCACAGCACCAGGCACGCCCCGATCACGATCAGTAAGCGCCGGTCAAAGCCCGCCCGTAAAGCCCAGCTGCCCAAGCGTGCCAGTGCCCAGCTCGAGAGCAAGGCCAACGGTACGACTAAGTGCAAGGTCAACCACGGCATCTTTTCGCCGGCCCAGCTATAGATCAGCAGCGCACCGATAGACCACCAGGCGAGCAAAGCCGGGGCAAACACGGCCTGATGGGCGCGCGCCGATAGACTCCACGCACGCACCTGAGGCGACACATCCTCCGCTGCTGGCTGCAGCCCGACTCCTGCTTTTGCCGCCCTCCGACCGCGAATCAATTGCCGTAGAACCAACCCCACGCCGGCAGTCCCACCGAGCAGGAGCAGCGGCTCGTATAGCCCAAGCTCAAACAAATAAAAATGGGCTGGTTGACCACCACGCCGCACACCTTGCTGTCCTAGCCAGTATAAAAACGAACCAGATACACCGGTTACTAGTCCTGTAACATTTGGGTGCACAATATTTGATAGAAAGCCGGTATACAGCACAGCATAGATCGCAAAAGCTATCGCAAAGGCCATCATCCACTGGCGGCCACGGATGCGTTGCACCGCGTATAGTAGCGTTCCCGGTTCTGCGGCGGCAGTTGCACGTTTCCAAGCACTTTGGCCACTGGTATCACGTCGTCGCCACAGCTCAATATAGAGTCCGCCTAATAAAGCCACTGTTGCTAGTAATGTGACGACGATGGTTGGATGGCGGGCTAATGGACCCACAACTTGACCGACTTTTTGGAAATAATCGCCCCAATTATTGTCCGGCTGGTTACGGACGTTGAGCGCCTGTTGCTCCGTCGGCAGTGGCAGCGGCCCAATACCTGGCAGCCGTGGTAGCAGTTTCAGCGCCGCCCCCACGACTACGAGATAGGCTGCTAACCACCCCAATGCCCGTCGTGAGATTTGCCACAGCAGCCAAACCACCACAAAGCTACCGATGATCGCGAGGAATAGGTAGAATGTTTCCATGGTTGTGAGCATGAGTGCGGCGGCTGCTGCCAATAAGTAGTGCCACGCCGGGCGCTCGGTCTGGATATAACGCAACAGTCCGACCACGGCTAAGACTTCGAAGACCACCGCGAAAATATCGTGGCGAATAAAGCGCCCGACATACAGCGCGACCGGCGAGATCAGCAAATATGTCGCCGCCAGTAAGGCGGCACCCCGCCCAATATCGCGTCGTAGCAGCAATGGCGATAATGTCAGTGCAATGCCGAATAAGGCTGCTCCTAAACGGGCCGTCGTATCACTATCACCGAACAAGAGGAACATACCCGCTGTGATGTAATACAAAAACGGCCCGTGCAGCAGCGGGTCGTGAGTATAGTCGCCGTTGGTATACAGCCGCCACGAGAACTGGGCATGCAAGGTCTCGTCGTGGTGGAATGCGCGCGACCCCAACATGTAGAGGTGCAATATGACAGCGAAAACGCCGATCGCGACGTAGAGCGCCTGTTCCAGCGTGATGAGCCGGTGTGCGGCCAAGCGGCGTGGTACGGCTTCCCTCTGCCCGTAGATCGTAGCCATGAGTCTCGAAGCATTACAACAAACCGTCCAAAGTGGACGGGCACGCGCATTGTACCGCATCGGGCACTATGCAACAAGGCAAATGGATTGCCAAGCTCCGGGCGCTGATCACTCTGGTGATCAGCGCCCCTGAAGTTTGGCCCTTCAGAAGCAGTTGGGTGATACGGATGGAGAGATGTCGGACGGGACGCCCCTTAGAGACGTGCGGTTGTCTGGCTCGTGCGGCTCAAGGCCGCGCTCCACAGCGCTTTTTTGGTCCAGTTGTCCGGGATCCCGTGCCAACCGCCCATTAAGTCCGGTGCCGCGCTCCCTGCCATCCGCAAGCTGCGCCACAAGCTGGTGAACGACCAGCGGTCCACCGTCCTGCGCCAGCGTCCCAGCGGGCGTGGTCCTCCACAGATGCCCCACGTGCGGTAGGCCGCCAGCAGACAGACCGCATACAGCCAGATGCCCCATTGAATCGTCGCCACCGTGCTCACCGGATGCCAACACTGCATCTCCCCCACCCCAAAGCCGCTCTTGAGTTCGCGGTGTGCTACTTCCACTTCCCAGCGTTGCCACAGCCACACCAGCAGGTCGTCCAGTGGCACTGGCAGTCGCCACCCGCCGTCGGCGGCCTTGACGGCGCTCACTAACACTGGAACCGGCTCGCGATGCTTGCGCTGCTGACCCCGCCGGTAGCTCTGGCCACCCATCACCACCAAGAACACCGGCTGGGTCGCGACCTCACTGCGCAGAAACGGCCCTTCCACCCGATAGCGCATGCGACGCGCATGGCCACGCACCTCTTTTGTGGTCGTCTGCCAGCCACTGCGCCGCTGCAGCCACTCCGCCGGACGCGGCGCAGGTGGTCCGTATTTGCGCGGGCGCCCACGCTGCGTGCTCGTGGGGACGGGCAGCTCATACAAGGCACGGTTACGGGCGGTGCGCGCCAGCAGGGCCGTGTGATGGGGCAGTTGCTTCCAGAAGTCGGCCACGTCATAGCTGCCATCCGCCAGTAGCACCACTTGCTGCTGTGAACGACCAGCGCGATCAAGCTCGTGGCGCAGCGTCGTCAAGGCGCTGTATGCTCCTTCCCATTCCTTTTGGGGAGCGACGCGGGCTGGACGTGCTTTGGGCGTGAAGATTGGGTAGCTCACGAGCGGGAGCGCTCGTGTGTAGCCATGGGTGAGGGGTGGCAACCAATGCAGGGCACCAAAGCGTTGCCCGAGCGCCAAGCCGGGACGCCACGGCGCGGTATTCGGCGCCTTGCGCCAGCCGACGCCGGGCATATGGCGACTACTGCGTGGGAAGAAAACGCCATCCACGGCCAGCAGGTAGGGAACAGTGGGGACGACATGCTCGAAGGTCTGGTGGATGAGCCGCTGCTGCAGACGGTCCATGCGGATGCGCTCCCGGCTGAAGAGGCGGTAGAAGGGCGACCACTCGACATCCGCCCCGCCGCCAGCGAGCAGCGCCTGGGTGAGCGTATGGCGAGCGAGGCTGCAGAGGACACCGACGACGAGGATGCACATGCGCTGGTAGCTGCGGTGCTGGCGGAAGGCCGGGCGCTGGTCTTGGAGCAAGGCGAGGAAATGCTGCAGTAGGGCTGGAAGCGCATCGGATGCTGTGGTATGCTCCATGGACGACCTCCTTCGGGAGTTGTGTTCGCAACACCCACAGCCTACCCGCCGGAGGTCGGTTTTGCAACCCTTCATCCAAAGGGCCAAACTTCAGGTGATTACC
>JACDGP010000101.1 GCA_013821605.1 Herpetosiphonaceae bacterium
GCGGTAGTGTTAGCTGCAAGCGGATCGTCTGCTGAGCCGGCGTTATCTGGTAGGAGGCCACGGCTTGGCTGTCCAAGCTAACCTCAAGCGGTCGCGGCTGCTGATAGCTCAGGACTGAAAACTCAAGGGTCACCGCTCGTGGAGCCTGTTCGGGGTTAACGACCTGCATGGCTGCCCCGGCCGACATCCAACGCCATACGAGGTCACCTTGCTGCTCACGAGGATACCAACCTGTTGTGCCCAGGAATAAGAATGGGCGGGTCGCCGCGACGGGCTCTATCGTATACACATCAATGCTTGGACCATGAGCTGTTGGCTTACTACCCGGCAGCACCTGTGCCATCACCTGCGCCAAACGACCAACCTCTGGGGGTTTCAGGTCATTTCTTCGCACGATAATGGTGCGCACATTATAAAAATTCAAAGCCTGCTGACCGTCATCAGGCCGTTGCACAATAATCTCCGGCGACGGCTCCAGCTTGAGCCACCACAGCTGCCGGACCCAGGGCACGCCGTCAACCAGCGGTGTTGTGGCCGGCGGACGAGCAAGGTACCCGCCCATAATTGGGCGACCGTGAGCCATCTGATTCACCATTGAGGGTGCGTTACGTTGCAGGGTTGGCAAATCCATCACGCCACCGGGCTGCCCACGCAGCTGATACACGGCCGGATCGACGTTGAATGCCAGCGCGGGCATCGGGCGGACCATCATTTCGATCACGATCATCGTCCCAAGCAGTCCCAGCGCAAGTTGACCTCCACGACCTCGTTGCAGCAACACCTGCATGCCAAAGCCGGCCAGGATCATCAACAAGGGCAACATAAAGATTGCTAGGTGATTCGGACGATGGCCCAACGTCATTCCCGGTACCACCCGTAGCAGCTCAAAGGGCAAAACAACTCCTGTCACCACACCCGCGACCCGCAACCTCGGCCCGAGCATTAGAATCCACAGCACGGCGACCAGGATCGCCCACACACGGGCACGACGCCCCGCAACGTACGTGCCAATGGCCGCTAACGCCAATACCCCATAGCCCGGCGCGATCGTCCAGAACCAGCCGTAATGCATCGTTTGGTGCCGCTGATCCGCCCACGATCCCCACCATGGCTGGAAGGGGCTCGGCCAAAACATATCAACCAGATCCGCCGAATAGGTCGCCGTTTCCCGATCCCACCCCGGGTCTTCGACCGGCTCTGGCCGACTTGGCACGGCTGGCATAGCCTGTGCGGCCCGCGTCTCTGCGCGATATTCGCGTAGTGCAGGGATAACTAGCGGCGACATTAGTACGCCCGCGAGACCGCCGATTAGCACGGCGCTGGTCAACTCGCTCCGCCAGCGCTGTTCCCGAATGGCAGATGGGAAACGCACGAGGAGCAGCAAGCAGGTAAACAGAAAGCTGAAAATCAGATAATAGTAGCTCGTCCACGTTGCAGCAGCCAGTACGATGCTCGCCAGGATGCTCCAGCGGCGCGAGCTACTATCAAGGGCGTGCAAGGTGCACAACAGAAATAACGGGATCCAGAAGACCGTTACCCATGATAAATGCCCATCAAAGAGCTTTGCAACATGGAAAGGATTGAACGTAGCGAGTGCGCCAACAGCACAGGCGATGCCCCGATGTCCAATAATATACAATGCCAGCAGATAGGTCGCAAAGCCCGTCAGCACAAAGCCGAGGATCAGTGCTGTGTTATAGGCCGCGAGTGGGCCTCCCACCAGTTGCATCGGCATTGTCAGTAGCGCATTGGTGATATTGAGTGTGTGTAAATACAGCGACTGGCCGGCGGGAAAGAAGAGCATGTCCGTAACATACGGATTCTGCCCTCGCGTAAGCGCCAAATGCGTCCACCACATATTCCACGTGTTCTGCCAGCCATCGATCGTTGCTACTGCTCCGCCCGGGATGGCACTCCGGAAGTGGGGCAGCACACGTGCCAGCAGGTATAAGGTGCCGAGGAAGTAGAGGCCGAGGCTTAGGGCAGCATACGTCCAGCTTCGGGTCGCATGCGTCCTCCGGCTTTGTGCATCGTGCAAACGAACTTGCTCCGCGCCTACCGCTCCCCTATTGACATCGTACATAACAGTTCTGAACTCGCTCTTATCTAATACGGTATATCCAAAAAGTGTTGGAGCCGCTATAATCACTGCGCATACTACCATGACTCAACTGCGGTGACGCCGCCGTGTATAATTAACCAGTCCGGCCAGCGGAGAATGCGATGCGCGCTATTAATGTCGAGCAGGTTCTGCGTTTCTTTGATCCAAAGGAACCGCTAAGCGGTCAATCCTTGCGGTCATGGTTCATGCCGCGCGCTGGCTCGCCTCGCACACGTCTAAAAATCGCCTTGATCCGCCAATATGACAAGCCACAAAAAGTGCTCTTGATCGGCCATCGTGGGAGCGGCAAGACGACCGAGTTAAATAAACTGGCCGAAGAAATTCAAGGCCATTTCCATGTAATCGGCTTTAATGTGCTCGATATTACCGGTCGTACGAATCTCGAATACGAAGACCTCATGCGGGCCATTAGCACACAGGTAACACGCAACTGTATCGAACACCAGCTCATGCAGTCTCCACTTGCTCAGCCGCTGCACCGCCAATGGGAAGAGCTGCGTGATTGGTGGCAGCAAGTCGTGTCGGGCGTCGAGTTTCAGCCTGCGGCAGCCGAAGCCGACGTCCGTCTGCAGGTAAAGGCATTGTTAAGTCAGGTCGAGGTTAGTGCCCGCCAATCATCGCTGACCCGCGAGGCGATCAAAGAGCAAATCAACTTGCAGATGCCCGAACTGATTCAGCGCCTAAATTGGGTGATCGAGCAAGCCGAGTCCCACGGCAAGCCGCGCGTACTAATCGTTGTGGAAGGGCTAGATAAGGTCGATCTGCAGTCGGCACTGAGCATCTTTCGTGACCATGCACCAACCATCACGGCACCGACCTGCTCCATGATCTATACCTTTCCGATCGCCTTGCGCCATACCGATGATTACAACTCGATCCATCTCAGCTTTCCCGAGGTATGCTTCCTCCCAAATATCACGACGCAACATAGCGATCACAGCACCGACCCGGATGGCCTAAGCATGATGCGCAAGTTAGTCCTGGCCCGCATGGAAGCAGCTTTGATTGAAGACCAAGCGCTGCAGTTGATCGTAGAAACCAATGGCGGCATCCCGGTCTGGCTGGTCTTCTTGATGCGCAGTGCAGCACTCTATGCCCTGGAGCGAGATGAGCATGCGACCATGATTACGACAGCGGATGCACAAAAAGCGATCAAGGATTTGCGTCAGAATCTCCTAACGCCGCTCACCCGCCATGACGTACAGGTGTTGCGCGAGCGGCACCACGACCGGTTGTTGTTCAGCGATCCGGATGAGCAACGTTTGATGTATAACGGCAGTCTGATCGATTATGGGAACGGCGAGTCCTGGTGCGACGCACACCCGGCCTTGTGGTCAGTATTGGAGCGCGAAGATGGCAATGCAAACGATACACAGCCGGCGTGAGCTGGTCCACCCTGCGCGCCGCGCGTCAGGGGGCATATCACGCCTCACGACTCTGCTCCGCGTAGCGGACGGTGCTTGGTGCATAGCAGTCTACAGGGATGAGCGACGACGACAAGCACTGAGCCGTCAACTGCGCGCTGCGCTCCTACCGTTGCCGCTGATCGAGCTTTCACTCCAAAATACGGCGCCGGATCCATTGGCGCTGTTGCAAAGCCTACCACCGGTAGCCTATCCCGCCCCGGTGGTATCGTTCACCCACGTGGGCAACGCTCTGCCCGCGCTCTATGGCTATCTCGATACGGAGCGCGAAGCACTCGCCCAACTGTCACATCGTTTGTTGTTTTGGCTCAAGGAGCGGGAGTTGCATGATCTTGCGCGCCATGCCCCCAACTTTTATTCGCGCTTGAGCGGTGTATTCCATCTAGACCAAGCTGCGACTGTACCCCTGCCGGCTAGCAAGCTCCCGGCAGGTCGTGGTACTCCACCACGCTAACATACAGGAGGCCCCATGCAGCTCAAGCCGGCGTATCTTGGCCCACACTACGCGGCAGCCTTTCAAGACCAAATGGTGGCTCAGGCCTATCAATACCGGCGCTCCTGCCCGCCCGCCACCTTCCCGCTCCTGGCCCACTTGATTCACGACGAGCCACGCGTCGTCCTCGATGTCGGCTGCGGCACGGGCGACATTGCGCGCAACCTTGTCGATCTGGTCGATCATATCGATGCCGTCGATGTCTCTCAAGCCATGATCGACCAAGGCAAGCTCCTGCCGCGCGGCGACGATCCCAACATCCGCTGGATCCTCGGTCGTGCCGAGGATGTACCATTAGTGCCGCCCTACGCCCTCATCACGGCAGGTCAAAGCCTACACTGGATGGACTGGGAAATTGTCCTCCCCCGCTTTCGCGATCTGCTTACCCCTAATGGCGTACTGGCGATTATCAGGCCTGAAGAAGCACCGCGACCCTGGAATGATGGAGTAGGGCACATTATTGGTCGCTACTCCACCAACCAAGACTACCAACCCTTCGATATGATCCCAGCTCTCGAACAAGCCGGATTATTTCAGCAACAAGGTCTGCAAACTACTGAGCCGGTGGTCTTCACCCAATCCATCGATGCCTACATTGAGTCCTTTCACGGCATGAGTAGCCTATCCCGCGAACGAATGGGCGCGGAGTCTGCCGCCGCCTTCGATGCCGAAGTTCGCTCGCTCGTAACACCCTTCGCCCAAGACGGGCAGCTTGTGCTAGAGGTCACCGGAGAGGTTTTATGGGGCAAACCCTAGCCTCAAGGCGACCTTTCTCCGGTGGCTGGCAAGCAAGTTGTACGCTCCCCCAACTGGGTGTACACTCGCTCCAGACATTTGTTTTCCCTCATTATACGTATACGTGTCCGGCTCGTCGTTTGCTGTCTAGATTTCCCTGCGCTGGCGGGGAACAAGCCATGGAGAAGATGATGCCCACCCTGGATGAGTTACAACGGCGCAGTGATGACTTCTTAAAGAATGGCCCAGGAGGTGGAGGCGTGCTGGGCCTTGCTCCGGCGCCGACAGAACGGTTTTCGCCGTTTGTGCCGGAGCAGGTAGCACGTGCCATCGCTCTCGTAGACCGTTTTATGAGCTTGACGTCCGGTAAAGGAAATGAGGATGCGTTGCAAACCGTTCTGGACGAGGCGCATACGGCTGCCCAAACTGAGCCGCTTGATCTCGTGCGCTATGCCCTGATGGTTTTCCTGACCCATAACCCGGTCGGCATCAACCTTCAAATTCCGGCGCTCGAAGAGCGTGCCCCAGAAAAAGTGCTGCCATCGCGTTCAGCACCGTCCGCTACCCTTGGCGTCGGCGAAACGCAGGCCGAAGCCGACCTCAACTGGTTCCGTGAAGACGCCTGGGCCAACGACCACCATGATCACTGGCATATTGTGTATCCCACGCGAGGTGTTCCCGACGGCAACGGCAACAAGACGCTGAAAAAGCGCGCCGGAGAGCTGTTTCTGTATATGCACCAACAGATGCTCGCGCGCTATGATACCGAGCGCCTTGCCCTAGGTCTCGCGCCGGTCGTGCCCTTGAGCGATTTCGGCCAGCCGATTCCCGAAGGCTATGATCCGAGCCCCGACATTGGTCTCCAAACCGATCCAAACAGTTCTACTAGTGAGTACTCACCTCGTGAGCCCGATTTACGCCTAGCCGACCTCCATCGCCAGGACATCGGGAACTACCCTGTTTCTGAACTGGAGAATAGTGTGACGCGGCTGAACGATGCGATCCAGCGGGGAACGTTTCAGGATGGTCCGCACCACGCCGCGATCACGCCCGATTTGTTGGGAGCTACGATCGAGCCAACCAACGACTCGTTCTCGCAGCAGCTCTTTGGTAATCATCATGGCATGGGCCATGTGTTGCTGTCGGTGATCAACGATCCACAGGGTAATGCTGCACCTGGTGTCATGTACTATACCGAGGCCGCCATCCGCGATCCGGTCTTCTACCGCTGGCACCGCCATGTCGACGATTTCTCGTTCCGCTGGCAAGAACAGCAGCCGCCGAACGATTGGAGCGATGCCCCGAACGTCGTGATCCGCAACGCTGGGGATATCATCCTCTGCTTCCGCGACCAGATTCCCGGGGCGCAGGCACATAGCTTCAATGGGCAGAGCTATGGCACTAAGACGTTTGGTGGCGCGCAGTGGGACACAGATTTCTCATCCGGTGGCGTTACTACCGCCACCCTAGAGACCAGCATGCTGCAACGCCCAATCACGCTGCGCGATGGCACAACGGCGCAGATCCCATATCTAGACCAGCGCGAGTTTTTCTACTTTCTGCGGGTCGAGAACCGTGCTGCTCAGGAGACAGATGTAACGGTCCGTATCTTCCTGGTTGCCAAACATGTGGCCGAAGAGCGACGTATGTGGATCGAGATGGACAAGTTCCGTTCCACCTTGCCGGCTAGCAAGCGCACCGTTATCTTTCGGCCCGCCGCGCTTTCATCGGTAATCCGCAAGCCGGCCGTCAAGCCACCCGTGCCGGTCCGGGAGCATGCTGACCTCCCCAACGATCCCGAAAGCTACTGCAACTGTGGCTGGCCATACAATCTGCTGTTGCCACGCGGTACGGCTGCCGGCATGGAGTTCCGCCTCATGGTATTGCTGACTGACTGGCAGATCGATAAGGTCGAAGACAACAAGAGCTGTGGCTCGATGAGCTTTTGTGGCAAACGTGATAGCGGCTACCCCGATACTCGCGCGATGGGCTACCCGTTTGACCGGCCCTTTGGTGCGACCGATGCCATTGCCCAAACGATCACTAGCCACGACAACATGGCAGCACGTGATATTACGATCCGATGTACCAATCTATAAGGAGAGACACTTCAGTATGACAACTGCCTCGACCTTAACATTGCCGGCCTACGCAGACGAATTTCTGCTCCGGCGTGATATCACCTTTCTCAATCATGGCAGCTTTGGGGCCTGTCCGCGCCCAGTCTTTAACGTCTACCAGGAGTGGCAGCGTGAACTCGAAGCTCAGCCCGTCGACTTTCTGGGTCGGCGGATGGGTGATTTAATCCATGCGGCACGTGCCCGCCTAGCAACCTATCTCGGAACCTCCGCTGATGCACTTGTCTTCGTGCCTAACGCGACCTCCGGTGTTAACGCTGTCGCCCGTTCGCTTCCCCTAGAGCCCGGTGATGAGATCATGGGTACCAACCATGAATACGGTGCGGTTGATCGGACCTGGCGTTTCGTCTGCCGCCAGCGCGGGACGCGTTATATCAATCAGCCTCTGGCCTTGCCCATCCACACTCCCGAGGAATTTATGGAGCAGCTCTGGGCGGGCGTAACCGAACGCACGCGTGTGATCTCAATCAGTCATATCACCTCGTTCAGTGCCTTGAAATTCCCGGTGGAGGAAGTTTGCCGCCGTGCACGAGCAGCCGGCATTTTGACCGTGATCGACGGTGCGCACGCGCCTGGGCAAATCGACCTCCATCTCGACACGCTCGGTGCAGACTTTTATACCGGCAACTGCCATAAATGGTTGTGTGCACCCAAAGGTGCCGGCTTCCTGTATGCTCGCGCTGACTGGCAGCACCTCGTCGAACCCCTCGTTGTGAGCCACGGCTGGGAAAGTGAAACGCCCGGTGCTTCACGCTTCCATGACCACTTTGATTGGAATGGTACCCACGACCCGGCAGCCTACCTCAGCATCCCGGCTGCGATTGATTTCCAAGCCGAGCGCGATTGGCCACAGGTGCGCGCCGCCTGCCATGAATTGGCACAAGTCGCCCGTGATCGAATTGGCCTGATGACCGGCTTGCCTCAGATCTGTCCCGACTCGCCCGACTGGTGGGGCCAAATGTGTACCATTCCACTCCCGCCCGGCGATGCCCGTGAACTCCATCGTCGTCTTTGGGAAGAATTTCGGATCGAAATCCCGACCATGACCTGGCAGAATCAGCGCTTTATCCGCGTCTCCATCCAGGCCTATAACGGCCCTGCGGATGTCGAGCACCTCCTAGCAGCCCTGGCCGATCTCCTACCGGCACAAACACCTGTTGACGCAGCCGGGAGATGATGTTAATATCAATTCATCGCCTACTAACACATTTGGCTCAAGCGCGTACTTCCGTCGCCGCTTAGCTATTTTCCAGCGTGGTTGGCCGTTACCTGAACGTATACCACGCATACGTTATCTCATCATCCAGGTAAAGAGTTAAGGAGGTACAGCCTACGTCCACCGCCGGTTGCTCGACACGACGCTTTCAGCGATCTATCGACCTACCCGTGTGTGCCACAATCCAAAACCGCACGCCCCTGTTCTGGTTCTAAGAGGAGGCCCACGTCCATGATTCGCCATCGTATTTGGTCCATCACTACGTTGCTCGTCGTTTTCACGTTGTTCCTATCAGCATGCGGCGGAACAGCACCCGCTGTCCCGAGTGCATCCAATACCACTCCGCAAGCTGCTCCAACCACTGCAGAAGCTACTCAAGCCACTGGAGCTACCTCGGCTTCGGCTGCAACGGCAGCATCGGCTATGACATCAGCAGCAGCTACCACAGAGGCACCTGCTGCAACGTCAGCAGCCACAGAAGCCCCCGCTGCAACATCAGCAGCTACGCAAGCCTCCGGCGCTGCTCCTGCAGCCGTCCAATTGCCTGCTGATGCAGCACCACTAGAGCAGCAGGTTTACGTTACCCATTACGATAATACTGCCGACTTTACGACCATCGACTTTTACGAGTCGGTCTACAAGCGTGGCGGTGCCATTAGCGATATTCTCTCTGACTCGCTGGTGCGGCTCGACAAAAACTTCAAGCTCCAGCCCGGTGCTGCAACTAAATGGGAGGTCGACTCGACTGGCTTGGTCTGGACGTTCCATCTCGATCCTAACCTGATGTGGACGGATGATACTCCGGTGACCGCCGATGATTACGTCGCGACGTTCCGCTATGGTGCCGATCCCAAGCATGCCTGGGATTTCACCTGGTTCTTCAATGGTGTTATTAAGAACTGGGACGATGTTGTCGCTGGCAAAAAGCCTCTGACTGATCTTGGCTTCAAGGCCGTGGATGCACATACTTTGCAGGTCGAGACTCAGACACCCGCCCCTTACCTTCCCGCAATGATGCTCTATAGTGACACCATGCAGAAGAAAGCACTAGAAGCGCACGGTGGTCTCTATAATTCCGATCCTGCGACCTCCGTCTCGTCCGGACCGTTTATCCTCCAGGAATGGAAAAAAGGCGAGCGTCTGGTCTACGTGGCCAACCCGAAGTATAAGGGCACGAACAAGCCGATGATCCAGAAGATCATCTGTATCGGTGCTGCACCTTCAACCGATTTTGCTGCCTATCAGTCGAATGAGATCGATTTCATGAGTGGCCCCAACCTTTCGCCGGCGGACAACACGATCGTGAGTAGCGATCTCGACCTGCAGAAGGATTATCACCCGCACTATGGCGACTTCCGGACACATTACCTGTTCTTTGACTTTCAAAATCCGCCCTTCAACAACCTCAAAGTACGCCAAGCCTTTAGCCATGTGATCGATCGCGATGGGCTGATCAAGAGCATCATCAAGCCGACCCAGGGTCTCCCGGCCTATTCCTTCTTAATGCCTGGCTTCCCGGCTGCCAATTCTGAAGCGCTGAAAGGCATCCAGAACTACGATCCAGCTGCAGCGCAGAAATTGTTGGCTGATGCTGGTTACCCAGGCGGCAAGGGCTTCCCCAAGCTCACACTCTGGCTGCGCAATGAGGCGCCCGTGCGCCAGGCCATGGCTCAGGCTATCGCAGCCTCGATCAAACAGAATCTGGGCATCGACGTCGACGTCTCGAACAAAGAGAATAAGACATTCACGGATGCTATGAATGCTAAACCGACCCAGATTCAGTTCGGTCTGGTCGACTATGGCATGGATTTCCTTGACCCCGCCAATATGCTTGGTGTCTTCAAGAGCGGTGGTCGCCACAACTGGAACAACAAGCAGTTCGATGACCTGTACAACAAGGCGTCAGCCTTCACCGGCGATCCTCAAGAACGGACCAAAATGTTTCAGGATGCCGAGAAGCTACTCGTCTCCGACGTTGGCAGTGTCTTCATTTACCACCGTACACCGGGTGATCTGTACCGTCCGTATCTGAAGGGTACTGAACTCGAACCGGATCAAAACGGTAAGGCGGCCATACATTGGCCCGGCTTCACCTCGTTCAGCACCCTGCCTAGCTCAATGTATGTGTCCAAGGATGTAACCAACTATCGGAAGTCTGTTCCACAGTAGCGCTTGAGGTGAGTTACCGGCTCAATGGGAGGAGCAAAAAACATCTGTTGCTCCTCCCATCCTGTTATCTAGCCTGCTACCTTGGGGGAAGTCTATGGCACGCTATCTTCTTGGCCGCGTCATCGGTCTTATCGGCGTCTTCATTGCGGTCTCGATCGTCGCATTTTTGCTGATGCATTCCATTCCCGGTGGCCCATTCGACGAAGAAAAGTCGCCCCTCCCCCCGGCTGCCAGAGCTAATATCCTGCGCAAATACGGCCTGGATCGTCCGCTCTACATCCAATACCTGCGCTATATGGGCAGCGCACTCCATGGTGACTTTGGCATTTCGTTCCAAAACCCGACCGAGACAGTCCTCCAAACGATTGGCCGTACTTGGCCCGTGAGCCTACGGCTGGGAGGGTTAACCATCCTCATAGCCTTGCCGCTGGGTATCTTGCTCGGTATCATCGCCGCCGTCAAGCAGAATACCTGGATCGACTACGTGACCACTTTTGTTTCCACGCTGGGCCTAACGGTGCCCAATTTTGTCATTGCGACCTGGCTGTTGCTCCTATTCTCGGTCCGTTTGCGCTGGCTCCCGACCGGCGGCTGGGGCGGCTGGAAGACCTGGATCATGCCTGTGACCGCACTGGGCCTTGGTCCCATGGCGTTAGCTGCGCGCTACACACGCTCGAGTTTGATCGAGGTCATGCGCGCTGACTATATTCGTACGGCGCACGCCAAGGGGCTGAGTGGGCGACGCGTGATCATGCGCCATGCGCTTAAGAATGCACTTATTCCACTGATCACGATCCTCGGCCCGCAAGTGCCCAATCTTGTGACCGGCACGATTTTCGTCGAGGTGATCTTTCGTGTCCCCGGCCTTGGCAAATTCTTTGTTTCGAGTATTTACCTGCGTGATTACCCCATGCTCATGGCGACTATGTTGCTGGTGGCGTTGCTATGGAGCGCTACGTATTTGCTCAGCGATATTCTGTATACGGTCGTGGACCCGCGTGTCCGGCTGTACGGAGACTAATAATGAGTACAGTCGCTAACACCCCGGCGCGCGTGGCCTCCGACGTACAGCGTAAAGGCGAGGCCAGTCTGTGGCGCGACGCTCGGCGGCGTTTTTTCAAGAACAAGCTCGCAGTCGCTGCCCTTGTGGTCGCTGTCGCCCTTATTTTGACTGCCATCTTCGCCAATGTCATTGCACCGGCATCCTATGACTACTCCGTGATCGGTGATGCCCTCCAGTTCCCCAACCGCCAACACCTGCTCGGCACCGATAGCGTCGGTCGTGACTTTCTCAGTCGCCTGATCTACGGCGCGCGCATCTCGATGATCGTCGGCTTTTCAGTTCAGGCCATTGCTGTACTGATCGGCGTTAGCCTGGGGATGCTGGCCGGATTGCTCGGCGGCTGGGTCGATTATCTGATCATGCGCTGCGTCGAAGTGCTGACGGCCATTCCCGGCATCCTGTTCGCACTGTTTTTGATCTCGGTCTTCGGTGGGGGACTCAGAAATGTCATTTTGGCCATTGCGCTAGTGGGCTGGATCGATCTGTGTCGATTGACACGCGCCCAATTCCTGACACTGCGCGAGAAAGATTATGTTCTGGCCGCGCGCTCCATTGGCACGTCCCCCTTTCAGATCGCGACCCGCCACTTGCTACCGAACGCCCTGGCACCGCTCATCGTTGCCGTGACGCTCGGCATTCCATCTGCCATCTTTACCGAGGCCAGCCTAAGCTTCCTGGGGCTTGGTATTAATGATCCTCTCCCCAGTTGGGGCAAAATGGTGGCCGACGCCAACTCCTATATCCGCGTATACTGGCACCTCGGCCTGTTTCCGACCTTACTGATTGCCACCACCATGCTGAGCTTTTCCTTCGTCGGTGACGGCTTGCGCGACGCCCTCGACCCCCATCTCAACAAATAAGGGCCGACTCGCATGCTGCTTCCTTCGCATCAGCCAGCGGTAGCCGGCGAATGCTAGTGGCAGCAGTGCCCAAAAATTCAAGAGGCGAAACAAAATACTGACCGGAATCGCCTCAGGACCAATTGCCAGCCGCGTCAAAACCGTTGCTAGCACCGTTTCTACGGTCCCGCCGCCGCCAGGTAATACGTTGACCGTGCTGGTAATAAGTGCGAAGCCAAAGGCTGTCAGTGCAACCTCGAAGTTGGTTGTGACACCCAGGCTTTTGAGCACGAGCAAGAGCGCGAGGCTATGGCCGCTGAGGGCGAGCAGCTGGATGACGACCAGCAGCCCAAGCATCCGCGTGTGCGTAACGACCAGTTGCCGGGCATTCAAGAACTCCTTCACCAGGGTCGGAATCCAGGATGCTGCGCCGCCCCGTCCTGTGAGCCGTGTCAAGGTGGTGGCGATAGCCTGGAGGCCCCGCGTTAGCGTCGCCTCACTCCGTGTGAGGATGAAAGCGACGATACCAAGTAGAGACAGCGCGATCAAACCAGCCATGAGCGTGGTCAGGGGGGAGCGCGTACTCCCTCCAGCCGACAAGGCATGTGCGCCAAGGTAGACCAGGCTAAAGCTCGCGATCAAGAGCATGGCTCCGACGTAGCTCAACGCCTCATATGCCGCGATTGCCGCTGCCTGCGCAGCCGGAACGCCTCGTCGTTTGAAGCTCGCCATTAGAAAGGCGTAGCTGCCGACAGCCCCTGCCGGAATCGCCTGGCTAATCACGATGGCCGTAACGGCGGTTCCCCACAGCCGCACCACGCCCGAGCGATGTCCCAGCGACTGCAAAACCATCCGAAAGACCTGCGAACTGATTAAATAGCTGAACATCGTAGTGGCGAACGCCGCCAGCAGCCAGAAGGGCCGCGCCGTGCGTGCCAACGCGATTCCCTGGAGCAGCTCCGCCCGGTTGCGGTACAACAGCACCAACATCACGAGCACAATGAGGATAGCGGCTACTGTCCGTCCCCGTCCCTGCTCGCCCTTGTTGCCAATAGCTGTTTCAAGTTCGGTGCTAAGTCTCATGCTGGCACGACCGAGCGGAGACGCAACGGCATATACTCGTGGCGAAGCTCCTCTAGCACATAACCAGCAATAGCAGCGGCAGCTGCGGGCTGCCCGGCGGCTTTGGCTGCGCGCGCCATCCTCTGCCGTCGTGATTGGTCCTGGAGGATTTGCACAACGACTTCCGCCACCTCCGGGGTTTGCGACTCGCAAACCCCGGCTCCTGCCTCGACCACATGTCTAGCGTTCCAGGCCTCCTGGCCCGGCACTGGTGTCAGCACGATCAGCGGTACGCCCCGTGCCAGTACCTCGCTAACAGTCAGCCCACCCGCCTTGCCCATGACGACATCGCTCGCGGCGATCAATGGATCGAGACTTGGTTGTGGGCCAAGTACACGAAGCTCGGTGGCAGTTGTGCCCACCATATCCGCAAGTAGCGCAGTAAGCTGGTGATTGCGTCCGGTTGCAACTACCAGCGTTCCCGGCATCTGGCGCGACAGCAACTCGACAACAATCTCTTTGACGCGTGCGGGCGCAAGACCGCTCCCATTGATGAGTACCACCGGCTCGTCGGGGGCCAGCGCGAGTGATTGCCGTGCGCTTTTCTGGTCAAGCGGCACCGCGATGGCCGGATCGATGGGAATACCGGTTACGTGGACGGTGGCCTCCGGCAGTCCAGCTGTGACCAATTGCTCTCGCGTTTCGACGGTCGGGACAAAGTACCCATCAACACCCTGGCAGGCCCAGAAGTGATGCGCGCGGTAATCGGTCAGCACGCCGTACAAGGGGGGTGCCTGGCCGATATGGCGCAGCGGTCCTAGCACTTCTAGCGGCAAAAAGTGTGTACATATAATGGCATCGGGTTGTGTCCGCTGGAGTAGCGCTGCTAGGCCGCGTACGCCGATCATTGTCGTAACCATACGGATCGCGTTGACCAGCCCGAGAAGTGGAAAGCGGCGATCTGTACGTGCGTAGATCTCGCTCCACAGCTGTGGCGTTTGATCGGCGATGCGCAGGTACGAGCCGGCATAGGCGGTGCGGAAGAGTTCACGGGCATGGTCTAAGGTATCTTCAACCTCCACCGTGATTCCGGGCACTTGTTTAAGTGCCCGTGCGATACCGACGGCGGCCCGGTGATGACCCATGCCTACTGAGGCATGGAGCAACAAAATCCGTGACATGTAGATGCCCCTTTAAGCTGCCCCGCTCTCGTCTGATAGTGCGTGGGTTTGCTGTTTGTCCCTTGCGGCCCGCGAACCTACTTGCCTATCGTGCTTGCATCATGTTCTGGTTGGTATCCAGGCACCACGGCTCTGCCGCTCGTACCGGTAGTTCAAGATAGGCCAGCGTGCCCTCACCCGGAATACCACTGCTTTCGATGCGCAGTATGCCACTATACTGCCGCGCGACGGCCGACACCAAGGCGAGTCCTAGTCCAACACCTGGAATATTGCGTGTGTGTGCACGGTCAACGCGGAAAAACCGTTCGCTAATGCGCGGTAAATCCTCTGGCGGAATGCCCTCGCCCCTATCACGGATCGCTATCTCCAGCCTCTGGCTATTCCACGTTGCACTCAGGTTGATTGTTGCACCATCCGGCGAATATTTCGATGCATTGTCGAGCAAGTTCCCCACCATAAGCCCAAGATCCTGCGGATGAATATACACGTCCGGAATATCTTCCGCGATCTGTGTCTCCAGCCGCTGTTGCCGCAGTGCCAGTCGTGGTTGGGCCGTTCGGATACAGCTTTGCAGTTCATCCATCACCCCCACCGGCTGTTCCGGTGGCGTGAATGCCCCGCTTTCTGCTCGCGACAGCTGCAACAGATCGTTCACGAGCTGCGCAAGTTGACTCACCTCATCGTTGATCTCCGTCGCATACTGCCGAGCGCGATTGCCTTTGACCATCTCACATGCTAGGGCTTCTGCACGCAGCTTCATCGCTGCGAGCGGGGAACGTAGCTCATGCGAAGCATTGGCCACGAAGTCACGTTGCTCTTGCATCATGCTCTCGATGCGTCCCGCCATATGATTGAACATGGTTCCCAGCGACGCCAACTCATTGATGGTATCATCAAGTTCGACCCGCGCATCAAGCTGTCCTTCCGACATTTGTTGGGCAACCCCTTGGAGCTCGGCGAGCGGTCGTGTGAGCTGGCGCGCCAGCCACAACGCGATTGCAAAGGCTAGGAAGAGTGCTGCGATGGTCGCACCGATTAAAGCGATCCAGCGCTCCAACAAGCGATCTTGGACGGAATCGAGTGATGAGTCGACTTGGAGTACGCCCAAAATGCTTCGCCCATCATGCGTAACCGGTACGGCCGTATACAACCGTCCCCTCACGATGTCGCTGACGATCTGCCCTGAGAGGGCGCCACGCAACTCGCCAACAGCACCCACCGAAACCGAACCGGCGCTACTGGCGATCCGACTACCGCCCGCACCAAACAAGCTGATATGCGTGTCGGGCGCAAAACCATCGTGCTGTCGGTCGCGTGGCGTCGTCCACGCCGATAAAAGGCTTTGTACTTGGGGCACTTCCAATGATTCGGGAACTGTATTCGCCAGGACAAGTGCCGTCACCTGCTGCTCATGGATAAAGGCTTCCATCGTCATCTGTGACATCTGATGCCCCGCCACGATTAACAGCAGTCCTAGTCCGAGCGCCAGGACCGTCCCGATCGCTGCCGTTAATTGTCCGCGCAGCGACTTAAAAAATTTCACGCTCCCACTTCCTCGGTTGTTGCGAACCGATAGCCAACATTGCGGACCGTTTGAATATAGCGCGGCAGCGACGCATCATCCTCGATTTTTTGCCGCAGCCAGCGTACATGGACGTCCAGCGAGCGCGTATCGCCGAACCAGTCTGTACCCCAGATTTGATTAAACAATGCCTCGCGGGTCAACACTTTCCCGGCCTGCTGCATTAACAGCGACAACAGTTCGTATTCCTTGTTGCGTAGTGTCAACTCTACGCCGTCTTTAAATGCCCGGTGGGCAGCTAGATTCAGCGCGACCTCTCCGATAGTCAGTTGGCTATCTGGCAGCAGACTCTGATCCCACTGCACACGCCGCAGGATCGACTTAATATGTGCTGCCAATTCCCCAAACGAAAACGGTTTCGTTAAGTAGTCGTCGGCTCCGAGCTCCAACCCGCGAATACGATCAACCTCCATCCCCAGGGCCGTCAGCATGATGATCGGCACCTGCGAAAACTGCCGTACCTCCTGGCAGACCTGCCAACCATCCAGCCCCGGCAGCATAATATCCAGCACCAGCACATCCGGCTTGTCACTCCGCGCAAGGCGTAGTCCAAGGAGGCCATCATGTGCGACCACCACGTCATACCCCAGCGCTTCCAGCTGGTATTGCATTGGCTCAGTCAGTCGTTGGTCGTCATCGATGATCAGCACCAGCGTCATCCAGCAAGCCCCGCGAAATAATCCGTTTTTATCTGACTCCCCTTGATCTGTAGCTCGCGTAGGACCGCTTGGGTCTCATCCACCATCCGTTGCGGCCCCGAAATGTAGAAAACACACTGGCGGTAATCCGGGACGGCGTCCTTGATCATCTGCGCCGTGATGTGGCCGCTCTGCCCTTTCCAGCCCGCCGGCACGTTCTGCGGATCGGTGATCGTATAGATCGTTTTGATGCCTAGCGCTAACTGCGCTCGATGGAGCACATCCTTATACACAATTTCGTTGATGCTACGATTTGCATAAAACAGCACGATCTCGCGCCGCTGCTGCATATCCAGCAAGTACTTAATCATGCTCCGGAACGGCGTAATACCGATGCCGCCGGCCAGGAATACACACTTCTGCTCGGGATCGTTGGGCAAGACGAAATCGCCCGCAATTTGTTGGGCCACGATTTCGTGCTGCTGGTCCATCTCAAGCAACGCTTGTTTAAACGTGCTCGAATTACGCGAAAACTTAACGCCTAAGCGCAGCTGGTCTTCCGTCGGCGAAGATGCGAGCGTAAAGTAGCGCCGGTTGCCGCGCGTGTCTGGCTCGTCATGGCCCAACGTCCACTCCATATACTGCCCAGGCGCAAAGGCCAGCTTGCGGTTGGGCACAAAAATGAAGTCATAAATATCGGGTGCCAGCTGAATCTTCTCTTTGAGTTTCAGGACGAGCGCTGTTTTCGGACTAACGATAAACGAGAACACATTGCCGGCCAGGATCGCCAGTTCGGGCGTCACATACAGCGCGCCGATATGGAACTGGGGTACGCTGAGCAGGCCGATCAATGCACCGTAGAACAGCCGCCAGCGTCGGGTGGTTGGCATCGTCAATGGCTCAGTGAGAATAATAGCAGCGAAAAACACGAGCGGCGAATACACGGCAGTTTTTTCCATTGCCGTGATGACGTTCTCGCGGTTGATCAGGCTAAACACGAGTACCGTTGCTGCTGCCGCTAATAAGAAGCTCCAAATGAGTTCCCATCTTCTGATTTTGCGAACGACCAGCAAGCCGCCGACCAAGACAAACGGCAACATCGGCGCATTCCCAACCCACCAACTGGCAGACTGGTTGATCGTCAGATAGGTCAATGCCACTGCAAAGGCCACCGGATTAAACAGGTGCTTGCCTTTGATCGCCAGGATATATTTCGAGGCCATCGCCCACACGGCGGCCCAACCGAGAAACCACAGGTCGTGGGTTGCCTGGATCGGCGTAATGATTAGAGCCAGGATCAGCGCAGAAATATAGATCGACTCGGTATTGGCTGGCACACCAAAGCTCTTGGCAAAGATGGTATTGGTAATCCAGCAGGCGGCAATCAAAAAGCCAACCGAAAACAACAGCGCATATGGATCATAGGGCAAAACGCCGGTAAACGAGAAAAGCAGCGCCACTGCCAGTAAAAAGATCAGATAGTACAGTGCCAACCGGTACATCGTAATCCGGTTCAATAGCGTATCAACGAAGTTAGTCATGGTAAATGTACCTTGCAAAGCCACTGGTGAAGGTCGCGCGTCCCTGAGCATTGATCATATAGCCCTCGCAGCCCGCCAGCTGCTCGATGAACAGAATGCCGGTCGTGCCCATCGCAAACGCGGCCGTGGCAAAGCGGTCAGCATCATAAATGTCGGGAGCAACCACGGTTAAGCTTACGATCTCCTTCAAGGACTCTGCATCGTTCTTCGGACTGTAGATATGCTGCCCCCGCACATATGTCCCTGACGTTGCGACGCCGCATTCGCTCACGTGGAGGACTTTCACGATCTCCTGCATGTTAAAGGGATTGCGAATACCTACCCGCCAATCCTGGCCGTGACTGTTTTTCCCGGCGGCTTGGATATCGCCGCCAGCATCGACATAATAGTTTTTGAAGCCTGCTTGTCGCAACATGCCGGCAGCGTGGGCGATCGCCCAACCCTTGACCACGCCAGAAGGATCATAGATCCCGTTACGTCTGATATCAAAGTATCCGTTAGTTGCCTGTTTGGTTTGTTCTGCCAGTGCGAATATTGTCCGCATATCCATGCTCGCCTGCTCAACTGGGAGTGCGCCCTGATTGATCAAGCTGATCTCACTGTTGTCCTGATACGTACTAAACTTCCCATCAACATAGCGGAAATATCCGAACACTACCTCAAGGCTCGCTGCCGTCACCCCGGCGTCGGCCACTTCAACCGTGACCGGCATGCCCATCAGAATGCGTGTTTCTTTCACGATCAGCTCTTCGCACTATTGAGCGCCGCTTGGAGCGACTCGACAAACGCCTGACTGGTTAGCGTTGCGCCGGAGATAATATCAACATTCGCATTCTGGACCTGAATCGCCTCCTCTTGTAGATATGGCATCGCCTGTGAATTGATGCGTTGCGAGGTTCGACGATCATGGGGGTAATCTAAGAACTCGACGTTGGCGATTTTGCCCTTCTGGATCACCGCCTTGACTTGCAGATTGCCATAATAAGCGTCGGCCACCGAGCCGGTATATTCCCCATCCTTATACTGGCTACCTGCTACCTGTGGTGCTGTAGTTGGTGCGGGCGTATCGGTCGGCACAGGAACAGCAGTTGGCGTCGGTACCGGAGCATCTGTGGGTGAGGCTACTGCTGTCGTTGGAGCAACCTCAGGGGCGGTGGGTACCAGTGTTTCTGTCGTGGTCGGCACGGGCACAACTGTAGCGGGTACCGGTATTTCTGTGGCACTTGGCACGGGTGTCGCAGGTACCAGCTGCGTCGGCGAGGGCACTACCAGTGCGATGGCAGTCTGTTCCGGCCCACTGCCACTCACGGGCGCGGTGGAGTGGACGACGCGTTCATGGAGGGCATATGCCACAAACGTAAACACCACAAAGCCAGACACAAAAAACTTTCTTATCGTTCGGACGACGTTAGCCATTGACGTTTCCTAAATCAACTCACTATCGACCTATAGTGTAAGTGGTAGGACGTCGAAATGGTGTTAAATGGCGCTGCGCATAGCTTAAATTCTGCTTAACGATTGTCGTTGATATCTTGCACTATTAGGGTATATTGAATGGGCAAACGAAGGAGCTAGCCGTGACGATACGGGTGATTGGTGCCGGCTTCGGTCGCACCGGAACAGCATCGCTTAAAGCCGCCCTTGAAGCCTTAGGGTTCGATAAGTGCTACCACATGACCGAGGTCTTTGCGCACCCCGCCGACGCAAAAATCTGGCGTGGGGCCGCTCTCGGCCAGCCCGTGAATTGGGATGCGCTCTTCGTCGGCTACCAGGCGACAGTCGACTGGCCAAGCTGTACTTTCTACCGCGTACTCATGGTGCAGTACCCAGAGGCGAAAGTGATTCTGACCGTGCGCGACCCCGAGAAGTGGTATGCCAGTGCGCTACAGACCATCTATCAGGTCCGCTTCACGTTTCCCACAACGGTCATGCGCCACATCATCCCCATGCTACGGGCGGTCCTTGGCATGCAAGACGTTGTCTTTTGGCAAGGCACCTTCCATGGTCGGTTCGCTGACAAAGCATACGCGATTGAGGTGTTTAACCGGCATAATGATGCGGTTAAGCAGTTCGTCCCACCGGAGCGCTTGCTCGTTTATGAGGTGAGCCAAGGCTGGGAGCCATTGTGTAAGTTCCTCAACGTCCCAGTGCCTGCGGACCAGCCCTTCCCACACGTCAACGATGCTGCGGAGTTTCAGCAACGGATAACCCAGCGCCTCCATCTCCTGCAGCGGGTACTCGGCGCTGTTCTCTTCGTGATAGCCGGACTGATCACGGTCGGCTGGCGTATGCGGGCGAGAACACGTCAGGCAAAAATCGGCAGCTGATGCTTGGCAACTATTCCTTCCATCGTGTCTGCAGTCAAACGCCATACCATCTATAAAACTCTTGAATATCACATGCCGTCTTCAGCATTTGATAGGGAAAACACCGCTCCACACCTGCCATTGTTGTCTGCTGCTCAACACACGCTAAGAACACGTCGGCAGCTGGTTGGCGCAACTCCCCGGTACGATGGAGAAACTGCCCCCATAGCGCCAGAAACTGGAATTCATAGCCCGCCGGTGAGAGCACCGCGCTGAACGCTGGTGGGTACAGCCGTCGGTAGGCCTCGATGTTATAAAGCCATGAATTGCCTCGTACCCGCCTCGCCTCAGGATGCCGCTGCCGGATGGTGCCAAACATGCTCTGTAGTTCTGCCATCCGCTCCGCCACATACTCCTTGCTGAGCACACTACTCCTGCTTGTATCCCCCGCTGCGAAATGAATGCGGATGGTCGCCGTCTCCATCTCATAGTTATAACGAAAGCACCCAAAGGGATCGAGCGAACCCCATGGCCGGAAATGGGTTAGAAAGAACTGTTCGGTCCAATCTAGCGCATTGACCGTGCTCCCGAGGCCTTGCACGTACGTGTGCCATACCGGATCATCAGGATCAAATGACCGCGTCAACCCGAAGGC
>JACDGP010000102.1 GCA_013821605.1 Herpetosiphonaceae bacterium
CAGCTCAAACAGTATCGGTTTCGGCACACGCGAACAGCGTTTCTGGCAGACCTTGAAGCACGCTGGACGGTGGCGACAGCTCGTACGGGACTATTGCCCCAACGTACGCTACCCTTGCCCTGACGGTAACAAAAACACCCATCAAGCTCAACCTGCGGCGGAGCTGTTAGCTGCGCATGACAGCGTCGGCAACCTGCTCATAACACTCGAGCCCGCTGTTGCCCGGCATTTAGTCGAGCTGGTAGCGTTGCATGCTCCGGCGCATCCGGAAGCCGTGCTCGCCGATCCCCTGCTCGACGGTGCTCCAGCCTCCTTACTGCATGTCGCTGCTGCAACTTGGACTATGATCAGTGGTCTACGCACTAAAGCCGCAGACCGCCTCAACACGGTGCCCCTCCTTCCAGATCCGGAAACTCCCACTGTTGCCGTCGTTCCCGGCAATGAGCCATTGTCCACGAGTAGCTCACTTCAGCAGACCTGGCAGATCATCCAGGCAGAGTTGGCGGGACGGGTCTCATCCTCTGACTGGGAAACATGGCTTAAGCCAAACAAGCTGCTTGAACTTGATGGCGAGATAGTGGTCCTTGGGACACCCAACATTTTCGTGCGACAAGAAGTCGAGCAGCGCTATGCGGGCTTGGTTCAACAGGCATGCGAGCAGACATTGGGCTATCCCGTTCAGTTACTGGTCGTCATCAGCCCACTAGCCTACGGCTAGCTGTACCCAGCGGTTGCGTCAGGATTCAGTTTCGGCATCGATGGACGCCAATTTCTCTGGTATCCTTGGCGGCTCTGAATTGGCCGTGACAAGGAGGCTTGGATGAACTGCCCGCACTGCGCTGCTACCACAACACGCGAGTTGATGAAGACAACCCAGCTTGGCTATCGCATCTTTCACTGTGCCGTGTGTCGCCGTCAGTTCAACGAGCGCACTGGTACTCCTTATAACTATCTTGAGGTTCCGACGGATATCGTGCTCCTGGTCGTCATCTGGCGCCTACGCTACAAACTGAGCCTCCGGGACCTTGCCGAAATGTTCCTGGAGCGGGGCTTTGAGTTTACGCACGAGGCTGTTCGCGAGTGGGAAGCACGGTTCGCTTCACTCCTGGCGGATCATCTTCGGTCCAAGCGCAAAGGACGGGTTGGCCGCTCCTGGCATGCCGATGAGACGTACATCAAAGTACGCGGGGTATGGAAGTACCTCTACCGGGCCATCGATCGTGACGGCAATCTGGTTGACTCCATGCTCAGTGAGAAGCGCGACATGGACGCGGCCAAGCGCTTTTTCCGCCGAGCGCTAGACGTGGCGGAGCAGACGCCAGAGCGTGTGACAACCAATGGCCATGACTCGTATCCGCGTGCGATTCGGGAGACGCTCGGTGGGGAAGTGACGCATCGTTGCAATAAGTATCTAAACAATCGCATTGAGCAGGATCATCGCGGCATCAAACAGCGCTATTATCCGACACGCGGCTTCGAGAGTGTTGAGTCGGCCTCGCGCTTCTGTCGGGCCTTCGACGAGCAGCGGCACTTTTTCCGTGTCCGCCGAAGGATGGGCGAACGTGTTCCCCCGTTAGCTGAGCAACGACAGGCGTTCTGCGCCCGGTGGACGGCGCTCATGAACGGTCTGATGTCAGCGTAACCTCAAGATCATAAGGAGGTCAGGGTCGGCTTCATTGGTCATCATTGAATCTTTGGGACCGAATCCTGACGCAACCGCCTGAGCGAGCATTTCGTCTTTGCTCGTGATGCGTGGTCACACCCACTCGATACGGTTCGGACTTGTCTCGCTCTCGAGTGGCGGGGAGCAATCTACCTGACGCGGTCAGCGCCGCACCCACGACACCGCTCTCACCACCACCCTGACGTACTTGAATAATATACGAGCCACGACAGGCGTTGCAGGACGCTTTGGCTCTGGTTCAGGCCAACGTCCGCTCCGCGTATTTCCAGCTGCACCGTCCTTCCAACGTACATGGTCACGAGGCCGTCGCGCGGGCAAGACCCACGAAGGCGAGGACCATCCAGAGCGCCAGGTAGAGAAATGCGGCCTGGGCTGAGACCAGCGACCAGAGCAGGCCGGCCACGGCACTGGCCGCGAGGTTGCCAAAGCCCTGGATAGCCGCCAGCACGCCGAAGGCTGACCCCCGCACGGCCACGGGTGCCAGAGCGGCCACCGCGGCATGCTGAGCCGTCTCAACGCAGCCAATCGCGATGCCGGCGCTGACAAACCAGAGTGCCAGGAGCGGGATGCTTGCCGTGGTGAGAGCAAAACCCAGGTGCGCCACCAGGAAGGCCACGACCCCCACCAGGAGAACGGGTCGTGGTCCGCGCCGGTCGCCAACGCGTCCGGCCGGAATACTCACGAGCGTCGCGGCGATGTTGTAGGCGACATACAGTGCGAGCGCCAGTTGTGTTGCCCGTGCGGCCCCCACACCGGGGGAGAGGAGCGTCGTGGCGCGCAAGATCAGCAGGGTCGCGGCCACATTGCCGACCTCAAAGGCGGCGATGCCGAGCAGCAATCGTCCCAACTGGCCGCGCAGCACCGGCCGTACCTGCAGGCGCAGCGGCTGGCGAGGGCGAGGTACGGCCTGAATCGTCTGGCGGGCAGCATACAGAATCGCACCGGCCGCCAGGAGTCCGGGAATGACCGAAAGGAGGATCGCGGTGCGGACGCTCAGCCAGGCAACGAGCGCGAGCGCCAGAAGCGGCCCCCCGATGGCACCCAGGTTATCCATCGCCCGCTCGAAGCCATAGGCCCGGCCGTAGGCTGCCGGTGGGACAACATCGGCGAGCAAGGCATTGCGCGCCGGCACCCGTAACCCGCGTGCTAGCCAGGCACTGCCCCGCAGCACTCCCACCTGCCAGACCGACCCCGCCAGGCCGAGTAGGGCTGATAAGACGGCGGTACTCGTGTAGCCGCCGACTGCCGCCGACCGCCGCCGCTCGGGATCATCGGCCAGGGCCCCTCCAGCCAAGCGCGCGAGGCCAGCGGCACCGTCCGCAATGCCCTCAATCACGCCGAGGGCCGCCGCAGGAGCGCCCAGCGTGCCCACAAGCAGCCCCGGGAGCAGTGCTGTGGGGATTTCGTGGCCGACATCCGCGAGGAAGCTGGCGATGCCGATGCTCAGGACGCCGCGCGTGAGCCAGTGGGGTGCTGGAGTAGCTTCGGGCAGTGATACCGTGTCACGCTCAGTCATCGTGGATGCGCTCCCATACCTCAGGCCACCCGCGCGGGCCGCCCTAGCATATATTTCACCACAAAGAGCACCGCAAACGAGCTCGCGAGCAACAGCACGGCCAACGTCAGGGCCACGTCGAAGTCGAGTTCGAAGCCAATATAGATTGCCAGCGGCATCGTCTGCGTACGGCCCGGAAAGTTGCCGGCGAAGATGATCGTTGCTCCGAACTCGCCCAGAGCTCGTGCCCAGGTCATGACGAGCCCGCCCAAGAGCACCGGCCAGGCCAGTGGCAACGTAATGGCCTGGAAGATGCGCAGCGGCCCGGCCCCATCGATGGCTGCCGCCAGCTCAAGCTCGCGCTCGATGCCGCTAAAGCCGGTCGCTGCTGCTTTAACATAGAACGGTGCCGCGACAAATGTTTGCGCCAGCACGACCGCTACCCCAGTGAAGGCGATCTCGATGCCCGCATCCTTGAGGTAGCGTCCCAGCAACCCCTGTCGCCCGAAGGCGATCAGCAGGGCAATGCCGGCCACTGCTGGCGGCAGCACCATCGGCAGGTCGAGCAGGGTGTCAAGCGCGCCATGGCCACGAAAGCGGCGGCGTGCCAACAGATAGGCGACCGGTGTACCCGTGACCAGCGTCAGCAGCGTACTGGTCAGCGTCGTACTGATGCTCAGACCAATCGCTTGCGCGACCGTGCGGTCCACGAGGTGCGCGAGCAGCGCGGCCGGCGCTACACGCAGCACCAGCGCCAGCAGCGGCACGACCAAAAAAAGGAGCAGTGGCAGGCTGGCCAGCGGCAGCTGCCGCCGCACCGGTCGCCCTGCCCTGGTCGTCGGTGTGCGTGCGCGTGGCTGCGGGATTATGTGTTGTGCCATCGCGGCCTTATCGAGGTAATCGCGTCTTTATCCTTCTGCAGGTCGCTCAGTATAATGGTGTACTCTCGTGTGATGTCATGTCGACACGAGCACGGCAAGTGTCAGTTCGCAGGTGTCAAGCCAGACGAGAATTGCCTCTATCTGACCGATCCGGAATTGGAGGACCAGCCAATCGTAGGTCTGGTCCGCTGAGGTCGTCGCTGTCTGCGAGTGAAGCTCGGCTACCCACTCCTGGCAGGCCGTGCGCTGCTCGGCAAGCAGGGTCACAACGGTGAACGCATCATTCTGCTGCGCAAAGTAGAGTTTGGCCAAAAACTCCTGCCGAAAGTCGCGCCCATGCGCGACGGGGGTACGGAGCCATCGTCCAAAAGCCGCTCGACCGCTCGCTGTGAGATGCAGCATCTTGCGTGGAGGACGTGTTCCCTGCGGCTCGGTCACGGTCGTCATGTTGCCGGCCTCCTCCAGCCGCCCAAGCAGGGCGTAGAGCTGGCTCTGCTTGAGGTGCCAGACGAGGCCGAGCTCACCCGTCTCCTGCAGACGCTGATGGATTTCATAGGCGTGCATCGGCTGCTGCGCGAGAAAGCCAAGCAGTGCATACTCCAGCGTCAACGGCAGTTTGATCATGGGACTCATTGCCGCTATGATCCTCCAGGTAGTTATAAGATGACTACTGTACGGATGATTGTGAGGCTGTGGTCAGGAATTGTCAATCAAGGCATCGAAGGGTGGAGCAGGGGAACGCCTGACGTTCCCATCGGCACGTTTGAAGCAAACGATGATTGCAATGACAGATCAGCCAAAGAACCAGTACCGGGTCCTTGTCCGAGGCAGTGGCGATGTGGGGTCGGCGGTTGCGCACGGCCTGTTGGGCGCGGGCTATGTGGTCGTGCTGCACGATCAACCACAACCTGCAACGACGCGACGCGGCATGGCCTTTACCGATGCCATCTTTGACGGCCAGGCTACCTTGGAGGGTGTTGCCGCCCGACGCCTCGACCACCTTCCTGATCTCGGTGTGCTCCTTGCCACTGGCATACTACTGGTCGTCGTCGTGCCATTCGATCTGCTGGTAGCAGCGCTGCAGCCGGACGTCCTGGTCGATGCACGGATGCGCAAGCGGTCGCAACCTGAGGTGCAACGAGGACTGGCCGCACTCACGATCGGCCTCGGGCCGAACTTCGTGGCCGGCGACACGGTCGATCGGGCGGTCGAAACGAGCTGGGGTCCGGATCTCGGCCAAGTCATCAGCCATGGACCAACGCAACCTCTGGCGGGCGAGCCGCGCTCGCTGGGCGGCCACGGGCGGGAGCGACTGGTGTACGCGCCGGTCGACGGTCTGTTTCACACGGAACACCGCATTGGCGACGCGGTCCAGGCTGGCGAGGTGGTTGGCTCCATTGACCCGGTAGCACTCTCAGCACCGCTTTCCGGCCGGCTCCGCGGGCTAACGCATGACGGAGTGCCGGTGGTGCGGGGCACCAAGGTCATCGAGGTTGATCCACGTGATACAGCAGCGGGAGGCCTTGTGGCGATGACAGGGATCGGGGAACGACCGGGACGGATTGCCGCAGGCGTGCTCCAGGCGATCCAAGAGTGGATGGATGCGCGGACGGCAGAACGGCGGCAGGCGTCCTTGGCGGCTGATGCAGCTGAGGAGCGACGTGAGTAACATGTCTATCCTAGACAGCCGGGTGCTCCTCCGCCCCGCCCTCCTGTCTCTCACGCTTGGTGCTTTTCGCCGCCAGTGCCGCCGCTCGCTCGTCTTGTTTGCCATTGTTCTTTGTTCTTTTTTATTTTTCTGCATTGCGCTGCGTCGAAATCTCGATGCAGCTGCGCTGCGGGAAAGACGAGGAGGAGAGCGCGGGCGGCGGGCAGGATGCCGGCAGACGGAGCGGACCGCGCAGCACAATCGCCGAACACTCGGGACGTTTACCGGTTCGCTCGCCGCTGCCCTCGCTCCTGCGGTCACCCGTCGTTGTGTTAGAACGGATGGAGCAAAGCGCCAGGACGACCCGCCCCAATGAGCCACGATCCGCCAATTGTTGCCATCTTTTGGTGCTTTCGTTGACGTGACCGTACCACGTAGACTGAGGCTTCCCAACGTCATAGCCTGCACATGCAGGCCATGGTGCATGGCTTGCTCAGAACGTACCAGCCCTCAGGCGTCCGACACGTCCGACAGCGCCTTGTGCCTGTCCGAAGAGGGACCGCTAGTGACGGGAGACCCAGTACATGGAGTATCGAAGTCTCGGGCGCACCGGCGCCAAGGTCAGCCCCCTTTGCCTAGGTTGCATGATGTTTGGCGGCAAGACCGATGAGGTGCCGTCCATGGACATTATTGACCGGGCCATCGACGCCGGGATCAACTTTCTGGACACGGCGAATGTGTATAGCCGTGGGCGCAGCGAGGAGGTGGTCGGGAAGGCCCTCAAGCGGAACGGCAAGCGCGCGCAGATCGTGCTCGCCACCAAAGTGCATGGCACGATGGCCGATGATGACCCGAATGCGCAAGGCAACAACCGGCGCCACATTATTGAGCAGTGCGACGCGTCACTCCGCCGGCTGCAGACCGACTACATTGACCTGTACCAGATCCACCGTCCGAGCTCGCAGGAGCCGATGGACGAGACGCTCCGTGCGCTCGATGACCTCATCCGTGCCGGGAAAGTGCGCTACATTGGCACCAGTACCTACGCCGCCTGGCAGGTGCTTGAGTCGCTGTGGATGTCGAAGGAGCTCGGGCTCAATCGCATGGTCTGCGAGCAGCCGCCGTATCATCTGCTCGATCGGCGCATCGAGCGCGAGCTTGTGCCGCTCGCACAGACGTATGGCCTGGCGCTGCTCCCCTGGTCGCCGCTCGCAGGTGGCTTTCTCACCGGCAAATACAGCCGGGGCGAAGCGCGCGCCGAGGGCCGGTTCAAGGACGATAGCGAGTGGAACCAGAAGCACTTTACCGACGCGGCGTTCGACGTGCTCGACGTCGTCCAGGCCATCGCGCAGGAGAAGGACTGCTCGGCCAGCCAGTTCGCCCTGGCGTGGTGCGCCCAACAGCCGGGTATCACGAGCCCGATTGTCGGTCCACGCACGATGGAGCAGCTTGAGGATAACCTCTGCGCGGTGGACATGACGGTCACCGATGCGGACCGCAAGCGCATCGATGAAGTGGCCGCTCCCGGGCGGGCGACGGTCCCCTATTACGACGCGGACTTTGGCCCGCACCAGTTCCGCTGGTGAACAACGTCCGGGAAGCGCTCCAAGTACTGGGAGGTGCCGCGTAACGCGACGGCGCGACGAACTGCGGGACTTGTGATGCCTCCTTCGTAGATCTGTTCTAAAAACAGGAGCGGATGAGAGAAGTAGGCATTACAAGCCATCGCCGCTGCCCTGGTCGAGACCTTTGATATCCTGGGGCGCTATCTGCAAGCCCTGAGCAATCAGGCAGGTGGGGGCTTTGAGCCGACGTGGTACTGGAGACTGCATCAGCAGATCAAGAGTGAACTGAGCATATTTGAGCAGCAGTAGGCAGCTCTAGTTTCGAGAAGGAGAGGGGTAGGAACTCGTCTGTCAGAAACGGGACGAGTTCTGTATCTTGAGCAGAACTGGATCGCATGTACTACGATTTGATAATACGACCTACCACTGAAGCGAACACTTCGCTCAGAAGGCATCGTGTGCGCGGTCCAGTTGTCGGTAATGAGATGACCTAAACACCCGTTGTGCTGGCTCGTAGGCGGTGTGCGCGAAGTCGATCTCAACGTTGACATTGCTCACCGTGTGGCAGTGTATTTGCATGACTGGGGCAACGAAGCCTATGTGTTCCCACGTTTTGGGAGGCATACGCGTCTCCTTCCTTGCTCATGCTCGCCCACGTCGGTTCACTCCGCACCCATGAGCACCAACGTCCGCCACGGTCGTCAGGCTCGAAGATGCACCGGTGTCTCGACCTCAAGCAGACCGTGAGCCTCCATCATCCCGATGCTGCTCTTCCGCCGTGGCAAGCCATCCTCGTCGTCATAACCTATCAAGGTCAGTACGGAGCCAAGTATACAACCGGCTGAGGGCAGCGAGGATGGCGCGATCAAGGGGCAGCTGGCGACCGTGCGTTTGCGCAGTTAGGTCCGTGCCGCCCGCGCCCAGAGCGTGCGAATCAGGGGAAGTGCCCGACAAACGACGTCGGCGGGTGACGCATTCGTGTCGAGGGCAAGGCGAAGGTCATACATCCACGGATAGTCGGACCGAAAGCGCGGCGCGGGCAAGGACCGGATGGCCCGGATTACTAGCTCGGCCGGCTCGCCGGCGACGGAGCGTTGAGGAACAAGCTCGGCATAGCGTTCCCAGCCGAACACCTCCCATCCAAAGTCCGAGGCTTCGTCACACAACGCGTGGACGACCTCGGCCGCTAGCATATCATAGGCAACGCGGTTCACTCGTTGTTCCTTTCGTTCTGCCACCTGTACTGCCTGCTCTATGGGTCCGTTGGCGGGATCGCTGGTCCCAGTCGCAGTAACACGCGCTTCCCAGTGCGCTGGTCAACAAGCGTGAGCTCCGCCGTCCCCTCATCCATGCGCATCCGCTCGACGACGTACTCGTCGTGGACCAGAATGGCATTGACCGTCGCCATCCATCCGACCGGCAGCCCAAGTGCCAGGGTGATCATGGCCGATCCATCCACACGAACAGTCATAGCTCCACCAACATTCGAGGCGAGCGATTACGTTGCCTCCGCTTGCTTTTTCTTCCGGGGTGGATAGTGCGAGCTCCGCGTCACGGAACGAGCAGGCTTACGCTCCTCGGACGTTGCCCGGGCCACACCATCGTTCTTTTTCCTCCGGGGTGGATAGTGGGATGTCCCCGTAAATCGACCACCGGGTTTGCGCGCCGGCGATGTCGCCCAAGCCACCACATCTGCAACACGGAAGATACGGGCATACCCGACTTTCCGGCTCGGAATCCGGCCCGCTTTGGCGAGGTCTGTCATACGATCCGGACCCACCTTGGCCAGCCGCGCTGCGGTCGCTGCATTAATATCATCATCTGGGCCGAACGTGGCTAACAGTTCTTCATCCATCACCTGCGCCTCCTCTGCTGCATATTCTAATTATAGAGGATGGTTCGAACGCTTGGAACTAACCAAGCGACTGCTTGCCGCGATGGGTGAGGGGCTAGTACGTCCCCAAACAGCATGGTTAGCCGTGTTCATCTGCAACCACCGGTCGTACACCCGCACCCCACGTGCAGTTGACCTTCACGTCGGCATGCTCTGCGCGCTCTCACGAGCGGGATGCATGCCAGATATCGTATTTCGCATCGTTAGTCACGGTGTAGGATCGGTGCTACACTGTCGCCATATACTGCTTAGTATATCCATCGCAGCTACGGGTACTACTAAACGCAAGGAGACCACCATGAACAGCTTCGGTATACAGAGCGCCCTTGGCCTGGGTCATGGATGGTTTTGTCGCGGGGACCTCGTTCCGTAGCACATCGTCGTAGCGTTCCATCCTCCCCGCACGCACCACCCGGCTTTCCCGGAGAACTGCGTCTATACCCAGCAGCCAGCGACAGTAGCTGCTAGCTGCTGCATTCCGCTCCCACACTGCGCTTGTATGCCCTTGCGACCCACATGGTCCTCCTGATAGCACACCGGTAGGAGTCTCGTGCTGCATCCTTAAAGAGGGGGTGGTCCAAGTCGTTGACGTGTGCCGTCATCGTGCTTCATAGCAGAAGTACAGTGTCGGTGCCACGACGTTCGAACGAGTACATACGCACAGAGGAGTTACTCCATGTCTACTACGTATCGTCTGATGCAGTCTAACGAGGAAGTCGCCGTCCTCACCCTCTGGAGTGAGGTGTTTAATGTTCCCTATCACTATGAACAAGCACGCTTTAGAAGCGATCCGCTGGCCCACACACGGACCTATGTCGCGGTCGCTGAAGACGGCACCGTGCTCTCGACGTTGCATTACCTCGTGTCCCTCCGACGGGACGTCGATGGGACACCGCGCCGCGTCGGAGAAGTCGATCCGGTCGCGACACGCGCCGAGGCGCGCCGCCAGGGCCATGCTGGACGGTTGATTGAATTGGCGCTCGACGCGCTGCGCCATGATGGATGTGCATGGTCCCTGCTCCTGGCCAGTGGTGAAGGTCGACCGCTCTATGAACGGTACGGGTGGCGCTCGTTTCCAGAGCGTTGGCGCCAAGGGACCATCCTGGGTAGTCCGCCACCAGGTACACATGCGTATACCATCTGTCCCTACGATCCACGTGTGGAACCAGATGGTTGGGAGCGTCTCGGGGTGGTCGCGCACGCCTATAATGCTACCCGCCCGTTGACCGTCGCTCGAGATGCCGACTATTGGCAACGCTACGCGGCTATCCGCGTCAGCCACTGGATCACGGCCGAAGGGTTGGTGATTCTTGTGGCCCACCAGTCGTCAAGCGATCACGCCTTACGCGGCTATGCCATGGCGAACTTCTACGATGTGGGGTTTGTCGTGCGGGAGCTTGCCATGTTGCCAGACGACAGTGCTGTTGTGCCAGAACTCCTGACGCGGGTGGTGCAGGAGGCTGTCCAGCGCAACAGTCCCCTCGCCGGGCTCGTGAACCTGTCGTACGAGCCCCAGATCGGGCAGGCACTCGCAGCACTCTTCGGGGAGACGCTCCACACGCGAGCAGAGACTGGGCAACTCCTAGCACGTACCATCCATCCCGATTTCACGGATGTCCAACTGAATGCCATCTTTGCTGACCCACGCGCTCTCTACTCATCAATTGACCATTTCTAATCAGGGCATACAACACCAAAGGCCGATCGTTTGATCCGGCCTTTGGTCAAAGAGCTTGTGAGGCCCCCGGTTCCAGCACGCTGACCGTTGACCTGGTGCCTACCCAAACAATGACGGCTGGATCGCATAGAGCAGCGGCGCATAGCGTCCATCCGCGACCGCCGTCGCATATGTGCCAAGCCGATCAAGGTGGACCTCCCACGTCACGGCTGCCCTACGTGCTGCCTCCTCCAGCCGCGCCACGTCCTCGAAGGCCGCGTCGTCTGGACAGACCGTGTAATCATATTGGCTATGCAGACCGCCAACGCTGAGGCCCAGCATTTTGGATGTGTGGCGCTCGACCGGGACCCGGACACAGTGGGGCACGCCGTGGTTCTGGCTCTGGCCCCACCAGAAGGAGGCATGCCTCGAGGGATCGTCACAACTGATGACGGTGGCGGTCAGCGATTCTGGATGAGCTTTGATCCCTCCCGCTTCGGCAAGCCGCTCAGGGTAGCGTCCGAGCCGGCGTAGCTCGTCGGCCAGCGCGGTCAATCCAGCTTGAAAGGCGGCGTACATCGTTTGGGTCGTCTGCCAACTCGCCTCGCTAGGGAGGCAGTAGCAGTGCTGCTGCATCACATTGGCGCGGCCAAACAGCCGCACCGTTGTGGGCGTGGCGTACTGCGTCGCATAGCGCTCGAGCTCGGGCAAGCGGTACGGGTGTTGCCGGTCCCCGATGATGAGGACACGCGGAACAATGGGCGTTGAGCGGATCATGGTGGTACTCATCTTCGTGCTGCTCCTTAGTCGGCCAGGCGTAGACCTGGCGGTCGGTTCATCTGGCGCGGCGGCCCGGGCTGCCGCGCCGCTGGTCTTGCTAGGTGGTGGGCGGTGATGTGGTCGGCGCTGCGGGCTGCTCCTCGGCCTCGAGCGGCTGGCGATACACCACACTTGCGCGGGTTGTCCAGCCCTGATGCCGGAGATTGTCGGCCCACAGCTCCACAAACTCGGCTAAGGCGGCCTGCCCCGCTGGGTCAAGGACTGTGACGCTGCCGCCTCGCTCCAGGAACGCATAAGAGTTGTAGCCGCCCAGGATCTGCCCCAGGATCGCGATCTCCGGCTGCTGGATTGCGACCGGCAGCCAGCCGCCCTCGCTGATGAAAAACTCGACATCAGGATCGGCAATGGTGTCATCAAGCGGGCTGTCTTTCATGCGGTAATGGGTGACGCTCAGGCTCTCCTTCGTCAAGCGCTCGATCACGAGTGGCATATAGCTCGGTAATTCCAGTTTCAGGACAGCGCCGGGTTGCTCGACGTTGACGCCGTAAAGCCGGCCCAGGGTCGTGATGACCTGTTCCATGTGGGGGGTCGTGCGTGGGTGGATAGGCATGTTCGTGGTTCCTCTCATGTGCTACGCTCTGCGCGGGGTGGGGCCGGTCGGGCCGGCCCTCCATTTCTCTGGTCAGGGTGCGCTCCGCGAGCAGTGTCGCTACCACGGCTCGCCGTCTCGCTTTGGGAACTGCCATGCGCCATTTTCCGGGTGGGGGTCCTGAGCCATTAAGCCCAGTTCGGTCAAGCGTTGCAACGCCCGCCCACGGTTTCCACCCCAGTGCCGGGCGATCATGGCCTCCAGTCCCTTGCGCCCGTTCGTCCGGTAGAAGCGTTGCCCGTAGCGCTTCTTTGTGATGTATCCACCCTTGCGCCCGGTGCGCTGCATGTAGTCTCGGCCATAGCGGGCGACGGTCGTCCGTCCACCCTTCTGCCCGGTGCGCTGCATATGCGCGGTGCCGTAACGCTCGACGGTGGTCCGTCCACCCTTCTGCCCATTGGTCCGCGCCTGCTCGCTCGTGAGCTTGCACGGCTGTAGTAAAGTCTTTGCTTGCATCGGTGCTCTCCCGTGTGCGTTGGCCCGTCAGTGTGTCACCACTGGCGGGCCGCTTCTTCGACGGTTACAGGGCGATATCCTCCGTCACGGCGGCGCGACGCTTGCCGCTGCTGCGACGGGCCGGGGCCGGACTGGGTGCGGGGGACTGCTCCTCCTCACCACTGCCGGCGTTCTCTGGTTCGCCTGCGGGGGCGTCCTTGCTGCTGCCCAGCATGATCAGGTCGTTGACGACAATCTCAGTGGTGTACCGGGTTGTGCCCTGCTCATCCTCCCACTTGGACGTTTTCAAGCGGCCTTCCAGGTACACCCGGTTGCCTTTGCGCAGGTACTGCCCGGTCAGTTCCGCGAGCCCTCCCCAAAGGGTGCAGCGATGCCACTCGGTCTGCTCCTTGAGCTCGCCGCCCTCGCCCTTCCATTGCCGCCCGGTCGCGATGTTCAGGGTCGCAACTGGCTTGCCTTCCTGGGTGTACTTGATTTCGGGGTCTGCTCCAAGCCGTCCGATCACTTCCACGCGATTCAAATCCTTGCTCATGATGGTCCTCCAAGTGGTGATAAGGTGGGCTGCCGTCCTTTGGTCGGCGGGCGGCGGGCCTCCGCTCTGTCGTTAGTGGGTCGTCTCGGCGGGCTGCTCGGCGGGTTTCCTGGCGGGCTTGCCGGGGCCGATCCTGAGGTAGCCTGAGCGGATCGTGCTGCGCTCGCACTCCTGGATCGCGTCGGCGGTGTCGTCGTTGGCCGTCTCGCGTAACACGAAAATCAGGGCGCGTACGGCTTTGGCGTCAAACGATTTCATCTCGGCGGGCTGCACGCGGGCAAGCTCTAGCTCGTCAGTGATGATGAGGTCGTAGTAGGTCATAGCCGCGTCAATGCGCTCCTTGATGCCCGCTGCGATAGCGGCGGCGCTCGCTTCCTCGGCTTTGGCCGCTTGGTACGTAGCAAGTAAGCTCCGCAGTTCTTCGCGCTGGTCGCTCGGCAAATCCCCAATGTGTATGGGTGTCAGCATGGCGGTGGTCCTCCTTCGGCTAGGGCAGGGTTGGCCCGCCCACTGTGGCTGGTTGAACCTAGAAGGGGAGGTATTCGTTGTCGGGGACGGCGGTCGGGGTAAGCAGAAACGGGATCGGCGCGTCGGGGGTGCTGGTCGCTGCCTTGATCGCAGCGTCGTGCTGTTCGAGCAACCACCCCATGTGGTCCTCGTAGGCTTCCTGGGCACTCACGGTGCTCTCAACGAGGAACGTGTAGGCGTGCTTGACCGTGGGGCTGGTCGTGGTGTCGGCGGTGGCTTGCCAGCGGGGAAGATCAGAGTTGGCTTCCTCGCGGTACGCCTCTTTGTACTCCCAGTAGGCGACAAACTCACGTTGGGAGGCGAGTTCCCAGGCGCGCTCGGCGGTGGCTTTGTCCTCGCCGGTCGCATCGTCAATCGCGGTGCGGAGGCGGTTGGACTCGTTCTGGGCGATCTGCCATTCGTCGCGGAGGTAGGCGACGTGGGTCATGGCACGTGAAGGGTTGACAGCGGGCGCGGCGGTGGGTACGATCTGGTCAGTCATGGCGGCGGATCTCCGTTTGTGACGAGGGCGGGTTGGGTGTTCGTAGCGCCTAACCCGTCTGCTTTTGATAGGTACAGTATAGCATGTTTCTTGCTATATCGCAAGTATATAATAGTTAAGATTTCGTTACGGTTTCTATCTTGCTCGCAAGTATCCTTTTGAGCGTGTTATACTGGCGGTATGGATAGAAAACATACATCCTTAATGTCGACCAGTGAGGCGGCCGCCTATCTCAACGTCACGCCGCAAGCTGTGCGCCTGCTCACCAAACAGGGGATCGGTCAGCGGGTCGGTAAGCAATGGGCGTTCACACAAGCTGAGCTCGACGCGTGGCGCGACAAGCCGCGTCCCCTCGGTGGGCGGCCACCAAAAAGCGCACGCCGGCCGCTCCCGGAAGTGACGCCGGCCTAGATCCAGAGAATCGTCAAGATGTTGCCTGACCTCCTGCGACTCGATGATTACTATGGCTATGCGGCGCTCCTTCGGGCCGGCTTGACCCCGCCGCAGGCCTTTGACCTCATCGCTGAGCGGGTAACGGGTCCGGCGCTCCAGGCCATCATCGAGCACCTGGAGTCCTCATCCGAAGGCCGGCAGGTGCTCGCTCTGGTGCGCGGATACTGGGAGGCAGAGCGTGTGCCTGTCCCCACAGATCAGCTGGTTGCACTGCGAGCGATGCCGCCGGAGGAATGCTGATCAGCATGGGATTGCTTGGGGCCGTGTGCACGTGAGTGGAGAGCTCTCCTACCGGCGATGGATGGTTCAACGGGTGATGCCAGCACAAAGCATGTTTAGCCTCCACGCAGTGGATGCCGCACGCACAGTGCCTCCCGTCGCTCCGCCGCACGTCCCCCAAATAGCAGGCATGGTTTTTCGTTTTGTTGGCACCCGAAGGTGGAGCAGGTTAAGTCACCCAACGGGCAAAATGGAACACACCCCTGCACCGCCCGAGTGGTTAAACACTGGAGGTGGGGGCCATTTTGAATCTCCGATTTGACAACTTGCTAGGCTCGCCCTGCCAACAAAACAAAAACGCGCACTACCATAGGAAAGCGCCCATGTGAGCGCAGCGATACGGGGCATCAGACAGATTACTGACCGTAGGGAAGTTATACTTTTACGGGTTCTAAATATTGGAGGGTAACTTGTGGCATATATAACATCAACTGGATGGGTAAGTGGGAAGGTAGCTCCAAGTCGCCTGCGCCTCTATCATCTCCTCTTTATCCTCATGGCCATATTCGCAGCAGTATCGATTACACTACCCTCTGTACTCAATACGCCCCAACTGTATCAAGCTCAGGCTCGCATCCAATATGCGACAGCTCTTTGGTCTGACCTGACTGTTCAGACGCAGATTACAGATGCCTTGCGCGCGCGTGAAGACCAGATCGGTCAGCTCCTTACCTTAAAGTATCCGGACCTTGGGAGCCGTGTAAGTGGCCTCACTTGGGTACGTTCGGGCAAAGATGCTATTACTGTGATCGCGACTGCGCGCACTGGGAAAGAAGCTCAATCACTTGCGAACGACGCTGCTGCTGGTCTGGCGCGCCGAATGTATACCGTTGTTGGCGATAGGGTATTGCAGGAGGTATTGAGTCAATATCTATGGGCGAGGGTCAATGATGTGCCAACGCAGCCTGAGGAAACAGGGATTTTGCGACCGATGCTTAATAGCGGTGCATTTGGCGCCGTAGCACCAAATGCTATGGATCGCTCACTGGCGCACCTTGCTCCTGACGAACGGTTTGCCCTTACCCGTAGTTTGGAAGTATTAGATGAGCTCAAAGGATGGGACTTGTATAGGGCTGAGCTTTCGATCCAGCAGACGACTGTTCCTCAAGCACAAAAAAAAGCCCAGGAGTTGCAACGCGGTGCACGTGCTGCTCAACAGGCAGTGCGAGATTTCACACTGTATATGTATCGCACCTACGACACCCAGTACAAACCCGAGACCAACAATCCTGCGTATGTGCGGACACGCGCCATAACTTCAATTGTTCTCTCCAATCACACAGTCCTGAAGGTCATCCTGGCAGGGCTTGCAGGCTTGTTGGGGGGGATCGTTACGGTAGTTATTGATCGGCGTGTTGGGATTATGCCAGCACTGACTGAGCTATGGAACTACCGCGAGATGGTTCGCAACTTCGTGAGCCGGGATCTCAAGGCCCGTTACAAAAACTCGCTTCTTGGCTATTTTTGGTCGTTGATCAATCCACTCCTCACGATGCTGATCTTCTGGGCCGTCTTCGGTCTGTTACTCCGCAACAGTATTCCTCAATTCCCAGTCTTTTTGATAGTCGCACTGCTCCCGTGGAATTATGCAGTGACGGCTGTAAGTGGTGGAATGCGGGCTATACTAGATAATGCACATCTTGTTAAGAAAGTGTATTTTCCAAGGGCTATCTTGCCGATTGCTTCAGTCATTTCCAATCTCGTCAACTACTTATTAGCTCTACCAGTGATGTTTTTCGTCATGTTCATGTTCCAGATGATAACCGTAGGTCATATGCGAGTAAGTTGGACATTTTTATATGTACCAGTTTTGCTCGTCATACAGACGATTTTTCTCATTGGTATAGCTCTTCTCTTATCATCGATGGCAGTTTTCTTTCGTGACACGACTCACATTGTTGATATCTTTATACAGCTTTGGATTTTCATCACACCCGTCTTCTTTTCACTCGAAGGAATTACTCGTGGCAACGTCGATGCTGCTAGAGCTGTACGCTGGCTCAATCCGATGGCCTCACTCATCGATTTCTACCGCGATGTCCTCTATGGTCGTGCTGTTACCGGTGAAGCTCTCCCGCGTCCACCCAGTCTCCCTGCACTTGACGGCGTCTTCCGGACGCTGCTTACGTCCCTTATTATTCTCGTTATTGGTGCCTATGTGTTCCAGCGTACGAGTCGACGGTTTGGGGAGGAATTGTAGGTGTATATGAGTGTTTTGTGCTTAACCCACATATGCAGTACGCTAAGCGAACGCAAGGAAAGCTCCTCTGGCATCACGACAGGTGCATTATTCCTCATGATGAGAGAAGCTTTTCATGTTTAGCCAGTGGTATCCGAGATTACAAGTGGTAGGAGGAAATCTGGCTGTCGCGTAGCCCCAACTCGTGTTGCGCCGCAAGCTGATTTTCAGCATTGCGGCGAACAAGGCTAGATGTATGTCAAGGCTGGATTGTACGCCTCGGTACAAACTTGCCGCTCATACCCTTGGGCTATCTGAGCATTGTCCCTGGCTAACCGCTCCTTGCCCTACTCTGGGATAATGGAGAAGCTAAGGTCTAGCTTAGCAGGTAAAGTTAGTGCGGGCAGAGGTATTGTAGAACGTCCCGTCCCCATTTGAATTGAGGTTAAAGTATGTTATTAGCGCATTATTTCCACTATAGTTGCCAGGGCATACAGTTCCTTGGCTCTGCGTGCTAAGGGAGTAAGTGACTCCTGCTTGAGCCGTAAAGCTCGGGCCTTGTCTAAAAGCATTAATCGGACTGGGAACACATGTACGAGTCATATATGCCACACCCCCGACACATTGGAAATTAATGGTAGTGGTCGAAACGCAGTAAAATGAAGCCGTTACGTTGATCTGTGTGGTGTGTGTAACGGGGTCATTATAGGTATAAGGAGCGGGTGGAGTAGGGATTTTACAATTATTACCAACTGTATTGGGTCCGGGGCGGCTTTTTGGCTGCGTAGGTGTTGGTTTTGACGGCGCAGGTGTTGGTTTTGGCTGTGCGAGGATTGGTTGTGCTAGTGGGAATGTAGCAGCGAAAATGGATACGACTACGAGGGATACAAGTACTGCCACAACCTTACGGACGCGAACGACAGGTGTAACCCGTTGATGCATGTGTTTCATCCTAAACTCCTTATCGCAAGATACCACTCGGGACACTATGATCACGCTCATTCTTGGCTCAAAATTACGCTTAACTACGTAATTCTAAAAGGGAGCGAGGAGATTAGTCCTGAGTTGGCGATTCGATGGGGGGTAGTACTAAACGTTTAGCTGAATCACATCTTACACCATGATTACGCCTTAATACAAGGGAAAAAGTCCCAATATTTCGGGAAATTTTCCCGCTGGGAGTGATGCTGTAAGGTATAGACAGTTCAATCGAGCAGGTCGAGGCGACCCCAGTAATACAACATCGCTGCAGACCGGTCCGGTAGCTTGAGCTTTACATATATGGCAGTGAGCGAATTACTAACGGTCTTTAGTGCTACACCACGTACTTCTGCAATCCGCTCAATCGACCAGCCACGCGCAATACACCGGAGCGTCAGACGCTCTTGGGGTGCGAGCACCATCATATAATCCGGCGTCAAGCGGTAGCGTTCGCCGTATGCGGCTCGCCTGATCGCATCATGTAACTCGACCCCTAGGCTATCGCCGACGAGGAGAATTGCTGGCTCCAAGCTCCAGAGGTCCTCCCAGTATTCTGGACATGGATTATGGGTTGTCACGATAACCAGACGTCCCGAACTGTCCATGTGTTCCAACTCCCGTAAAGCGGAGCCCTGCGGCGCATCGACGAGCACAAGGATGGATGCAGGAGCTTCTTGTCGAAAGCCGTGCGAGTTCAGGCTATTCGTCATCAACCATTCGATGGCCGGCATGCCGCAACGAATCGTATAGGTGAATGGATGCGCAGGAGGATTGCCGAGGTCATCACGAGCATACTGTCTTGAAACCACGTTGTTTCACATTTCTGGGGGGTTAGATGGTTTGGATAGACTTAAATGCGTTGTGTCATGAGTATACCAGACGGGTCAACATCCACAACAATTTAACAATTTGCTTTGACTAGGGCCGATAGCTAGTTCTCCTACCTGATGATCGACAAGCTCATGAACCTAGTCAGGAAACTGAAGAACTTATGCTACTTGAACGCCCAGAGCCAGGGGAACGGCTGCACCTGCATCCTATGTAGATCGCTCCGCAGGTGCAACCGGCACGTACGTTACAAACAATAGCTCTGCAGTTCGTCGATCAGCGCAGCCACCTGGCTCCGGAGGAGCAGGATTGCTTGGCTGCCGCGTTGCAGCCTCAGCGCCAAATCATCCACCACCTGCACCGTGACGACCGGGATTTCATCAACGAGGTGCCGTGATTTGCGGGCATTACAAGGAAAGCACGCCGGCACCACATTCTCTGCCGTATTGGCCCCACCCCGGGAGATCGGTACCACGTGATCGAGCGTGAGTTGCGCACTCCCCACCTGGCGCTCGCAATAGTGGCAGACGCCACGCGCCAGCCGCAGGATCGCTAGCCATTCCTCGGTCGTCAACGTATTCACGACGCCGGCGCGAGCAGCACGTCCACGATGCATCGCCACACGCGACGATGCACGTGCTCGTCGCTGTCTGGTCTGCTCAGCAATGGCGGCACGGTTTTCCAGGTACCACGCATCATCAACCGGGGCCTCGCCAAGCGCATTCGGAGCGTGCTCAGCCATGGCCTCCGTCGTGGGGGACGGAGCCGGCACTGGCTGACCCAGCAGCGGCAGACCGTCGGGATTGCCGGCCAGGAACGCCATGCTGTCCCAGTTCGCACTGTAGACCAACAATTCCGTCGTAAGGTCGGCGGCCAGCCAGCTTGCTTCGCGCTGATCAAGCTGCTCCACCAGGCAGAGCTCGTCCACCAGTGCCAGGAAATCGGCCGAGTCGTCGCTCGGTTCCTGCTCTAAGGTTGCCCCCAAGGTTGCGCTCTGCATCGCGTCGTTCATCATCGTGGACATCGCATACTCCTTGGTGGGACCACTAGCCGGGCCCGCGGTCCCACGATGAGGTGATTAGGCGGCGGGAAGCAGGGGTTGTGGGGTGGGTAGACTGATCGGGGCAAACGGGTCGGTCGGCGTGTCATAGCTGCCGGTGTCTGGGTTGATGCCGCCCACCTTTGGATCGAAGGGCATGGGCACGGGGTCATCGCCGGTCCCGCTTTCCAGCGCGTCGATCAAGTGATGAGCGATGCGTTGGACCTTGCCCATCACCTTCTTGATCAGCGCGAAACCGTCCTGTCGTCTGGTCCAGTGCGCCACGTACGGGAAGCTGTAGGCGCTGGTGTCGATGTCGGCGTGGGCTGCAACGACGAACGCAGTCGCCTCGGCTACCGTTTCCTGCTCCTGGCGTGGGCTCGTGATCAGGTCCTCGTCAAGGTGATGGGCCAGCTCGTGAATCAGCGTCTTGAGCATCTGGGTCGGGGCGTTGCGCTTGACAAAGATCAGCTGCTGGGCGCGGTTGTAGTAGCCCTTGTAGCTGCTGTGGTTGTCGTCGCCAGTGGTGCGCGGATCGTGGTTCGTGACAGTCAACCCTTCGTCTTGAGCAAAATGGAATAGCGCGGCGTACAGGTCGTCGCCGTCGTCGCCAGTCAAGGTGGCGAGCTCCAAGATTGGGAGCTCGGAGCCTTCCGTTTGCCCGATATCGAAGACAAATGCGGTCCGAAAGGCGCAGCCCTGACGGGTCACGGCTTCCTCACCGGTCTGCTCGTTGCTCTCGGTCATCCGGTACGGACGCGGTGCCAGGATCGCGATCCCGTGCTCGCCCTGCTTCACCTGCCGGCCCAAGCGCTGCCAGGTCGTATAGCCGGCGACCTGGGTCGCGTCGGGACGCTGGCACAT
>JACDGP010000103.1 GCA_013821605.1 Herpetosiphonaceae bacterium
GGACATGGATGCTATAATCACGGCCTGTCTGCTGTACCCCGGGAGAGTGTTATGGCGAACGAGGCTACTACAACGGCGCTCCAACCGCAACGCACCATTGCCGAACTAAAGGAGTTGCGCGCCCTTACCGGCGATACAAACGGCGCACAGCGCGTCTGCTGGACCGACACCTGGATACGAGCACGCAGTTGGATGCGGGATAAGCTTGCCGCCTTACCGGTCGAGGTCACAGTTGACGAGGCGGGTAATCAGTGGGCGACCTTGCGCGGTGCGTCCGAGCGGACGTTGTTGATCGGCGGTCACATCGACTCGGTGCCCAATGGTGGCTGGCTTGACGGGGCCTTGAACGTGGTGGCGGGACTCGAAGTGCTGCGCCGCATTGCCGGGGCAGGCACACCACCGGTTACGGTACGACTGGTCGATTGGGCCGACGAAGAAGGCGCGCGCTTTGGTCGTAGCTTGTTTGGATCAAGCGCTGCCGCCGGTACCTTGAATCCCGACGCGGTACGCACCTTAACCGATCGCGATGGGCTGGCACTTCCCCAAGTGCTCGCAGAGCACGGTGTCGAGCTTGATCGGGCCGGCGAAGCCGGCGCACAACTGCGTAACGCTGCCGCCTACCTCGAACTGCATATCGAGCAAGGACCCGTGCTAGAGAGTATGGGCTTACCGCTCGGCGTCGTGCTCGGCACCTATGGTGTGGAGCGGCATGCCATTCGCTTCACGGGCCAATCGGCGCATGCCGGCTCCACCCCGATGGATCGCCGGCGGGATGCCTTTGGGGCAGCGGCCAAGCTTGGCTTGGAGATCCGCGAGATCGCAAAGCGGCATGGCGGCGTCTGCACCGTCGGCAGCGTCGTCACCAAGCCCGGCATCGTCACTGCGGTGGTCGGAGAATGCGACCTAACGCTCGACCAACGCCATCTCCATGCCGATGCTCTGGCTGCTATGCTCGCCGAGGCCAAGCAAGCTAGTGAGCGCTTCGCCCAGGACGAGAACGTCGAGGTGTCGTGGCAGCGCATCTGGCAGATCGAGCCGATCCTGTTTAATCCTGAGTTGATCGAGTTGGCCGACGCGGCCGTCCGCGCGACCTCGGGCACAATCCACCGGCTACCGAGTGGTCCACTCCACGACGCCGCCGAGGTTAGTCGCTCCGGTATCCCAACGGTCATGCTATTTGTGCAGAGCTTACGGGGTCTGTCACATGCGAAAGAAGAGGATACAACCGAGGAGCACATGCAAATGGCCGTACAAGCACTCGACCGGCTAGCAACCGAGACGATGCACTGGATCACTCAACGCCAGTAACGCCGCCTGTGCTGGCATATTCTCTGCTCCAACAGCCGCTCATGCGCAGAATGCGATTGTTGTGAGCTTGACGCTCCGTAAACTCTGGGCTGCATTGCTGATCGCAGGGGTACTGTGTGCTGCCACAATTTGGTGGCAGCACACAGTACCCCTGCACTCGCTGCCTCCCGTGTATGCGGCCCTGGGGGCTTCGGATGCTGTGGGCGTGGGAACGGAGCATCCGGCTGAGGAAGGTTGGGTGCCACGCGTGTATGCCAAGCTGCCGCCCAGCGCCTCCCTGTTGAATGTTGGCATTAGTGGCGCGACGTTACGGGATGTGCTGACCGAGGAAGTGCCGCCGGCCCTTGACGCCCACCCGCACTGGGTCAGCATCTGGCCCGGCATCAACGACCTGCGGGACGGCGTACCCCTCCCTACCTTCGCTGCCCAGTTAGATGAACTGCTGGCACATTGGAGCGTAAGCCCAACTGCTCCGACGAGTAGCCAGCCCATCGTCGTTGTGCTCAATATCCCCGATCTGCGACCGGTGCCCGCCTTTCGCAGCGTTGCTCCAACGACGCTTGACGCGACCGTACGAGCGTGGAACCAAACGATTGCCGCAGCCGCAGGGAAGCACGGTGCACGCCTGGTTGATCTATACAGTCATGGCGAGGACCTCCTTGCTCACCCCGGCTACCTCAGTGGCGATGGCTTTCACCCATCAAGTGCGGGCTACGCGCGCATTGCCGATCTCGTCCTCAACGTTCTGGAGAGCCATGCTGCGCCGAATGTTCAATAGGCCGCGAGCCGTTGCGCGTGACGGCGTGGTAGGGACCGCAGTGGAAGCACGCGGATTAACCAAGCAGTATCATCAAGGCTCGGTGATCGTCGAGGCGTTGCGCGGCATTGATCTGCGGATTGAGCGTGGCGAACTGGTGGCGATCATGGGTCCGTCGGGCTGTGGCAAGACCACGCTGCTCAACTGCTTGGCCGGTCTGGAAGGTGACTTCGGTGGCGAGGTGCTGTTGGCCGGTCGATCCCTGCGCACGCTTGGCGACGATCAGCGCGCCCGCCTGCGGGCGCAGGTCACGGGCTTTATCTTCCAGTCGTTCAACCTGCTTCCGACACTCAACGCACTTGAAAATGTCGAGATGCCGTTGTTGATTAGCGGACGAGGCGGCGCGGAGACACGCTCCCGTGCGCAGCAAATGCTGGCGGCAGTTGGGATGCAGGATCGCATGTACCACAAACCATCGGCGCTTTCTGGTGGCCAGCAACAGCGCGTAGCGATCGCCCGCGCGCTGGTCAACCAACCGGCCATCGTGTGGGCCGACGAGCCAACCGGCAACCTTGACAGTGACTCCGCTGCGGCGATTATGGCCCTGATGCGCCAACTCAATCAAGAACATGGGCAGACGTTCGTGATTGTGACGCACGCGGGCGATGTCGCCAGCAACGCGCAACGCCTGATTCGCATGCGCGACGGACTGATCGTGACGGATGACACAGTCCCCAGCGAGCTGCGGGCAGCGAGCTAGCGATGCAATTCTTTAACTGGCCGGTCACCCTGGTCACATGGGTGTTGGCGCTCACTACAGCGGTGCTGCTCCTCGGTTGTGCGGGGGTGGCATGGCGTGCACCCATTTTGCGGCAACTAGGTCTCCGTAATATCGGCCGGCGGAGACTACGCGCCGTGCTGATCATCGGTGGCCTGATGCTCTCGACCACGGTGATCGGCACGGCCTTCGGCACCGGTGACACGATTACATATACGCTACGGAGTGTGATCACCGGCAGTCTAGGCAGTGTTGATGAAGTTGTGGCACGCAGTCCACGCCGTGTCCGGCTGGGGCAACAAGTACAGGCCCTAACCGAACCGGGTTTAGGCGCGCTGGCTATCGCCAACCCCGACTTTTTCGCTCAGCCTGAGAGCGACCGTGTCATCCAGGCCCTGCATAACAGCTCGGTGATCGGCGGTGTTGCACCCGTGATTATCACCCAGGTCACGGTGGTGCATAGCAGTAGCCAACAACTGCAATCCAATGTCACCCTGTTGGCGATTGCTCCTGATTATCCGTTGGCCTTTGGATCACTCATTGGGACTGATGGCAAGCCGGTGGACCTCGCAACGCTGGCGCAGGGTCAGGTCGTCCTGAATGCTGCAGCGAGCGATGCCCTGGATGCGGCAGTGGGCGAGCCGCTCGACCTACTGCATAATGACGCCATCTGGACGGTGCACATTGCGCGGGTAGTCAAGAACGGCGGTCTAGGTGGCGAAGAGCCGCTGCTGCTCGTCCCACTCGTGCAATATCAGCGTGTAAGCCAGCACGAGGGCCAGGTTAACCAGTTGCTGGTGGCGAACCACGGTGGAGCCGATAGCGTTGCTCACTCGGCCGCTGCAACTGTGGAACTGCGCAAGCTGCTGGTGGACAACACCGCCGCCCAGCAACTGCACGCGCTTCTTGGTCGGCCGGATGTGCAACGGGATATCTTGGTGGGCGAGGGTATCGTAGACGCCCCAACTCGACTGCAACTCGATGCCTTGCGCAGCGCAGCCGCACAGCCCGAACTGACCGACCGCTTCATCAGCCTGATCTCGGAACCCCGTCTCCGCCAGCGATTATTTGGCCTGGGCCGTATGCTGCCGAATGCCAGCGACCGGAGTACGACCTTTACCGCTTTGCAGAACGTGGCGACCTTATCCGTGCTCGACATCAAACAGATCGCGCTCGACCAGGCCAGTGAATATGGGGCGGTGATCACGACCATCTTCCTAGTGCTCGGCATCTTCTCGATCGCTGCTGCCATCCTGCTGATCTTTCTGATCTTTGCCCTCCTGGCTGCCGACCGGGGCATGGAATTAGCCACGATGCGGGCACTTGGCATGCGCCGTCACCAGATCATGATCATGTTTCTGCTCGAAGGTGTGGTCTATGATCTGTGCGGCGCTGTACTAGGCACCTTTGTAAGCGCCGGCAGCAGTTATCTGCTTGTACGCGCACTTGGACAAAGCCTCGCGCCATTCGGCGTGCAGATCGAGCCACATCTCGCTCCGTCCAGCTTGCTGCTTACGGCTAGTGCCGGCATGCTACTAACCTTCGTGATGATGCTTGCTGCGGCATGGCGGGTAAGCTCCACCGACCTTATGGCCGGCGTACGTGGCGAAGGCGGCAGTTTGAGCAAACCGGTGTTGATCGGCGCGGGCGCCCTGCTGCTGCTCACAGCACTGCTTGTTTGGTCTAGATGGCATGCACCGCTCGATGAATATAGCGGACGATCCGCACTGGTGCTGCCAACTACATTAGCACTCATAGTAGCAGGCCTGACCTGCTTCTCGAGCGGTATCCTCCGTGGCCGTACCTTCCTCGGTGGTCGCGATCTGCCCGGCTCCTTAGCCACCCTGGCCGGCCTCGCCAATATCATCATCTGGCTCAGAGCCCTGGGCCAGCTTGCGGGACCCAGAGGAGGAGTGAACGGTGCCGGAGTAACCATCGCAATCGCCGGCATCATCCTGATTATCGCAACGGTCTGGACGGGCATCCGCAGCATGGGACCCGTCCTACTTGCCATCGATTACGCGCTCACAGCACTCCCCCGGCTGCGCGCCGTCGTCCGGCCGGCGGCAGGGTACCTTGGCTATCAGCGTTGGCGCGCCGGCTTGACGGTGATCATGTTTGGCATGATCATCTTGACGATGGTTATGTCAACTACACTCATCCATGTCGCTATCGGAACTTATGTGGGCAGCGAACCACCCGTCGCCGGCTATGATTTACGGGCGGATGTACGTGGCAGTTCGCTTGGTGATCTCCATACAGCCTTAGGCAGCGCACGAGCTGTTAAAGCCAGCGATTTCACGGCGACGGGGAGCTTGGCAACCCAAGAAGCAGAGATCATCCAACTGGGCTTGCCGCGCGCAAGCTGGACAAGCACGAGCCTGATCATCGTTGACGACGATTTTCTCACACGCATTCACACAGGCATGCAGCGTCGCTTGGCCAGCTATAGCAGCGACGCCGCCGTATGGACGGCGGTGCAGAAAAACCCTGGCACGGCAGTGGCGTTGGACCGCAACAGCAACGTCATCAATAGTGACGTGCCCGGTGCTACATTACCGCTCTGGGCACGGCCTACAACCGGTGGCCAACCTATCAAACTCACTGTGCTAGGGATCATCGACGGCCGCTCGGAGCTAGATGCAGGTATCTATGTTTCGCGCACGACTGCCGCAGGACTGGGCATAACCTTACCTACATCGAGCAGCTATTTCTTCGCGGTGCAACCTGGCCTACGAATGCAGGATGTCATGCACGGTCTCCAGCTCTCATTTGCCGATCAGGGCCTGGCCGTGAGCGACCTCGAAGGAACCTTTCGTCTGATCAGTGCCTTTCGGTTGCTGTTGATTCGGGTGATCCAGGGCTTTCTGGGACTCGGACTGCTGGCAGGCATTGCGGCGCTGGGCCTCCTGGGTATTCAGGCCGTGCTGGAACGACGGCAACAGTTGGGGATGCTGCGCGCTCTGGGCTTTACACGCGGGCAAACGCGCGCTACCTTAGCCTGCGAGTCGACAGTTGTCGCAGCGGTGGGCATCGCCGTTGGACTGGGACTTGGCCTGATCCTAGCGCGCAGCCTCGTTGCGGTACTAAGCACGCAGTATGGTGGACTGCGCTTTAGTGTGCCGTGGAGCGAGGTCGGGCTTACCGTTGCGCTACCTGTCCTTGGCTCATCGCTATCCATTCTGTTAACTGCCATCCAGGCTGGGCGGGTTGCGCCGGCAGATGCGTTGCGGGTTGGAGCGGAGTAATTTAGCTTATTGGCTCACAAATAACAAGCTAGGCAACAGGGGTCCTATAGGACGCAGTTCGCGCTGGCCAGTTATAGGCCGGGTCAATGAGTCCTACGCCCAGTTGCGTAAGGTAAAGGTTGTAGCGCTGCAGCCGCTGTAGCTGCGGGCCACGCTCGGCCCTTGCTTGAAGATCGGCCACAAGCGTCGTCAGGAATACACGGAAATGAGCAGGCTCGGTCGGCTCAAGTTGGCCATTGGCAGCACATGCTTGCCGCGCACGTGACACAACTTCATCGGTGATTTCAGCTTCAAGTAACACAAGGGCAATCGGATTCATGGAACATATCCTTCCTCTGCTGGGAGCACATGGAGTATAGCAAGGCAGCAAGGCGAAGGAGTATGCCCTTAGTCCCCCTTCCCGGTAGGCATCTAGCTACCCCGGCGAGTAGCAAAGCCGCATCAGGAGGTTTTGGCGAGCCGCTGCTTGAGCCGCTGAATGCGCTGGAAGGACTGATCGATGCGCGCCATGCTTACTTTGCCGTCCTGGACCAGATGGGTGATGAGGGTGATCATACGGGCAGCAATACCTTCTTCGTAAACAAGATTATTGCCCAATGTCAGGATATCGACGCCGGCATTAATGGCAGTCTGCAGAGCTGCCTCAAAGCCATAGTGCTGCGTGATCGCACCCAATTGCATATCATCTGAAATCACAACGCCATCATAGTCCATGCTTTGGCGCAAAAGTCCGCTGATCATCGGCTGAGAGAGGGTTGCAGGATAGGTGGGGTCGAGATGGGCGTTGAAGACATGTGCGGTCATGATCGCATCCACAACACGCGCTTGGATGAGCTTGGCGTAGGGCACCAACTCATTATGCGACCATGTCTTCGTTACATCAACCAAGCCGAGATGGGAGTCTGTGGTCGAGCTACCATGGCCGGGAAAGTGCTTGAGTGTGCAAAGAACACCTTGGTCATGATGTGCTCCAATAAACGCCAGCGCCTGCCTAGTAACGATCACCGGATCGGCTGAAAAACTACGTTCCAGAGCGCCGATAACTGGGTTGTTGGGGTAGACGTTAAGATCAACGACCGGTGCAAGATTAAGATTAATGCCAAGCCGATGCAGGGTTTGAGCAATGGTCAACGCAGAGCGACGTGTGAGGCCAGTGTCATTCATGCGTCCAAGATATTGCGCCGAGACGGTGGGCGGAAAGCCAGCCTGCTGGTTCAAGCGCGCAACCTTGCCGCCTTCTTGATCAACAGAAACAAATAAAGGGATCGTGGCAGCCTGTTGCAGAGCCGCCACCAGCGCCGTCACTTGCTGCGGCGAAGCAATGTTGCGAACGGGGGATTGGCTGGGAACGTCGTAGTCGAACAGAACGACGCCGCCGAGATGCCGCTCGCGAATGTCTTGGATGATGGGGTGATCGGCGTTGACCTGCAAGCCTCGGAAGCCAACCAGCAGCATCTGCCCAATTTTCATATCAAGCGGTACATCGGTTTGACCACCGGTGGTGGGCGTTGAGATCGTGGTACTCGTCGTGGTACTCTCCGTCGTTGGGGTAGCTACACCAGTGGGGCTTTGGGTACGCACGCTCATCGTGCCGACTGTTGGACTGGCAGTGGAGGTTTGATCTGGCATGCTCGTCGGGCTCGATGAACCACAAGCATCCAGCAGCATCGCATTCGTAAGTGCGAGGCCGGTAGCCTTAAGCAATGTGCGTCGCGATAGATAGCAGACTCATCCGACATGTAGCTCTCGCTCGTGCATCACATGCATAGTAGCACTTATGCCACCAGTGGTTGCCGCCACCCTGCGGGAAGTTCGCCCTGATACTCAATTTCGCGAGCATCGAGAAATGTCGCTAGCTCACTGATTGCGTCAGCAACCGCACGGCCAACCTCCAAGGTTAGTGGGGCGCTGGACTCCGCATACACCGTGTTAATCACCAGCCGCTGCCGTTTGCGATCCATCAACGGGTCGATGCGCCCAATCAACTCGTCGCCATGCAAGATCGGTAGCACATAATAGCCGTACTGGCGCTTCGCTTTAGGCACATAGATTTCGATGCGGAAGCGAAAGTTGAAAAGTGCTTCGGTACGGGCACGATCACAGATTAAGTTATCGAAGGGCGAGAGGAGCGTTGTACGCGGCTGCCAGTCGCCCGCGAGCAAGCGGTCCAGCAGCGGTAGGTCGGCCGTATGGATATACCAGGGACCGGGCCAAGCACGATCCTCATCCCCCAGTTCGACCGGCACAAGCTCTCCTGCTCCAACAAGTTCATCAATGGCTGCGGCAAGCCGCGGGTAACGCCCCCGGATAAAATGTTGCTGAATATGGGCAGGACGCGCCACGCCCAAGGCACGCACGGCCAACGGTATGGCACGTCGCGTCACCTCCTCATCCATCAACTGCTCGCGCGGTGTCCACGCTGGCAAACAACGCTCGCTCAAATCCCAGAGCTTCTGTATTCCACTCCGCCCCGCCACCATGATCGTGCCCTGGATCCACAAGAAATCGAGCATGCGGCTCACATTACGCCCACCATTCCAACCGGAGGAGGACCAGCCAACCTTTGAGCTATCCTCGAAGTAACTTGAAGGCCGCGGGCCATGCTGCATCAGCTCATCCAAAATATACGTTCGCAGCACGCTGTTCTCGACCAGCCAAGCGCGCGTCCGCTGTGCCCACGCGCTATCCCCATTGAGATAGTCGCGCATCATCGCCGCGTGGATCGGATAGTCCTCAGTCAGCACGATCGAGGCGCAGTGCGCCCAATACTCGAAGAGCTGCCGCTCACCCCAAAGCAACGCGTGGAAATCGTCGAGGCTATAGCCAGGCAGACGACTGTGCAACACCAACTGGTGACTGCGGGCAACAGCGCTGATGGGGTCTAGCTGAAGGCAACGCAGATCGCGGGCGGTATCCAAGATCGATCCACGGTCGGCGTGGAGCACCGGGCCGGCCAATCGCTGGCGGGTAATGGCAAGGCGGCGGGCGATGGTGGGCGATAGTCGACGAACAGGCTTGGTTGCTGACACAGGAACTCCTTTGCGCTGGGAACATCGGGTGTCACTTGTAACCGCAGAGTGTAGTGTAGCACATATGTACGTATGTTGCAGACCTTGATTGACACCTAGTGAGCGTCAAGCTACACTCGCTTGGTCAGCAAGGATAGCATGTACGCTGGCGGGACGAGATGGCTCAGGATTAGGAGAAGCAACGAGTGGGCTATACAACTGATCAAATTCTGGCGCTGATCGAAGAACAGCACATCGACTTTCTAAATCTCCAATTCACTGACATCGTCGGCATCAGCAAGAATGTCACAATTCCGGTACGGCAGGTCAAAGATGCGCTCGATCATGGTGTATGGTTCGATGGCTCTTCGATCGAGGGCTTTGCGCGGGTGGCCGAAAGTGATATGTACCTGCAGCCGGACTTGGACACCTATGCGGTGATCCCCTGGGAAAGCGACGGCGATACGGTGACGGCACGCTTTATCTGTGATGTGTATACCCCACATGGCGAGCCTTTTCCAGGTGACCCACGACGTGCCCTCAAAAACGTGCTACGCGAAGCCGCCGAACTAGGCTATACCTTTCAAACCGGACCCGAGATAGAGTTTTTTTTGTTCAAGCCGAGACCGGATGGGGCACTCCTCCCCGTGCCGCATGACGCGGCGGGCTACTTCGATGTCTCGACCGATTATGCGACCGGGATTCGTCGCCAGATGGTCAAAGCATTGGAGTCGTTCGGCATCGCGGTGGAGGCAAGCCATCACGAGGTCGCGGACGGACAGCACGAGATCGATTTTGAGTACGGCGACGCATTGCGGATGGCCGATAACACGATTACCGTGCGCTCGACGCTCAAGGCAGTAGCACAGCGCAACAGCTTGCATGCAACCTTTATGCCCAAGCCGCTCACCGGGATTAATGGCTCGGGGATGCACATCCACCAAAGCCTAGCACAGAAAGAATCTGGGGCAAATCTTTTCTATGGACCCGACGACGAACGGGGCCTGTCAGAGTTAGCGCTACAGTATATTGCCGGCTTATTAGAACATAGTCCTGGTATGACTGCCGTGTTGGCACCCCTGGTGAACTCCTATAAGCGCCTCGTGCCGGGCTACGAGGCACCGATCTATATCAGTTGGGGACAAACCAACCGGTCGGCCCTAGTGCGGGTGCCACGCATTACGCGTGGTCGAACGCAAGCGACGAGAGTCGAGTTGCGCTGCCCTGATCCATCGGCCAATCCGTATCTGGCCTTCGCCGTAATGCTGAAAGCTGGACTAGACGGTATTCGGCGGGGCTTACTGCCACCGATCGCCGTGGAAGAAGATTTATATCATATCGATCCGCGCTCACGGTCACTAGCAGTATTGCCCGAGTCTTTAGCCCAAGCGCTTGATGCGCTACGGGCAGACTCCATCGTCCAACAGGCCCTGGGCCCGCATATCTTTGAGCGCTTCGTGGAAGCCAAGCAGCTCGAATGGGATGATTATCGGCTGCATGTTTCACAATGGGAACTTGAACGATATTTGCTGATGTACTGACTGTCAGCTCTTTCGGGAGTGATATTCATTCTCATATAGTATCTCCATTACATATGAGAATAAGTATCACCCTGAAACGCTTGACAACAATATGGGACGCCGGTAATGTACTTTCCAGCATTGATTGGAAGGCATACGGCATGTTTTGGAAAGCTCATTTGGATACGGAGCACCGACCCTGGCGTAGCATAGCACGTCTTAGCTTCGTGCTTAGCTGTCTCTGCGTCTTCGGCGTTCTCGTCTGGCAGGGCATCACGTCCTCGGGTAATCCCGATCCCACCGTCGCCCATCTCAGCCCACATGCCGCGATGATCGATACCGGCGTGCTGGTCTTCCGCGAAGGTCTGGAATGTATTCTGGTCCTATCGGCCATCACTGCGAGTATGCAGGGTGCCAACCATAGCTATCGTCGTCCGATTGCCATTGGTGCTGCCATCGGTTTAGGTGCAACCACCCTGACCTGGTTTGCCGTCGTGGGTGTCCTCAGTACCTTGGCCAACAGTCTACCGGCGCTCGATGTCCAAGCGGCCACGGGACTGCTGGCGATCATCGTGCTGCTCGTAATCATGAACTGGTTCTTCCATAAAGTCTACTGGACCGGCTGGATCTCGCTGCATAATCGCCGTAAGCGCGCCCTGCTTGACACAACCGATCAGACTGCCGACTCCCAACAACGCCTTCTGCGGGGATTGATCTTGCTCGGCTTTGCCTCCGTGTACCGGGAAGGGTTCGAGGTGGTTCTCTTCCTGCAAACGCTGCGCTTGCAGGTTGGCTCCTTGATTGTGTTGGTAGGAGTTTTGATCGGTCTTGTGCTTACGGCAATCATTGGCGTGCTGACCTTCGTCGCCCACCAGCGCTTGCCCTACAAAAAAATGCTGGTGTTCACCGGCATCATGCTCGGCGCGGTGCTGCTGGTCATGGTCGGTGAGCAGGCGCAGGAAATGCAACTCGCCCATTGGATCCCGACCACCAAGCTGGACTTGCCGATTCCTGCTTGGATGGGCTTATGGTTCTCGGTCATCCCGACGGTTGAAACCCTGCTAGCCCAAGCCCTAGCAGCCGTGCTGGTCATCGGCTCCTATATTGCGGCTCAATACACCAACGTTTGGGCACCACGCCGTCGCAGCGCAATGGCTGCCATCCGCCCGTAAACCTCTGCTTACGGCGTAACTGCACCATCCCGCGAACATACGGCCGGTGGCTACCTCGGATAGCTACCGGCCGTGCCGCTTTTTCCCGCTCCTGATCCTTGCAAGCTGTCAGAGCCGATTCGGTGTACCATTGCATACTGTGAGCGAAGGAGGCGTGAGATGGACATCCGGAACATGGGTCGCACAGGACTCAAAGTCAGCGAACTTTGTCTTGGGGCGATGACCTTTGGCCGTGAAAGTGACGAAGCGACCAGCCGCGAGGTGCTTGACCACTTTGCTGCTGCTGGCGGCAACTTTATTGACACCGCCGATGTCTATGCTGAAAGTCAGTCCGAGACGATCCTCGGGCGTTGGCTCCGCGAACAGCGGCGCGAAGATTGGGTGATCGCGACCAAGGTCCGCTTTAAGGTCGGGTCGGCATCCAACGACGTGGGCTTGAACCGCAAACATATTCTAGCTGGGGTCGAGGCAAGCTTGCGCCGCCTTCAAACCGACTATATCGACCTGTATCAGGTCCACGCCTGGGACGAGGCTACGCCAATCGAAGAAACACTGTCTACCCTCGATACGCTGATCCGCAGTGGCAAGGTGCGCTATCTCGGCGTGAGCAACTTCACCGGCTGGCAACTCCAGCAGGCGATCGATCTCAGCGCCCGGATGGGATGGGAGCCCTTCACCTGCCTCCAGCCTCAATATAACCTGTTATGTCGCAGTCCCGAATGGGAACTTTTGCCGGTCTGCCAACGGCAGGGCCTTGGCGTGATCCCGTGGAGTCCGCTGCGCGGTGGTTGGCTCAGCGGCAAATATCGCCGTGGCATGAGCGCACCGCCGCCTGGTACACGCGTGGAGGAAGCCGAAGCTAAGGGTTGGGGCGAGTCATGGAGCGCGTATAACAACGAACAAACCTGGAAGGTGCTCGATACGCTCTTCGCCGTGGCCGAGGAAGTCGACAAAACGCCGGCCCAGGTCGCGCTCAACTGGGTCCTGCATCGGCCTGGCGTGACGGCACCGATCATCGGCGCGCGGACCGTTGACCAACTAACGAACAATCTTGGCAGCAGTGGCTGGTCGCTCAACGACCAGCAGCTCGACCGTCTGGATCAAGCCAGTGATCCCAGTACGCCCTATCCCTATACGGCCCTGGCCCGCCCGCGCCAAGCGTGACGAGGTATTGAACATGGACCCGGCTCGGCAATCTGCAATCGTTCCTGGCGTACGGAAAATCGCCGTGCTGCGCGCCAATCTGCTCGGCGATTTCATCTTTGCGCTCCCGGCCTTGCACGCCCTACGCCAAGCATACCCGACGGCCGAAATCACGTTGCTCGGCAAAAGCTGGCACGTTGAACTGCTTGCCAACCGACCGGGTCCTATCGACCGGGTTATTGCTATTCCACCGGTTGCCGGAGTGGGCGAGGAGTCGTCAGGACAGGAAGACCTGCACGAACTCCAGTCGTTTTTCCAACGGATGCAGCGTGAGGCCTTCGACGTTGCGATCCAACTGCATGGTGGTGGTCGTCATTCCAATCCCTTCCTGCTCGGCCTCGGGGCTAAACTGGCTGTCGGCTCGAAAACACCGGATGCCTCCGCGTTAGACCGATGGATCCCCTATATCACCTTACAGAACGAAATCCTGCGCTACCTTGAAGTAGTCACCCTTCTTGGTGCTACGACCACCGATCTTGTGCCCTCACTCACCGTTACCGAACGGGATCGCGCCGAAGCATGGCCCGTTGTCCCGCACCATGACCAACCGCTGGTTGCCTTGCATCCGGGTTGCCGCACCCTGACCCGCCGCTGGCCTCCCGAGAAGTTCGCAGCCGTAGGTGATGCCTTAGCAGATGCAGGAGCCTTCGTTGTTGTGACGGGCACACGGAGCGAGCGTGACCTGGTGGATGCTGTTGTACAGGGCATGGCCCATACAGCACTGAATCTTTGTGATCGCCTTTCGATCGGCGGTCTGGCCGGCTTGTATTCCCGGTGTAAGCTGGTGGTCGCCAACGACACCGGCCCACTCCATCTAGCGGGTGCGGTCGGCGCGGCAACCGTGGGCATCTACTGGATTGGCAACGTGATCACGGCCGCCCCGCCGACTCGTACTCGGCATCGCTTAGCCATTTCTTGGCGCATCCACTGCCCGATCTGTGGCCACGAATGCACGACAACCCAATGTGAGCACCGGCCCTCCTTTGTTGCGGAGGTGCCAATCGAGGAGGTCCTGCAACCGGCGCTTGACCTCCTCGCCCTGCATTGACTAAACGGGAGTATCTTTAACTACATTGATGTACGTGGGTACGTTGCTTGCTGCAGCCCGTGTCCATGTGTCTCGTGCTTGGTCGTTGCGACATGCTGGCACGGCCGTCGTAAACGACTCTGCAACGAAGGATGCGAGAAAGGTGGTTGGAGAATGGAGTACAAGCGACTGGGTCGAACCGGACTACGCGTGAGTCCATTATGTCTCGGCACAATGAACTTCGGGCCGCAGACCAGCGAAGCGGATAGCTTCGCGATCATGGACCGTGCACTTGAACACGGCATCAACTTCTTTGATACCGCGAACCGCTATGGTGGTGGTAAGCCTGGCGAGGGTGTGACCGAGCAGATCATTGGCCGGTGGTTGGCCCAAGGTGGCAATCGTCGTGAACGGATCGTCCTCGCGACGAAAGTGTATGGCAACATGTCGGAGTGGCCGAACATGGGCCGCTTGTCGGCCTATCACATTCGCAAGGCCTGCGAAGACAGCTTGCGCCGGCTACAGACCGACCACATTGACTTGTATCAGATGCATCATGTCGACCGCGATACCCCTTGGGAAGAGATCTGGCAAGCGATGGAGCAGTTGGTACGCGAAGGCAAGGTCATTTATGTCGGCAGCAGCAATTTCGCAGGCTGGCATATTGCGACGGCGCAGGAGGCTGCACGGCAGCGTCATTTCATGGGGCTGGTGTCGGAGCAAAGCTTGTACAACCTCAACGCACGGATGATCGAGCTCGAAGTTGTGCCGGCCTGTCGGGAAAATGGCCTGGGCATTATTCCATGGAGTCCTCTCGCCGGTGGTTTGCTCGGCGGTGCTCTACAAAAAGCCGCCGCAGGCCGCCGATCCTCGGAAGCTACACAGAAAAACGTTGACAAGCATCGCACGAAACTGGAGGCCTACGAGGGCTTCTGCAGCGAGCTCGGTGAATCACCGGCCGACGTGGCGCTGGCTTGGCTGCTTCATAATCCCGTAGTCACCGCGCCGATTATCGGGCCGCGTACCAAGGAGCAGTTCGATAGCTCGCTCCGTGCGCTGGAGGTCAAGCTGGGAGCTGACGAGATGGAGAAGCTCGATACCATCTTCCCCGGTCCCGGTGGCGAAGCACCCGAGGCCTATGCGTGGTAACAGGCTCAACGGACGGGCCGGTAGCAGTGGCTACCGGCCCATACACATACGGCCCATTGACCCATAAACGTGACCAAGAACTTAGTGCATCATGACCATGGGCGTCGCTTCTTCGGCGGTTTCCTCCGTTGTCGTGCTTTGAGCAGTGCTTCGTCGACCACCACGTAGTGGAATCTCCTTCAGCAGGAAGGTAGCGGCAAACGCTATGCACATCAAGAGAGTGCTAAGCACGAACACGTTATGTATACCCCCGGTCAAGCCGACCTTCACCGCTTCTAGCAACTGCGCGTATAAGGCTTGGCCTTGTGCTCCAAAGGCGGAGAATTGCGCCAGCACCTGCTTCTGCAGATCTGTGGACAGCAACACGTTTGGATTATCGAAGACTCCCAGGAACCGGGCGGGCACCGCTGCTTTGACCGGTGCGGATACGGCATTGTGGAAGGCTGGGACATAAGCTGAAGTCAAGATCGAACCCATGGCAGCTACCGCGATCGTACTGCCGATCTGACGAAAGAAGGTCAGGGCCGAGGTCGCCTGACCGATTCGCGTCGGCATGGCGTTTTGGACGATCACCGTGTAGAGCGACATACTGAAACCCAGACCGACACCCAATACAATCATCGCCACGATCAGCTGGCTGTATGATGAACTCACTCCCAAGCGTTGCAGCAAGAATGACCCACCAATCGTAACCGCCATACCCACAATCGCAATCCACTTGTACTTGCCGAAACGTGAGACCAGCTGACCCGAGATGACGCTGCTCACGATTAAGCCGCCCATCATCGGTGACAGCAGCAGACCACTATTGGTGGCCGAAATGCCGAGTACACCCTGAGCATACAGCGGCAAGAACAGCAGACAGCCGAACATGCCCATGCTGGTGATCATGGTAATCAGCACCGAGACGTTGAAGATGCCGTTGCGAAACAGGCTTGGATCAACAATTGGTTGAGCGTGCTGGCGCTCGAGTCGCGCCTCGTAGATGAGAAACAGTGCCAGAACAATCAGGGCACTACCGAACAGCGCCGCAATCGGCCAGGAAAGCCAAGCGTATTGCGAGCCGGCCCAGGTGAAACCGAGCAGCAGCGGGACTGTGCCGCCGATCAAAAGTGCTGCGCCGACGTAGTCGATCGATGGCTTGCCAGGATTGGCACTCCGTAAGGTCGGCATCAAGAAGATGAGGACCAGCATGGCGAGGATCCCTACCGGCAGGTTCACATAGAAGACCCAACGCCAGCTAGCATTGTCGGTAATCCAGCCACCTGCTGCCGGACCAAGGATCGAAGACAGGCCAAAGACTGCGCCCGTGACGCCTTGCCAGCGGCCGCGCTCACGTGGCGTGAACAGATCGCCAATCACCGCCAGGGCGATCGGCATCAGCGCGGCAGCACCAAGGCCCTGGAAGGCACGGAAGGCAATCAACTGATTCATACTCTGGGCTGCGCCCGAGGCGGCGGAGCCGACCAAGAAGAGGACGACACCGACCAGGAAAATGGGCTTGCGACCGAAGATGTCGGAGAGCTTGCCATAGATTGGGACCATCACCGTGGAGGTCAGCAGATAGGCGGTCGTGACCCAGGTGTAGCGGTCGAAGCCTTGCAACTCGGAAATAATGCGTGGCATGGCGGTCCCGACAATCGTTTGGTCAAGGGAAGCCAGCAGCATGACCAGCAGGACACCAAGCATCGTGAGCAGGGTCTCACGGCGCGAAAAGCGTGGTGTTTCGACTGCTGCTTCGGCTGGACGATCTGGCAGTGCCGCAGCAGTGCCAGTCGTTGGATAGGATGCATTCTTCATGAGTTACCTTTCAGCCCGACGCTGGAATGACGAATGTGTCGAAACACCACAGAAGTAGATGCGCGTGACCGCACTGACGAGTTCCTCAGGCGTCAACTGCGCACCCTTGAGCAGATGGTCATACGCTTTAGGCGATAGTAATCCCCAAAAGGTGGAAACCATGACAGCGGTTGGAATGTCTGGGTCAAACTCCCCGGCAACTTTGCCTTCCTCCATGACCGCCCCAATACGGGCCGTGAGGCTGGCCATATAGTCACCCTTTGCCCCTTTCTTCTCGGCCAACCGGCTACGTACTTCCATACTGTTTGAGAGCGACAGAAAGAGGTGGGCACGGCAACCATGTATCCCCATATAGACCTGCCGCAGGATGTTTTCGAGGCGCTCGCGCGCGGAGACTGCTTGCGTGGCAGCCTGCTCAACAGTCGCCGAAAACGTGACCATTTCCCGCTCGAAGAGTGCCACAACTAGATCCTCTTTACTAGGAAAGTGCAGATAGACGGTACCTTTAGCGATCCCAACGCGAGCGGCGATCTCGTCGATTGAGGTATCGTAATAACCCTTCTCGGCCAGCACGGTTTCGGCGGCTTGCAGAATCAACTCCGCCCGTTCCTCGCGCTGCCGCTCTTTTAGTGAGCGTGGCAAGACGCGATTTGCTATGAAGCTATCATCTTTGACCATCATTATCCACTAAGTAATTTCATAAACACATTATCATTTTTTTGACCTTCGCGCTATTCCATGACTTTGCAGTCATAATATTATCATTGAAGTCATAGTATGTCAAGCAAGGAGCAAAGAAGAAGGAAGCAGCATAATGCCGCTCCCTTAAGTATGACACGTTGCACGATGTGCAAAGAGTCGTACATATCGCCCGAAGTAACTCAGCGGTGCTTACACATCTGGTGACCGTGGCACTATAACAGGAAGTTCACCAAGGATTTGACGTAGCTGTGGTAAGCGTTCCGGTGCGACCGCTTGTAGGCCATGTTCGATGGCGGCGAGCTCGCGGACTGGAATGCCGGTGGAGATGGCAAGCTCAGCATAGGTTATGCCATACAAACGTCGCAACACCCGCAGGCGCGTGACAGGAGACGGAGCCACTCCAGGCTTGGGCGTTGGAGGCTGTAGCCAACGAAGCAGACTCACGCCTAAGCCGCCGATGCTCACCGCAACGATCATCGCGATCAGGAGCGGTAGGATACGCGGCGAACTGTGTTGGGCCAGATAGGGCAGGCCCAAAAATAAGATGATGCTGGCGAAGCCGTGGGCCAAGGCAACACCGATGATCGACTGTGTACGCCGGACAATGAAGCCAAATAGTAAAGCGGTCGCGAAGGCGAAGCCCAGATCGGCGATGGATAGATAAGCAATATGTAGGACGGACGAGAGCAGCGCAACGTAGACTAGCGTCCAGCGGCCTAACACCCGACGTGCGAGCGATTGGAGCACGCCACGAAATATATTAAGGATTCATGTGGCGCCGCGCCGCCACATAATCCACCTTGAACGAAGCCGACGTTCGTACGACAACTCTATGGAATTTGCACTGGGGCCTACCTGTAAATGGGAGGGGAACGAGGAGGGTTGCTGGGCAGGAGCGCAACGTACGATGGTGATTCAGGCTGCTTCAGCAGTGCAGTGCAGGTGGATGAGGCCTCGTCAGACCTCCACATTACCTCAGGGCGACGTCGTCCAGTCCGTGGGAAACGACCGTGAGACAGCCCGCAAGAGCGTGTGCGGACACTCCTCACACGCGCACGGTCGCTCGCCCGACGATTTGTCTCACCCCCGAGTGCGTGGTGGACTGCGACTGGTTGGCAGGAGGGTGGCCGAGAGGTGCATGACGGCACCGCAGGTTGGACAGGGTGGAGCGAGCGGTCCATGCACCGCCGGTGCGGTAGCGACTACCACACCTGCCTTGGCAGAAACTGGGCATCCCAACAGCTCTCCACACAGCATGTCCCGCACCTGTGCGAGGAGCCGTCGGTTACTGGGACGGAACAGTCCGTAATAGCGCACTTTGACGAAGCCTTTGGGCAGGATGTGCTGCAGAAAGCGGCCAATAAAGCTCCCGGCCGACAGGGTACAAGTGGTTGTCTTCTTGGTGGCAGCGACCCGGTAGCGAAAGGTCACCTGGTCGTTGGCGACGTCGACAAGCCGGTTGTTACTGAGCGCGACGCGAAAGATGTAGGGCGCGAGATACTTCAGCGCAGCCTGACCACTGCCCACCGGTCGACAATCCACCACCCAGGGTTGGCTCCACATCTTGTCAGGCAGCCCGCCCGCAAGGTGCAACTGCTGGAGTCCGGCCCGCACCTTGCCACGGAACAGCTTGGCGAGCGGTTTGACATGCACCAGGAAGCGCCCTTTCGCTGGGAGCCACTGCGCTCCCGCAGGGTCGAGTGCCCCAGCCGGCACCAGGTAATGGATATGCGGATGGTAGCGCAGGTCACGGGTCCAGGTCTGTAATACGCCCACCATCCCGATCTGACCACCGAGGAAGCGCGGATCGGCCGCCACCTGCTGCAATGCCATCGCTGAACTGCGGAACAGGAGGGTGTAGATGCATCGCTGATTCTGACGAGCAAGCGCGCGGAGTTGGGACGGGAGGGTAAAAGTCACCAGGAAGTAGGGTACGGGTAAGAGCAGTTCCTGTTGCTTGGCGAGCCAGAGTTGACCCTGGTCCTGCTGACAGGTCGGGCAATGCCGGTTGCGGCACGAGTGATAGCTGTAGCGCGTGGTCGCGCAGGCAGGGCACGTATACAGCTGGCCGCCCAGTGCTTCCGTGCGGCAGCGTTCAATCGCCGTCATGGCCGCCCGCTGGTTGAGCGGGATGCGCTCGCCGGCCGTCTTGCGGTAGGCCGGCCCATAGCGCCGGAAGATGTCGCCGAGCGTGATCACAGGAGGCCCTCCAGCAACTGATTGATCGCCTCCGTCGCCTGTGCTTCCGTTTTCCCCGTCAGGTGGGTGTAAAGGGCAGTGGTATGGGGGGACGAGTGCCCTAACCAGGTTTGGATCAGGCGGAGATTGACCCCAGCTTCGAGCAGATGGGTGGCCCAGGAGTGCCGCAAGGTATGCACCGTCGCTGGCTTGTGGATTCCGCATGCCGCGACGGCGGCGTGAAAGGCGCGACCGACCCCGTCAACCGCCATCGTCTCGGTCGTGGTCTGCCCAGTCCGACGTGCTGGAAAGAGCCAGACCGGATGGCGGTGGGTCATCCAGTGGGCACGGAGCAGCGGTAAGAGTTGGGGCGCGAGCGGGACGTAGCGGTCTTTGCCACCTTTGCCGCCTTGGATGTGGATCATCATCCGGGCGCTGTCAATCTGGGACACACGGAGGTGCAAGCCTTCCTGGATGCGTAAGCCAGCCGCAAAGATGGTGGTGAGACAGACCCGATAGTACGGCCGACGGACACAGTCGAGGATGCGCTGCACCTCGTCAACACTTAAGACGACGGGCAGTTTATGCTCCTTGGGGGGACGGATAAACTCGAAGATGGGCCAGGAGCGATGTAACGTGCGCTCATACAAGAACTTGAGCGCGCACAAGGCCACCGTGGACGTACTCCGTGAGACGCGTTTGTCGTTGCGGAGATAGAGAAAGTACTGACGCAGGTGCTCCTCGGTGAGCTGGTCGGGGGATGTGCCGAAGTGTTGGGCGAAGAGTCGGACGGCCTGGACATAGCGGCGCTGCGTGTTGGGCGACAGACCACGCAGGTGCATGTCTTCGAGCATACGCTGACGTAAGAGCGTCATGAGACAACCTCCTGTCGGGCAGAGAAAACCCCGACGGGGGAGATCGTCACATAGCCAGGGCTGATGGACCAGGGGAGCTACCAGGAGGTGAGCGGGGGTCAATCACCTGCGCGAAGCGCTTCGTTCAA
>JACDGP010000104.1 GCA_013821605.1 Herpetosiphonaceae bacterium
TTTGACTGTTACCAAATTACCTTCGCCCACGGTCACAATGACGTTGCTGGGCACCGGAATAATTTTGCGTCCAATACGTGACATTCTGCTCGCTCCTGCGTGATTAGCGGCCCAATAAGCGAGAGCCACTTTTTCCGCAACATGGTGGGGCTATCGGCCCACAGCATTTACCACACATAGCACAAGACTTCGCCACCAATGTTTTGGCGGTAGGCCTCGTAGCCGCTCATCACGCCCTTGGGCGTGGAAATAATCGACAGCCCCATACCGCCGCGCACACGCGGGATATCCTGGTGCTTCGAGTAGATGCGCAAACCGGGACGGCTTACACGCTTGAGACCGGTAATCACCGGCTGACGGTCGGTCGTATACTTCAGGTCCAGGACGATATTCTCAAAGGCTTTTTCGCCGGCCTGTAGTTTGAAATCTCTGATAAAGCCTTCCTGCTTCAGAATGTCGGCAATCGCCAGTTTCAGCTTCGACTTGGGGATCGTGACGCTGGTATGGTGTTGCATAGATGCATTCCGAATGCGGGTCAACATATCGGCAATAGGATCACTCATTGACATAGAGCACGTACTCCAGGGATAGTAGCCCACCAGCCAATAGGCTGGCCGGTTATGCTAGAAGCTCGACTTGGTCACACCCGGCAACAAGCCCACCAGCGCGCGTTCGCGGAAGCAGATGCGGCACATACCAAACCGGCGCATGTAGGCGCGCGAACGACCACACAGCTTGCAGCGGTTGTGTTGTCGCGTGCTATATTTTGGAGTCCGCTCGGACTTGACGATCATTGCTTTACGAGCCAATTTTGATTCCTCCTGATCGGAGATGGCTGAACGCCACGTGGCGTTGCTCATCCCCGACGCTGATTAGTCGCGGAACGGCATGCCGAACTGCTTGAGCAGGGCATAGCCCTCCTCATCATTGCGGGCGGTGGTCACGATGGCAACCTCCAGGCCGCGCAGCTTATCCACCTTGTCGTATTCTATTTCGGGAAAGACGATTTGTTCGCGTAGGCCAATGCTGTAATTACCACGGCCATCGAACGAGCGCCGGCTGACACCGCGAAAGTCACGGATGCGCGGCAGGGCCAAGCTGATCAGCCGGTCCAAGAACTCGTACATACGGTCGCCACGCAGGGTTACCATCGCACCAATGGGATTACCCTGGCGCAACTTGAAGTTGGCGATGGCCTTTTTGGCTTTGGTCACGACGGGCTTTTGGCCCGCAATCGCTGCGAGATCACCAACAGCGGCATCCACCGCCTTGGCATTTTGCAGTGCTTCGCCCAGACCGATATTCAACACAATTTTCGTGACGCGTGGTACTTGCATCACGTTCTTGTAGTTGAACTCCTTCATCAGCGCTGGGGTCAACTCCTGCTGGTAGCGTTCTCTAAAACGTGCTGTCATACGTCCTCAACTATAACCGCCATTCGCACTGTCTGGCACGAAGCGCCACATTCCGCGAACGACACGATCTTTTATGTTAGCGTTTCGGCGTGGTGGCCGGGATCATCGCATCGCAGGCTTTGCAAAAGCGCACCTTGCGACGGCTGAGCTTGGCATCGCCATCGGTAATACGATGTCCGGTGCGCGCTGCTTTGCCACAGTTCGGGCAGATCAGCATAACGTTCGAGACATGGAGTGGGGCTTCCACTTCCACGATCCCGGCGCGCTGCCGACCGCGCGCTTTCAAATGCTTTTTGACGATGTTGATATTCTCGACGACCACCCGCTCTTCGCTCGGTAAGGCACGCGTGATCCGACCACGCTGACCCTTGTTTTTACCTGCGATGACCAGGACTTCGTCACCAGTTTTGACGTGCATAGCTTCCTCTCGATGCTCCTACAACGTTTCCGGTGCCAGCGACACGATCTTCATGAAGGCCTTGTCGCGGAGTTCGCGGGCGACCGGCCCAAAGATCCGCGTGCCACGCGGATTGCCATCGGCACGGATCAGCACGGCAGCATTATCATCGAAGCGAATATGCGAACCATCAGGCCGGCCATATTCTTTCGAGGTACGCACGATGACGGCCCGCACCACTTCGCCCTTCTTGGCATTGCCACCGGGATTGGCATCCTTAACCGAAGCAATAATGATGTCACCAACACTACCCCAGCGAATACGGGAGCCACCCAACACACGGATGCACATGATTTCTTTGGCCCCGGTGTTGTCGGCAACCTTTAAACGCGATTGTGCTTGGATCATGACGCGCCCCCAGTTTCTGCCGCACCATCAGCCGTTCGGCCGGGTGCGATGACCTCGTTTGGCAACTCGCCCACCACCGGTGGCAGCTTGCTGCCGATCACTTCGACCACTTTCCAGCGCTTGAGCTTGCTGAGCGGGCGGGTTTCTTCGATCCGCACCATATCGCCCAACTTGACACTGTTGTTCTCGTCGTGCGCGTAAAACTTACTGGTTGAGCGCACGGTCTTGCGGTAGATGGGATGCGGCTTGAGATAATCAACCGCCACGACCACCGTTTTATCCATTTTCGCCGAAACGACCCGGCCAACCTTTTGTTTATGGTTGACCTTGCGCTCGGGTGCCGGGTTATTTGTCATTGCGTTAGCTCCCCGCCTGTTGCGCCAGTTGGCGCTCACGCAGGACGGTTTTGATCTGGGCAACCTCGCGTCGTAGCGTACCAAAGCGAGCCGTATTCGATAAACGGCCAGTCTGGAGCTGGAAGCGCAGGTTGAACAGTTCTTGATCGATCTCAAGCAGCCGCGCCTGTAAGCGCCCGCTGTCGAGATTGCGAATCTCACTCGCCTTCGTTCGCATGTACCACCTCGCCCGCTGTATCTTTATAGACCAGCTTGCACTTAATCGGTAATTTTTGCGCGCCACGGCGCAGAGCTTCTTCGGCAACATCCTGACGGACACCACCGAGCTCGAACATGACACGACCGGGCTTGACGATCGCGACATAGTACTCAACAGCACCCTTACCCGAACCCATACGGGTCTCGGCGGGCTTGGTTGTCACCGGTTTATCGGGAAAGATCCGGATCCACACCTTGCCACCGCGCTTCACATAGTTGGTGATCGCGCGGCGGGCGGCTTCGATCTGGCGACTATTGACCCATGACGAGTCGAGTGCCATCAGGCCGACATCACCAAAGGCGACGGTCGTGCCGCGCCCGGCGATGCGAGTGCCTTTACCAACCCCACGGTGCATTTTGCGGTATTTCATCCGCTTTGGCATCAACATAGTGCTTGACCTTTATATGCGTAACCTATGGGCGCCGTGGCCCACCCATCGGGCGATTAGTTGCACCTTCACGCGGTGCGCCCTGGCGTGCACCACCCGGCCGGCCACCACGCGGGCCGCGATCAGCATCTGGCGTGGTCATCGGGATGGGCTGGCGGATCTGTTGGACGCCTTCGCGACCCTCAATCGCCCCGGCCTTCTCAGGAAAGATCTCGCCCTTATAAATCCACACTTTGACGCCGATGCGACCATAGGTGGTGTGAGCGTGGAAGACGGCATAGTCGATGTCGGCTCGCAACGTATGGCGCGGCACGCGACCGGCGCGCTCGGCCACGTTACGGGCCATCTCAGCACCGCCCAACCGTCCGCCACATTTGATCATGATGCCTTGCGCACCCAAGCGCATAGCACGCTGTGAGGCTTGCTTCATGGCACGTTTGAACGAGACGCGCTTGGTAATCTGCTCGCCGATGCTTTCGGCAACCAGCTGGGCATCAAGTTCGGGCTGGTGGATCTCACTGATATTCAGCTTGATCTTTTTGCCGCTCAGCTTTTCGAGCTTGCCTTTGAGCACGTCAACGTTCGCGCCACGCTTGCCGATGACCACACCCGGCTTGGCGGTATGAATAGTGACCTCGACCTTGTTGGCCGAGCGCTCGATCTCGATGCGCGCGACGGCTGCACCTTCCAGGTCCTTCATAATCATGGCCCGGATCGCAATGTCTTCGTGCAATTGCGCGGTGTAGTTTTTTTCGGCGAACCACTTGGACTGCCAATCTTTGATGTAGCCCAGGCGGAACCCAATCGGATGTACTTTTCGACCCATGCTAACTCCCGTCCTTAGTAGGTTTCGCCGTCATCGACGACCACTGTAATATGGCTGCTGCGCTTACGGATCGTATTCGCCCGGCCTTTAGCGCGTGTCATCATGCGCTTCATGACAGGGCCTTCATCCGCATAAATTGTCTTTACCAGCAAATCTTCGCGCGTCATTTTGAAATTATTTTCGGCATTCGCTGCAGCCGACGCGATCAACTTCGCGATAGGCAAAGCAGCTTTGTTGGGCATGTTGCGCAAAATTGCGATCGATTGGTCAACCGGTTTGCCACGGACGAGGTCAACGACCAGGCGCACCTTTTGTGGTGACATTCGAAAGCCGCGCAGAATAGCTCTTGCTTCCACGACTGGCTCCTATTTCATCTTGCCGCGCTTGTCGGCTTTTTTGCCGCCATGGCTGCGGAACAGGCGAGTCGGCGCAAACTCGCCGAGCTTATGGCCGACCATGTTTTCCGAAATAAAGACGGGCACATGCCGCCGGCCATCATGGACGGCGATGGTATGGTTAACCATCTGCGGAAAGATCGTCGACGCCCGCGACCAAGTCTTGAGCACCCGCTTATCACTGCTGCGGTTCATGGTCTCGATCCGGCCCAGTAGCCGCAGGTCGACGAATGGTCCTTTTTTCGATGAACGTGACATCCTGCTTCCCTTTTATGCTCGGCCCGGATTCTTGGGACGACCGCGCACAATAAATTGATTGGTGCGTTTGTTGTTCCGGGTCTTGACACCAAACGCCGGCTTGCGCCACAGGGTCTTAGGCGGCATACCGCGTGGGGCATGACCTTCACCACCGCCGTGCGGGTGATCAATGGGATTCATGGCCGAACCACGGACATGTGGTCGAATACCGCGCCAGCGATTACGTCCGGCCTTGCCGATCACAATATTCTGATGATCGAGGTTGCCGACTTGGCCAATTGTCGCCATGCACTCCAAATGGATGCGGCGCATCTCACCTGAAGGCAGACGAACGGTGGCGTAGTCGCCTTCCTTGGCCATGAGTTGCGCCGATGTGCCAGCGGAGCGCACGATCTGACCGCCACGACCACGCTTGAGCTCGATGTTATGGATCTGCGTACCGAGCGGGACAGTACGTAGACGCATGGCATGACCCACGCGCACTTCGGCCTTATCACCCGCCATGACCGCATCCCCGTTGGTTAAGCCCACCGGCGCGAGAATATAGCGCTTTTCGCCGTCGGCATATTCGATCAAGGCGATACGCGCCGAGCGATTCGGATCGTATTCGACGCCGATCACTTTGCCGGCGACATCGAACTTGTTGCGCTTGAAGTCGATGACACGGTAGTGGTGATAGGTGCCACCACCGCGATGGCGCGACGTAATCTTGCCCGAGTTGTTGCGCCCGCCGGTCCGCCGCTTGGCCTCCAGGAGGGACTTTTCGGGCGTGAACTTGGTAACCTCCTCCATGGTCGACGCGGTCATGCCACGGCGGCCAGGCGAGGTTGGGTTATAACGTTTGATAGCCATTACGCTCCCTCAAACAGTTCAATCGGCTTCGAGTCGGCGGTGAGCCGGATGTAGGCCTTTTTGCGGGTCTTGCCCACGCTCTGGATGATACCGGTGCGCGTGCGGCGGCGCTTGTACTTGCCTTTGACGTTGACCGTCGTTACTCTAGCGACCCGCACGTCGAACAGCTCTTCGATCGCAGCCCGTATTTCGATTTTGTTGGCTTCCGTTGCGACCTCAAAAACATAGGTGTGTTGTTCGTTCAACGCCGTTGCTTTTTCCGTCACCCACGGTCGCAGCACAATCTGGTATGCGTTCATTTATGCCTCTCCTTCCGCCTGCGCAGCGGTGGTGGGGCCGAGCCACTGTTCAATATGGGCGAGGGCTGCCTGGGGCACGACCACCGTATCATAGGTCAGGAGATCGATCACGTTCAGGTAGCTCGCCAGCAGCGTCTTGACGTTGGGCAAGTTGCCGGCCGACCGGATAATATTTTCGTTCTTGTCCTGGAGCAGGATCAGGGTTTTACCGGCACCCGGTGCCAGGCTCTTTAGTACTTCGACCATGCCTTTGGTGCGGGGTGCCTCAAGCGCGAGCGTGTCCACGAAGCGAAGCTGACCATCGGCTTGTTTGGCCGATAGGGCCGAGCGCACCGCTAAGCGGCGCATTTTGCGCGGCATATGCTTGGTGTACTTGCGCGGATGTGGTCCAAAGACCACGCCGCCACCCGAATGGTGCGGCGCGCGAATGCCACCCTGCCGGGCGCGTCCAGTCCCCTTCTGGCGGTAGATCTTACGGGTTGAGCCGGCGACCTGACCACGGGTCTTGGTACTGGCCGTGCCTTGGCGTGCGTTGGCTTGTTGTAGCACCATCATCTGGTGCATGACCGGAACGTTGGGCGTGATGCCGAAGATATACTCGTTGAGCTCTACGCTCCCAACTTCCGCGCCCACCTGGTTATACAGTGTTGCTTGCATCTTCGTCACCTATTTGGTTGGCTTCACTGTTCGGCGAACGTACAGTAAACCATTCTTTGCGCCGGGCACCGAGCCCTTGATTAATAGCAAGTGGCGCTCGGTATCGACCCGTACGACCTGCAGTCGTTGCACCGTTTTGCGATCGCCGCCCATACGACCGGCCATACGCATACCTTTCCAGACCCGTCCGGGGCTGGTACCGGAACCAATGGAACCGGGCGCGCGCATGCGGTCGCTTTGACCGTGGGTACGTGGCCCACCATGGAAGTTATGCCGTCGCATCACACCCTGAAAGCCTTTACCCTTGGACTTACCGGTGACGTCGACCAGGTCATTGGCGTTGAATAAATCCACGTCAACAATTTCACCCGGCGTATGCGCCGATACATCATCGGCCGGCATTTCACGTAGGTATTTAACGAACTTACCGCCGAGCGCTTTTTGCTGGCCTTGCACCGGCTTTGTCAGCTTGCGCTGTTCAACATCGCCAAAGCCCAACTGCACGGCATCATAACCGTCTCGCGCTTTGGTCCGAACCTGGGTCACCATATTTGGCCCGGCTTCGACCACCGTGACCGGCACGGCTTCGCCGCGTTCCGTAAAAATGGTCGTCATACCGAGTTTCCGACCAAGCAATCCATGAAGAGTCATACTGCACCTCGATAGCGTGCGGACTTATGTTGGGCTGCCGCAGCGGCTATATCTCTTAGGCTGTCAACCGATAGCACCCGCAGCTACCCGCGTTTCTCCGTGCTATCTCGCTCACCATATAACCACCATCATCTTTTTTTGTATGTTTATCTGGCGGCTAGCGGCTACCGGTTAACAAGCACACTACAACTTGATCTCGATGTCTACACCGGCCGGCAAATTCAGCTTCATCAAAGCATTGATCGTTTGTTGGCTCGGATCGAGCACATCGATCAACCGCTTGTGGGTCCGAATCTCAAACTGTTCCTGCGAGTCCTTGTCGATGAAGGGCGAACGCATCACGCTATACTTCTCGATCTTGGTCGGTAAGGGGACGGGCCCCGCGACCTGCGCACCCGTGCGTTCGGCAGCCTCCACGATTTGCTTCGCCGATTGATCCAAAATTTTGTGATCAAACGCCTTGAGGCGGATGCGAACTTTTTGCTTGGCCATGCGAATACCTCAATAAAACTGTTTGGACAAACGGAAGGGGTGAAGCCGGGTAGCTCCACCCCTTAAACCACGTGTTAGGCTTCGATCTTGGTAACAACACCCGCGCCGACGGTCCGTCCGCCTTCACGAATCGCAAACCGCAACCCTTCTTCCACCGCCACCGGCATGATCAGCTCCACACCCATCTGCACGTTGTCGCCCGGCATCACCATCTCCATCCCTTCCGGCAGCGAGATGTTGCCCGTCACATCCGTCGTCCGGATGTAGAACTGCGGACGGTACCCTTTGAAGAACGGCGTGTGCCGTCCCCCTTCTTCTTTCTTCAACACGTACACTTCCGCCGTGAACTTCGTGTGCGGCTTGATCGACCCTGGCTTCGCCAGCACTTGCCCACGCTGCACATCTTCTCGCTCCACACCGCGGATCAAGCAGCCCACGTTGTCCCCCGCTTGCGCGTCATCCAACAGCTTCTTGAACATTTCCACCCCAGTCACCACCGTCGACGTCGACTTCTCGCTCATGCCCACGATCTCGACCGTCTCGCCCACTTTGACCCGTCCACGCTCGATCCGCCCGGTTACCACCGTGCCACGCCCCTTGATGCCGAAGACGTCTTCCACCGGCATCAGAAAGGGCTTGTCCACATCGCGCTGCGGCAACGGAATGTAGGAGTCGACCGCGTCCATCAGTTCGAGGATCGGCTTGTACTCCGGTGCGGTGATGTCCTTGGAGGTCGACTCCAGGGCGGCCAGCCCCGAGCCACGAATGATCGGGATCTCGTCGCCGGGGAAGCCGTTCTTCGAGAGCAACTCGCGCAACTCCAACTCAACCAGCTCTAAGAGCTCTTCGTCATCCATCATGTCCACTTTGTTCAGGAAGACGACCATCGAGGGGACTTCGACCTGTTTGGCCAGCAAGATATGCTCGCGGGTCTGGGGCATGGGGCCATCGGGAGCTGAGACGACCAGGATGGCCCCATCCATCTGGGCGGCACCGGTGATCATGTTTTTGATATAGTCGGCGTGTCCGGGACAGTCGACGTGGGCGTAGTGGCGCAGGTCGGTCTCGTATTCGACGTGGCGAATAGCGATGGTGATCCCGCGAGCACGCTCTTCGGGGGCGTTGTCGATATCGGCATAGCCCATGAACTGAGCTTGGCCTTTGAGGGCCAAGGTCTTGGTGATGGCGGCGGTCAGCGTGGTTTTGCCATGGTCGACATGGCCGATGGTGCCTACGTTCAAATGCGGCTTGGTTCGTTCAAATTTTTGGCGTGCCATAGCGGCGCTGCCTCCCCAAACTAACGTTGCTAAACAGACAATACGTGAGGGAACCAGGTGTTGGCAGCCGGTCAAAACCAGCTCCTTAACTCCTCGTTCCCGTGTGTGCCTGGAAAAGACACAAAATGGTGTGCTGCGCTACGTCTCCGACGCTTTGCGCCGCACGAACGGTGATTATACCATAAGATTTACGCTTGCGGAGTGCATGGCATAAAATCGCAGATATGACGACGTTCTCTGTGGAGAGCGTACTCCACGACCTGCTCTAGCCGCATGATCTGCCCTGAATGCCAAGCTGCTTGTACGCTCGCTTCACCCATATGAGCTTGAACAGCAGCAGCGGTGCGGGCATAAAAGGGTTGATCAAGAATGGGCAGCGGACTATTAATGGCCTCTCGCAGTGCTTCTGCCGCCCCGCAATACCAAGCTGCATGGGCCACACGGCCTTGCTGCAACACTCCGGCTGCTAATCCTTCCAAACATTCGGCTACGGTCGGTTTCTCACCAAGCTGCCAAAACAGTACCAGATTTTCCCGCAAGGTTGCTGACGCTTTCTCTCCGTCGCCCATTTCCAAGGCCACACGTGCCAGATTAGTACGGGCGATGACAACACCGCGTTCATAGTCGTGTGCCTCGAACAAGGCTTGGCTTTCCTGCAGTAAAGCACGCGCATGTGGATAGTCGCCTTCATACAAGGTCATTAATCCAAGATTATTGAGGGTGTTCGCAACACCGTAGCGATGCCCTAGCTCTCGGCTAAGCAGTAAGCTCTCCTCGTACCATAGGCGGGCTTGTTTCGTGTTGCCTTGTGCTAGTCCCGCCACATTCCCAAGGGTATTGAGCACTTCGGCAATACCACGCTTATCACCAAGTTCGCGGCGCAGGGCAAGACTTTCCCAGAGCAGGGCACGTGCACCCGGTGCATCACCTTGCACATAGCTCAGATAGCCAGCACCATTCAATGCCTTTGCTTGTACATCCAGAGGAGTCATCGCTCGTTGTGCCAGAGCCTGTGCTAACCATTCACGTCCCTCACTGAGGTAGCCACGTACATACCAGAATCGCCATAGCGCGCCACACAGTCGCAAGGCCATTTCGCCATGTGACTGTTTGAGTGTCCACTCTAGGGCAGCCCGAATGTTCCCCAAATCGGCCGCTAGCCAGTCTAGCCACGCATGTTGGCGCGGACCATGGAACTCTTGTTCGGCTGCCTCCGCTTGCTTGAGATAGTAGGTCGCATGCTGCTGCCGCAAGATGTCCGCTTCACCCCATTCTATTAAGTGCTCCAGTGCATATTCACGAATCGTTTCCAGCATCATGCAGCGTGTCACACCATCTGTTTCCACTTGAGACCATAGCATGCTGCTATGAAGGAGCGCCAAGAGACTCTTCTCTACATCAACGTGATGACCAACCACGCCACTGCAAACCGACACAGCCACCTCCACCGTGCAGCCACCCACAAAAACGGCGAGGCGCGCGAACAGAAGTTGCTCGGCCTCACCCAACAATGCATAGCTCCAGGTGATAGTATTTCTGAGGGTTTGTTGTCGAACAGGCAGATCACAAGGACCATCCACTAAAACATCCAAGCGTGTCCGGCCGGATGCACCTTCCAGCCGTGCGAGCATCGCATGTGGTTCCAACAAGACACCCCAGGCTGCCGCAAGTTCAATGGCGAGTGGTAGTCCGTCGAGAAGTGCACATATTCTCGTTACCGCTGTAACGTTCGCTTGCGTGAGCACAAATGCTGGCCTGACCGCTTGCATGCGAGCGACGAAAAGAGCAACTGCAGGCAGTTGGGCCAACTCATCTAAACAAGGCAAGCGAGCTGGAAGGGCGAAGCCGAGCGGTGGTACCACAAACATATGTTCATTGGAAAGGTGGAGCGCCCTGCGACTAGTCACAAGCACCTTCACCTTGTGGGCTGCTACCAGCAATTCGCTGATCACTGATGCAGCCCCCATCACATGCTCAAAATTATCCAAGATCAGCAGCAGCTTGCGCTCTCGCAGATACGTTTTCACCTCCTCCATTACGTCCTGATGTTGTACTCCTTTGAGGCTAAGTGCTTGTGCAATGGCCGAAGCTACGAGACTCGTGGAATGGATGGGAGCAAGTGGGACACAAACGACGCCATCCGCAAAATCATCCAAAAGGTTGGCAGCCGCGTGGATTGCTAGCCGTGTTTTGCCTACTCCTCCCGGACCAAGCAAGCTCAGCAACCGCACTGTATCGCGCCATAGATACTCCTGAACTGATGCCACCTCGCGTTCACGCCCCAGCAGCGGCGTAAGCTCGGCGGGAAGATTATCGTGATGAGATGAGGTCAGGAGGGCAGATTGTTCTGAAGAGGCAGTCCGTCTGGCAAAGGCAAGCAAGGCAGCGCGTTCTGCAGTATCAATTTCAAGGTGGATCAGCAACAATTCTGTCAGTTGGCGTGATGGTCGGCGCTCGTCCGCCTCGATCTTCTGCAAGAGAGATACCGAACAGCCAACTTTGCCCGCCAAGTCTTCTTGCTTTAGATCAAGCGACTTGCGATGCTGTTTGATCCATTGCCCGAATGATAGGTCAGGAGGCATGTTCATTTCCAGACGCTAGGCATGAAGTATACTGTTTTGTGCAGCTTTTTGTGTGGGTTGGTGTGTAGCTAAGGTCTTGTATTGTGAGGCGGGTTCTGCTGTAATACATCCATTCCGTACACATTCAATTTTAGCTAAGGAGGTTGTCGAACAGAACCGTTCTAAATCGGACGGGCGACGGATCAAACAAGTAATGAAGACAATATTCTTTGATCACAAAGAGCGCCCTATGCGCTACCTTATCGCAACCTGCATGGTCCTTGCGCTGATGCTGATTCCAGCGTCACATGCCTACGCCTGTAGTGGCGGTCTTCCAACCATCCAAACCATGACCCAGGGCGCGCAAGTGATCGCGGTCGGTACTCTGGCCCATCTGATGAACAATGTGATCACACTCAACGTTGAGGAATACCTTCAGGGGGAGATTCGTACACCAACACTACATGTAAATAATCACAAATTTGGGAACAATGAAGATTGCTCGATCATACTGGGGACTGGAGGGCGGTTTCAGGCAGCTATCCATGTCCTCGTATTTCTTCAACGCGATGAATTCAGGGTTGGGGCTGACTGGCGGCCGACGGGCGTGGCAGCGATGGATGTCTTAACGATCACCGATGGTCAACTGTTCTATATCGGTCTGCCAATGGGGCCACTGAATGATGCCAAAACACAGATTGCTGCGCTGGCTGGTCCCGCTCATGCGCCTGATCAACCGACATCGCTCGAACCTCGCTGTTTCGTGGAGACAAACCTGTGTATTCGCGATCGGTTCCTAGCATACTGGGAGCAGAACGGAGGTTTAGCAGTGTTCGGCTATCCGACCACTGCTGCTCGTGCTGAGGTTAATCGTGATACAGGTACCACGTACCTTACGCAATGGTTTGAACGTGCTCGCTTTGAGTGGCACAAAGATCGAGCAGCACCATATGATGTGCAATTAGGTCGAGTAGGAGATGATCTGCTACTGAAACGGGGCATTGATTGGCATTTGTTACCGGGGTCGAACGGACCGGTACCGGTAGGTTGCTTGGTATTCGGAACAATTGGCAACGTGGTGTGCGATCAGCAGCAAGGAATTGGCTTCAAGACCTACTGGGAAACCCACGGTTTAGCAGATGCCAAACTTACCCCGTACCAGCGCAGCTTAGCATTGTTTGGTATGGCGATCACGATGCCACGTATGGAAACGAATTCGAGTGGCGAGACGGTGCTGACGCAATGGTTTGAGCGTGCACGTTTTGAATGGCACCCTGACAAGCCCAACCCGTACAGCGTGCTTTTGGGGCGACTTGGATCAGAACTGCGCTAATCATGTGTCCTATGAATAGACATTTCGTCTCCTTCGTTGTCCTTGGAGTATTAACAGCCTGTGGAACGCCCGTCGTTGGGACGACATCGCCTCAAACGACCGTGCCTGCTCCATCTGCCACAACGACCATAGTTCCAACTGCATCTGGATCCCACACAACATCCGTCGCCAGCAGCACAAACTTACCAACTCCTATACCGATAGGCAGCATTCAAGGCCATGTATGGCACGATCTCTGTTTCAACAGTGCAGTTCCTACTCCACGCCCTGCGACGCTGCCACCCGGTTGTATCGTTGTACCGCAACCATCCGGTGCCATGTATGCGGGCAATGGTCGGCGTGAGCCCAACGAGCTGGGCATCGACAGTGTTTTGCTCATGCGTGGCTACCCGATCTAAAACTTGGGCAGCTGACCCTTGGCATGAAAGGAAGTGATCTTATCCGGCTATTTGGTCAGCCCCAAACACGCACACGAGCACGCAAACCACACTAAATGGTTCGAGTGGTTCTCGATCCAGGTGTGCTGATCGCAGCAGTGATTACACCAGATGGTGTGTGCGGACATGTGCTACAAGCCGTAATCGACCAACGTTGCACAACGATTGTGTGCCCCGTACTGCTTGACGAACTCGAAGATGTACTGCTTCGGTCCAAATTCAGGCGTTATTTGCCGATCGAGCACGTGCCACAGTATGTTGCACTCATAGGTAGGATTGGTGAAACCCATCCGGATCCAGTCACCTCGCCAGGCCGAACTCCTGATCCCGACGATGACTATCTAGTTGCTCTAGCCGAGGCAGCAGCCATGGATTATTTGATTTCGGGCGATCCGCACTTAACCGATCTCTGAAACCTGCCTTTCTCCGTGCTCACCCCCAGAATGTTCCTAGAACACCTCGGCTCGTAGGTCATCTCTATCATCATGATGCGCCGGATGCTCCGGCGACTGGCCCGGACGCGACCTTCGTAAACCGGCTCTAAAACATAGCAAGCATGCATTTTCTCCTTCTTGACAAATCCTAACAGTGCTATGTATACTCTCTTCTGATGGTATACTCTATACAATCGAGTATACTCTTTACGGGTAGGAGCAGTATGTGTGTACAGGATATCCTCCCAGAAAATCCTCGGCCATTGGGGTCAAACATGTCCAGCCTAACCGCAGATCCCGGCGCACGCCGGCATGGCCGTTCCTATCAGTCCGAGCGTGATGCGTTGGTGCCCGATCAAATGAATAAAGGAGACCATTATGAGCAACATTGATACTGCAAGCATCGCCTTTGACGCAACGGTGCCCGCCCCCCTCGTGAACGGACGTCCCGTGGAAGTCGCCGACGGCGTGTTTGTGATTCCCGACGGCCGCGTGCCGCTCGTCCCGAACATCGGTGTGATCGTCGGCGACCGCGCCGCGCTGGTCGTTGATAGCGGCTTGGGGCCACAGAACGGCGCCGCCGCGCATCGCATCGCCCGAACCCTCGCGGGCGACCGGCCGCTGTTCCTGACGCTCACCCATTTCCATCCCGAGCACGGCTTCGGCGCCCAAGCGTTTCGCGACGCGACGATTGTCTACAATCGCACACAGCACGACGAATTTCGTCAGAAGGCCACCGGCTACCTCGCCCAGTTCCGCGGTCTCAGTGCAGCAGTCGCGGAGCAGCTCGAGGGCGTCACGTTCGTCGATCCGCACGTGGTCTACGACGGGGGTGCCGACCTCGACCTCGGCGGCAAGCTGGTGCAGTTGCGGACGTGGGGGCGGGCGCACTCGCGCGGCGATCAAGTCGTGTTCCTGCCAGCCGAGCGCGTCCTCTTTACCGGTGATCTTGTCGAGAACCGCTTTTATCCGATCTTCCCTTTCTTGCCGCCATACGACGTAGACGTTGATGGCAACAACTGGATCACGGTCGTCGCGGAACTCCAACGCCTTGACCTAAGCATCGTCGTCCCTGGTCACGGCGAGGTCGGCGACACCGGCCTGCTCGACGTCACGCACGAGTATCTGACGTTCTTCCGGTCGGAGACGAAGCGACTCGCCGCCGCGGGCAAGAACGCCGACCACATCGTGGCGACCATCACCCCGCAGCTCCACACGCGCTATCCCGACTGGGACACGTCCGAGCCGTGGCGGATCGCCACCGGCGTGCAAACCTTTCTGGCACAATGATGTCGATGAACACCAAACCACCGACGGCAACGATCCGCGACGGCCAGAGCGTCGCCGCGCTCTACGACCGCCTGCGGACAGCGATCTTGCGCGGAGAGCTTGTCCCTGGCAGCAGCGTTTCCCTCCCACATTTGGCGAGCCTGTTCGGAGCGGGGCGCACGCCGCTCCGGGAGGTCCTGCGCATGCTGCAAGGCGAGGGGCTTGTCATCGCCGCACCCAATCAGCGGGTGCGGATTGCGAGCTTGACAGTTGAGGACTTTGAGGAAATCTGGATCGCCCGCTTGGCACTCGAGGCGGTCGCGATCCGCCTTACCGTGCCGACGCTCAGGACGACGACCTTCGCGGCGCTGGAGGGCTATATGGCGCAAATGGAGCATTACCAGAAAGCCGGCGACCAGATGGGACTGCGCGCACCTCACCGCGCGTTCCATCACACCCTGGTGGCTGGCGCTGGACCGCGGCTGAGCGCCGAAATCGGTGAGTTGGCGGACCATGCCGAGCGCTATCGGTTGCGTTTCGGCGCGTTCGGGAGCTGGAACGACCGCCGTGCAGAACACCGGGCCATCCTCGACGCCGCTGCCGCTGGCGACGCTGATGGAACTGCCAACCGCCTCGCCGAACATTACATTCGCACCATCCTGCTCTTGTTCGGCGCACTCGATCACGACCACGATCTCGGCCGACTGCGCGCCACCGTTCTCGCGGTCGCGCCGGGCGCCGCAGCAACCCTACAAGACGGCTGATGGGTAAGGGAGACGCTCAATGACACCAGATGTATCAGTTTCAGTTGTCGGTCCGACCGCCGGTGAGGTCATCCACCTGGGACCGCTTCAAATGCGCATCCTCGAAGATGGGCGCACCACGAACCACCGCCTCGGCATGGTCGTGGGGACACTTCCCCCACATACCGAGGGCCCGGTCCAGCACCGGCATGCCCAGCATGACGAAGGGTTCTACGTGATCTCGGGCACAGCGCAGTTCACCGTTGGCGTAACGACCTACGATGCGCCTGCGGGGACCCTGGTGATGGTCCCACCCGGCGTGCCACATACCTTTGCGAATCCCGGAGACCAGCCAGTGATCCTCTTGTGCACCATCACGCCTGACTTCTACGTCCAGTACTTCCATGACCTGGGCGACCTCTTAGCAAGTGGTCAGCCGTTCACGCCCGAGGCCGGGGCGCAGTTGATGCACCGCTACGCCACTGTTCCAGTGACTGATGAGTGATGGTGCCTGACTTGGCATGCATGTGTCTCGCTGACCTGCCAACCTGACCGCATTTCCACCGCTGCCTGTTGAAAAGGGAGTATGGGTAATTTGGCTGAAAGTTCAACGGATTTTAAGCCAAATTACCAACAACTTCATCGGCTCAAGCAGGGAAGAGCATATCAGAGTTGCTACGTATCGCCACTCTAGCTCATATTTTCTGTACGGTAGTCAAAATATGAGGTTGGATATGACCCACACCGCGCTTTGTTTGATCCTGATTATATTGATGCCATCACTAACGAGATGCACCTCGCATGGTAGTGCTACACCTCAGGATGCCGTTACGCTATATCTTGCGGCTGTACAGCAGCAAAGTTCTGCGGAACTCATAAAGATTGCGCGAAATGGCGGTGCATCTCAGCAGGGGATCGAGAAAATTGTGTCACGCACCCTTCTGAAATATTCGGGGCTTCGTCAGGCCAACTTTCAAATTAGCTATATGCCACATCCAGTAACACCGAACACGGTTTACATTACCATGCGTATAGAAGGTCAAGCCTTTCAAGATGATATTGTTCTTGAAAGATATTCAGACAGTTGGTTTTGGACTCCTAAAGTAGACCCAGGCGATCGACCTATGCAACGTACTACAATTGCACAGTAACCCACTGTGATGGAGCGCTTCGCGAAGGGTGCGAGGCCACCAGCCCTGCCGAGTGCCGTTTGGATTAATCCGCCCGTCCCAGCATCTGCCCCAGACGCGTCCCGTCCCCCCGATTCATTCGTTCCTTCGTTCCCTCAGAAAGGAGCACCGCCGCCGAGCACCGCCAACGATCATCCCTAAACTCGACGGAAACCTGTCTCAAAGTGGCTCATCGTCACTTTTGGTGAAGCGGATTCGTATGACGGGGTGTTGGAGCTTAAAGCGGCGTGACAGTGCCAATTTTACGACCAGGTAGGCCACGATCAGTCGATTGCCACTGGCCTGCGGGAACGTCGGTCCCTTGATCACGAAAAGTGGCGAAGACCCCAAAGTGCTTGACACATACCGCTGGTCATTGAGAATTCCTCCTTACAGGATAGTTTGGTAATGACCCTAGTACACCACAAAGGGCTGTTTCTCAACAGGGACAAGCCGTACAGATGCACTTACAGCCGGACGGACAAAAACTGTTACATCCCGCTGTAGAGGTAGGCAAGCCGAAACCAGTTCAATTGTTGTCGTTGGGATCGACGAACCAACGATCCAGAGATTTTCCGGTGGTCACGCAATGTATAATATTACGTAGCAACGTACTGGCGAAGCCACAAGACTGGGAGCATATGATGACAGCTAAGCAACTCGTGCCCGGCGTGTATGCCATTTCGTTGGGCTTTGTCAACACCTTCGTGATCGATGCCGGTGAACTGACATTGATCGATACAGGCCTTGCCGGCAGCGCGTCCAGGATCCTCGCTGCACTACGCCAGCTAGGGCGACAGCCAGCAGATCTCCAGCACATTATCCTCACTCATTGTCACGCCGATCATACTGGCAGCTTAAGAAAACTACAGCAGGAAAGTGGCGCTATCATTTTTATGCATCCCGTCGATGCGGCGCTGGTGGGCGAGGGTCAGGCCTCTCGTCCTGTGCGACCAGCCCCAGGGCTCATGAATGCCGTAGTGTTCCAACTAATGATGATGCGGCAATCATCGGTGGCGACGGTCGAGCCGGTGACGGTCGACCATGAGGTGCAGGACGGGGAGGAGTTGCCGATAGCGGGCGGCCTCCAAGTGATCGCGACGCCGGGACATACAGTCGGTCATATATCACTGCTGCTGCCTCAGCACGGGGGTGTGCTGTTCGTCGGCGATGCAGCGGGTAACATGTTCGGCTTAAGCTACTCACCAATCTACGAAGACCTCGATGCGGGCCAGCACAGCCTTGGTCAGTTGGCGACGCTTGAGTTCGACGTGGCCTGCTTCGGCCATGGCCGAGCGATCATCGGCGGCGCGGCAGCCCAGTTTCGTCAGAAGTGGGGCCGGATTGCGCCACCGATCACGAGACGCTAGACCAAAATGTATGACCAACTCTATTCCATCTGATCTCGTAAATCGCTCACAGCAGCTGCTTACCGAAGCGATAGTGCTTGCAGACGCATGGCGGCACGCCGGGCGCTGGATGGACGCTCAAACGCTTTTGATCGGTATGGAGCCGGTCGCCCATGACATTGGACCAGCCGGCATGAGCAGACATGCTCTTACTGTGGGCCGCCTCCTTACCGATTATGCCACCTTCGGCGGTGCTGATACGCTGGCCGAACGTGATGCTGCGCTTGCCACAGCCCTGCCCTACGCAGAACAAACTGATGACGACGCACTCCTTGGTGCCATTTGGGATGCCAAAGGCATGTCGCTGCACACGGCCTATTTAGACACCGGACGCACAGCCGAGCCAGCCGATGAACTGCCAGCCTTTGAGCGCAGCCTTGCGTATCGCCAACAAGCCAATGATCAAGCAGGGATTGCCGAATCCCTATTTCATGTTGGCTTAGTGTATGGCGTTATTCGTGATGATCACAAACGTGCACTACCCTACTTCCAGCAGTCCTATGCGCTCGCACAGGCCATCGAGGATGACATCATCGCCTCGTATGCCATTCGGCATATCGGCTTCGCCCACTATGCGAACGGCGACGTAGCAGCAGCCCGCGCAAATGTAGCGGAGTCCCTGCACTTGCGCGAGGCAGCAGGCTTTATCCCAGGCGTTGCGATGGCACTGGGCCTCGCGAGCGCGTCCTGCTGATCGACCGACTGATTCATGAGTTCCATTATGCCCTCTCGCGCATGCTGGATGGCAGCTTAGGTCGCAACCCATCCCCCCACGAAACAACGGCTAATAATCTGATTGAAGGCAATCATGAACAGGTGGTAGCATTCCTGGATAACCTGACGTATGGCGACACAAGCACATCCGAACTTAAAGCAATGCAGACCGAGTGGCGTATGAAAGCAGAGGAGATGCAACAGCGTCGATCACCAAGACGCTGAGCCTTGCCCATCCATTACGATGCCGGAGCCCTGAGGTCGTCGCCTTGCGTACAAAGCTTGCTGACCGCCGGGAGCGTCGCCAGCAGTCGTGAGCTGGGTAAGGACATCGGTTATAACATTTAGCACGAACTGCTCTGATGCTTTGCGTGCAAGGAGTCATCTATGGATCACCAGCAGCTTGAGACATGGGTACAGGGCTACCTTCACGCCTGGGGTACGAACAACCCTGATGCGATCGGCCAGCTCTTTAGCACCGATGCGCGCTATTACACCGAGCCCTTTGCCGAACCCTGGCAGGGACGTGCAACTATCGTTACAAACTGGCTAGAGCGCAAGGACGAACCGGGAACCTATTCGTTCCGCTACGAGATCCTGGGAGTAACCGGAGAGCGGGGCTTTGTCCGTGGTTGGACCCAGTATCATGATCCGCCCCGCCAGTACAGTAACCTATGGGTTATCACCTTCGATCGGCATGGCCTCTGCCACGAGTTTACCGAGTGGTGGATGGCACACAAGTGACGTGACCGATCTTAGGCCTAGAAGCTTGGATACAACATCCGGGGCAATGCCTCGGCATACTCATTCAACCCACTTATAATGGCAGAGTCGGCATATATGTTGCTCGATTCTCATCATGATGAAGTAAGGAGCAGTTTATGGAAAAGACGAAGCTTTCGAGCGAGCCTGCTGGCGCGATGATTACTTTGACGTGTATCGCTTCCCCGACGAGTATCAGCGTGGGACGGCGGCACCGGATAATTAGCGCCCTCATCCCCCGCCCCTTCTCCCATCCGAGGGAGAAGGGGTGCAGCACTAGGGAGCCAGTTTGATCGTGGCAGCATGTGGCTAGCGGACTGTTAAGCGATCCAACGAAGGAATGGCTGCAATCCAGATCGAGCCACGACTAAACACGATTTCATTGCCAGCGGCGTCATAAAAGCGGAGCTGTCCAGCCGCGCTATTCTTGACCCAGGTGGCGTTGATCATGCCGCCATCCTTGAAGACCTTGGCCGGTCCACTGCCGATCACATTTTGATCGATGCGTGCTTTGGCATCATCCGGTCGCCGTGCGCCGGTCACGGCCATTACCACGACGTTGTTGGTCCAGATTTGCGCACCCGTCATGCGGTCAACATGGGCTTGACCGAAGACCGAGCGGTAGTAGCCATTTTGGCGTGAACTATACGCAAAGCCGGCCGCCGACCCTTGATCCAGGAAGTAATAGTTTAATGCTGTTGCAGCCGGCTGAGCTAGCGGGGCCGGTGACGCATACAGGTAGCCGACGCTCGCGTCCGCAAAACTCCTTATCCCTTGATCCTGGGCGAACTGCCGCAACAGTGCCGAGCTGGTATACAAGTTGTGCGGGGCGATACGTGTGCTATCGCGATAACTATAATCCGGCTGGTTCAAGGCCTCGAAGTTAATCAGTTGGTTAGTCGATTGCACCAGCGCTAGGCCATCCGGACTACCGCCCGCATGTACGT
>JACDGP010000105.1 GCA_013821605.1 Herpetosiphonaceae bacterium
GCGCCTCGTTGACATCAACAAGAAGTACATGCCGGAAGAAACGCTGGATATGATCTTCCGTGTATTGAACGGCTTTAACATGCCGGCGCTCTACTTGATTCCAAACGAGTCAGCAATGAAAGAAGCGCTGATGCGGACCAAGATGTACACGCCTCTAAAGCATGGCCGCTCGGTCGCCAACCCAATTCTGGATGCGCTGGGCTTCGAGAATAAGCGCGCCCTTGAGCGTGCTGTGCAAAATACCAAGCTCCTGCCACCCGGCTGCGGGCCAGAACATGTCGCTATCAGTCGCAACGGCGAGTTTGTCGTCTCAATGACAGCTGGCACGACGAGCCAAGCCAGCGCCGCCAACTAACCCCGAGTAGCCAGGGACGAACTCGGGGTTAGTTCGTCCCTTCTGATCACCTGAAATCCTCACCTTGTACCTAGGAGTACGTCCAAATTATGCTAAATCATTTAAATGATTGTGATCATTGAGGGCGCACAACTGCCAGGCTGTACCATCGAAGACCAGCGTGGTCAACGAGGTATTACGAATATGCTCCGGCTGGAAATCGACGGGACCCGTCAAATGCTCGACTGCTATGCGGATCGCTGCGCCATGCGATACGACGACTAGCCGTTCACCCCGGTGCTTTTCCGCAAGCGCCACCAGCGCAGAGCCGATGCGCGTGGTAAATTCATGGTCGGACTCGCCATGTTCGCCCCGCTTGCCCCCCTGTTGTACGGCTAGCCAAAAATCTTCGCCGAAGCGCTCTTTAATCTCGGGTGTCGTCAGCCCGCTCCATGCGCCGATGTGTACCTCGCGCATGGCCGGTAATGGCTGAACCGGCACCTTCAACGCCGGCGCGATCAGCAGTGCCGTTTCCCAGGCGCGCTGGAGATCGCTAGCATACAGGTGATCGACCTGCCGCCCCTCAGCCTCCAGACGTACGGCTAGTAACCGGGCCTGTATGCGCCCTCGGTCCGATAAGGGCACGTCCGCATGGCCCTGCCAGCGTCCTTCCAAGTTCCAGGCCGTTTCACCATGCCGGATCAGCGTAATCATCGTCTCACGCACGGGCCAGATCCACGTACTCATAGCGAATCAGCTGGTCGTCGAAGACGCCACACTGTTCCAGCAACTCACCAATGAGCTTGGCCTTGTACGCTGCGTCACGCTCCGACCATGTACGAGCCTTGATCTCTAAGAACGGACCAGGATCAGCCTGATTAATGAGCCGGTCCAGGTTGACCGCAAACTCCTCACTGCGGTAGGTGATACGCCAGCGACGGCGTTGCTTCTCTACCTCAGTAATCTGTTCGGGCGCGAAGTACTCGCGGTAGAAGCGCAATGAGCGGTCGGCCGGCGCCGTATAGCGCGCTCGTGATAGCAGAATGGCATGTGGATATTGATCCCGTTCGGCAGCTGGGACCGTCAGGGTCAACGTATACTTGGGATCGAGCCGTGCCCCAGGATCGTGACGGTGATCTTCACGATAGCGCACCCGTCCTCGGTCGGGATTCACGAAGCTGAAGTAGGTGTCGTATTGCGTGCGCTCGCTCTGCTTGTCGATCCGCACCTCAGCCCTGTTCAGCATCGCCATCACCAATGCTTCATCGACCAGCTTCGCTTTTGCCTGCACCTCAAAGATTTCATCCTGCTTGACGCCGCCGATCGCCACAATTTTATCCAGCAGGTTGACTTCACGTGCACTCAAAAAGCCGTTGATATTGTCAGCAATCGCCTGTGCATTCCGCCGGACCTGCACCGCGTCCATGGTTAGGAGCACACCATCGCGTAGCAAAAACCGGCCATCGACTAAGGTATGGCGCACATCGGCATTATGGGCCGCATATACCAGCTGACTATAAATACCATCTGGATTGTAGTGGTACTGCGGTGTCGTATGCAAGTGGTGGAGCGCGACGACGGCAATATCAGCACGCTTGCCCGGCTCTAACGAGCCGATCAACTGCTCCATGTGAATGGCTTTGGCTCCGCTCGATGTCGCCAGGGCCAAGGCTTGTTTGGCCGGCATCAACGTCGGGTCGTTACTTAAGCCCTTCGGTAACAGGGCCGCTAGGTGGATTTCGTTCCACATATCCTGGTCATCATTGGAGGCGGGACCATCGGTGCCTAGCCCAACACTGACGCCTGCCTTGACCAAACCGGCATACGGGGCTACGCCCGAGGCCAGCTTCAAATTCGATGACGGGCAGGGTACTGCGCCAACCCCGTGCGAACGTAATATAGCCCAATCGCGTTCGTCAGTATGGACACAGTGAGCGGCAATCGCCGGAATATCAAACGCACCTACCCGTTCCGCATAGCCAACGGGGGAGAGATGCACGTTTTCCAGCGACTCCTTGAGCTCAAGTCCAGTTTCCGCTAGGTGGGTTACCAGTGGTACGTCATACTCCCGTGCCAACTGTACCGCCGCTTGGTAGATCTCGTCTGTACACGTATAGGGAGCATGCGGTGCGATCGTTGGCGTGATGCGCTCATGCTCCTGCCAGGAGTGAATAAAGCCGCGCGCTCGGTCAAGCCCTTCGTCGTAGCTGGCGGCATCTGGCGTAGGAAAGCGCATCACCGTCTGCCCACAGATTGCGCGGATACCTGCCTCATCGGCGGCGCGTGCCACTTCGTCCTCAAAAAAATACATATCTACGAAGCAGGTCGTCCCACCCCGCAGCATCTCTGCGCAGGACAACTGCGTACCGGTATACACAAACTCTTCATCAACGAAGCGCGACTCAACCGGGAACATATAGCCATGCAGCCATACATCAAGCTGCACGTCGGCTACCAGGCCCCTGAGCAAGCTCATCGGGACATGACAATGACCATTAATCAGACCTGGAATAATGGCACACCCACCGCAATCAACCGTTTCGTTAGCATGGTAAACAGTTGCGATCTCGGATGTTGGGCCGACGGCTACAATGTTGCGCTCACGAATTGCCACAGCGCCATTCTGCCAGACCGTACCCGCAGCGTCCATAGTCACCACGATCGCATTAATAAGTAAAAGATCAACAGCTTGCACGCAGAATACTCCATATCAACACAGTCAGCCGGAGGCACTGGGAAGCCTCCGCCATGCTGCGCTTTTGCCCCTCTGTCTCCGCCGTGCAGCCCATTGTAGCATAGGGTCGGGCAACAGAAACCGCCATGACAGCGCTAGCCATGGCGGTTTGACAGGCTGGAATGTGCGTGGTAGCTACACCCCGTCCTCTACTGGTGCTCCTTCGGGCACGACCAGCTGTTTCCGTACTCCGGAGGAGCGTTCGCCTTCATCATAACCCATCTTGATCCAGCCTTTTTGGATCGCGAGGATCACGGCCATTGTGCGGTCGTTCACCTGCAGCTTCGACAAGATCGAGGTAATGTGATTTTTGACCGTTTGCCCGCTGATCGATAACTGATTGGCAATCTCTTTGTTAGACAGACCGCGTGCGATGCAGTCCAAAATCTCGATTTCGCGCGAGGTCAGCGGTGCGAACAGATGGATACCCGTATCTTCCACGCCGGGCGATAACTCACGGAACTGCGTTAACACGCGCGCCGCAACATGCGGCTTGTTCATCACCGTCTCGTTGATTAAATACGCGCCCGTACTAACCTCACGAATCATATTCAGCAGAATATCGGGGCTCACTGCCTTCGAGGCATACGCCGCCGCCCCTACTTTGATCGCGTTGAAGAGTTGCTCATCATCCTCATACACGCTCAGGACGATCAGGCGAATACGCGGCTCGCGCCGCTTAATCACCCTGGCAACTTCCAGACCATTCAGCCCTGGCAGGTTTATATCTACCAGCACCACATCGGGAAAGGCGTGCTCGGTGATGAGCAGTGCCTCAGTCCCATTTTCCGCCTCACCCACGACCTCAATATCCGCAGCCTCATCCAACGTCCAACGAATACCGCGCCGAAAAAGAGCATGGTCGTCTATGATTAATACCTTGATTTGTGCTGTCATAGTATCCGTACCTTTCACTAATTCGCTCCCTCATCGGAGCACCAGTGGTCGCATAGCTTAGTGCGCAGGCTTAAACAAGTCACCGAGCGGCTTGAGCAGCTCGTGGAGTTGGGCAAACGGTCCCGCTAACTCCGTGTCTTTAAGTGGGATCGTGACCGGCTGATCGAACTTAACCTGGATCTTTTGGTCCTTGACCGGAATCGTCATATTCAAGTGGATCGGCAAAGGAAAGCCGGTGGGTAAACTTAAGGTGACCGTCGTATTCAAGTTGCCCCCGCCACCCGGAAAGTCGATATGGGCCGGTGCCCTGATCGTAACCGGCTGAGTCAGAACAACGGTCGTATCCTGATCAACACCAACCTGCAGCGCGACCGGCACTTGCTGGTCAATTGGGATCGTGGCCTTGATCGTGGCATTCTGTAAACCTTCAACCGCCCCGGTAAGCACACCGATCTTCTGTTGCGTCAATGCCAAGGCCTGGTCTGCGGCCTGAGCGGCACCGCTGGGGCCTTGCTGCGCATTCGTAGCGATGCCCTTGATCGTCTGCCCTACTGCACCGGTGCTATCAAGCTTGTCCGCGACTGCTGCGACGACTGCCCGATATTGGCGATAGACCCGTAGCCCCATCAACGCCCCGCTTAACAGCAGGATGAGCAGCAAGGCATTCAGGATAAAGGAGAACCAGATGATAGTTTTGTACAGGGGCGACAGCCGGGGTGTAACCACCACGGTTTGTCCGGCGGCAACCGGGATTTCACGACGATGCGTGATGTTCGTATGGCTTGTATGAGCAGCAGATGAATTGGCAGACTTCGCATTCAATCCCGCTGCTGGTTTTCGGGGCTTTAGCTGCACGGCAAGCTCCTTGTCGCTGGGGGCGGTTCGGAGCAAGTGTACCATAGTGCTACGTACGTGGGAAATAGCGAATCGGGGTATACTGTCTACCTAAAAGTCATAGGTACCAGGGGGGACCACAGACCTACCTCAGGCTCCGCCAAAGTAGCGTAATGCCTCGCGCAAGCGCTCTTCGATATCGGCTGGCGCATCGACTGGCAGTGAACTCACAGCTGCTTGAGCTTCGACCGCACTATAGCCCAGGCTTTGTAAAACTTCCTGCACTTCCATATTAACCCGGCCGAAGGGCGATCCGGTCGTGGTGATCGCCGGCATTGACGGCAACTGTCCGACCTTGGCTTTAAGTTCTAGGATCAACCGTGCTGCGGTCTTCTTACCAATCCCCGGCACTTGCGCCAGCAGCGCCATATTTTCATTGGCAATCGCTAGTTGCAGCTGATCAACGGGCGCGGCACCCAACAGCGCCAAGGCCACCTTGGGACCAACTCCGGTGACGCTGAGCAGCAACTCAAAAAAGGCCCGCTCGGCCACATCAGAAAAACCAAACAGCAGCATCGCATCTTCGCGCACAATCATATGCGTCAGCACACGCACTTCATCGCCCGCACTGCCCAACCGCTCAATAACCGGTCGCGGCACCGCCACATGGTAGCCGACGCCCCCGGCCTCAATGACAATGTAGTCAGGACCCTGAACCAATAATGTACCGCGTAATGATGCAATCATAAGGTCTATGTATTTGAAATTATGCTAGAACGGATGTTTGTATTATAACACATTCAGCGGTGAACAGATTTGTCACAGTTGACGCCAATCCATCAAGGCATGAGAATGATAGGTACGAAGGGTAGCTAAAGTTGAGGGTCTATCTGGAAAGTTTACAGGCCCACGGCGAGCCTATTCCACCTTCTGGCATATCGCTTGCTCGCATGAACGTAGCTAAGGAGACTGATGATGTTTGGATTTGGCAAAAAAGTATCGCTTGAAGGTCTGCACATAGCGATCCTGACCACCGATGGCGTCGAGCACACCGAACTGACGGCACCGTGGAAGGCGCTACGCGATGCTGGTGCGGAGGTCTATGTGGTAGCCAACAAACTTGGTACCTTTGCGACCCTACGCAAACTCGCGCGGGGCGATGATATTCCGGTTGATGCTACGGTTGATGAAGTACGCCCCCAAGCCTTCGCCGCCTTATTCATGCCTGGCAGCACGCGCACCCTCGATGCTTTGAAAAAAGAAAATAAAGTCCTCGATTTCATTCGCGAGTTCATGAAGAGCGGCAAGCCCATCGCTGCAATTTCCTCCGGTCCCGGCCTGCTTGCCCTTGCCGGACCGCTTCGCGGCCAGACCGTGACCTCCTCGCTCGCCGTGCGCGAAGAACTACAGCGCGCCGGAGCAGTATGGGTTGACCAAGCCGTCGTGGAAGACGATCAGCTACTCACCGCTCGTGGCCCCAAAGATCTCAAAGCCTTTACCAAGAAGCTCGTCCCCCACTTCGCACAGGCTGAAAGATAGCGGCAAAAGCTAAAGGTATAACAAAACGGGCCAGGGTTGAACCCTCGCCCGTTCCGCTGCCGTCTGCTACTTACTCGACCGTGTACTCGCCCTCGACGACGCCCTCGTCGTGGCCAGCATTGCCGTTGCCGTTCTCGGGCTGACCGTCCTGGCCATCCCCGCCGGCATACGCATTCTGACCAACGGAGTACAGCGCCTTCTGCAAGCTTTCCATACCCGAGCGCATCGCTGTCTCGTCCTCACGAACCACTGCATCACGCAAGCTGCTGATCTCGCCCTCAATGGTTGAGCGGGTCGCACCATCGACCTTATCACCCATATCCTGCAAGGTCTTCTCAGCCTGGAAGGCCAACGCATCCGCCTGGTTCTTCAGCTCAATCTTCTCGCGGCGCTCCTTATCCTCGGTGGCGTGCGACTGGGCCTCGTTGACCATCCGCTGCACGTCATCTTTCGACAGGTTGGTCGACGCCGTGATCGTGATCTTCTGCTCTTTATTGGTTGCCTTATCACGCGCCGACACATTGATAATGCCGTTCGCGTCGATATCGAAGGTCACCTCAACCTGTGGGACACCGCGTGGGGCCGGCGGAATACCGTCAAGCCGGAACTGCCCAAGCAGCATATTGTCGCCGGCCATCTCGCGCTCGCCCTGGAAGACCTTGATGTCTACCGCACTCTGACCGTTCTCGGCCGTCGAGAAGATTTCGCTCTTCTTGGTCGGGATGGTCGTGTTGCGGTCGATCAGCTTGGTCATCAAACCACCCAACGTCTCAACACCAAGCGATAGCGGCGTCACGTCGAGCAACAGCACATCCTTGACTTCGCCGCCCAGCACGCCGGCCTGAATGGCCGCGCCCACTGCCACGACTTCGTCGGGATTGACGCCCTTATTCGGATCTTTACCGGTCAGCTTCTTGACCAACTCCTGCACGACCGGCATACGCGTCGAGCCGCCAACCAGCACAACCTCGTCAACTTTGCTCGCCTGCAAGCCCGCATCTTGTAGCGCCCGCTGGAACGGTCCCTTGAGGCGGTCGGTCAGATCCTGCGTGATCTGCTCAAACTTGGCCCGCGACAGGTTCATCTGCAAGTGCTTCGGCCCAGAAGCATCCGCCGTAATAAAGGGTAGGTTGATCTCGGTCTGCATTGTCGACGACAGCTCGATCTTCGCCTTCTCAGCCGCCTCACGCAATCGCTGCAACGCCTGGCGATCCTTCGAAAGATCGATACCCTGATCCTTCTTGAACTCGCCGATCACCCAGTCCACGATCCGCTGATCATAGTCGTCACCACCCAGATGCGTGTCACCGTTGGTCGACTTCACCTCAACCAGCCCCTCGCCGACTTCCAGCACCGACACGTCGAACGTACCGCCACCGAGGTCGAAGACCAGGATCGTTTCGTCGGCCTTTTTGTCTAGTCCGTACGCTAAGGCCGCTGCGGTCGGCTCGTTGATAATACGGAGCACCTTCAAGCCCGCGATCTCGCCCGCGTCCTTGGTAGCCTGGCGCTGCGCGTCATTGAAGTAGGCCGGCACCGTAATCACTGCCTCGGTGACCTTCTCACCGAGATAGGCTTCGGCGTCCGTCTTCAGCTTCTGGAGAATCATCGCGGAAATCTCTTGCGGCGTTGACTCTTTGTTTGTTACGGGCGTCTTAACCCGCGCATCGCCACGGGGTCCCTTAACCACCTGATATGGCACCATCTCGCGGTCACGCGTCACATCAGGGTAATTCTGACCCATAAAGCGCTTGATCGAAAAAACTGTATTTTCAGGATTAATTGTTGCCTGGCGCTTGGCCGTCTGGCCGACGAGCCGCTCGCCGTTCTTTGTAAAACCAACGACCGACGGGGTTGTCCGACCACCCTCAGCGTTGGGGATAACCTGGGCGTCGCCGCCTTCCATTACCGCTACGCACGAGTTCGTCGTCCCGAGGTCGATACCAATAATCTTAGCCATTGAAACTCACTCCTTGATCGGATTTCGTCACTGATGGAATGATACTGCGATCATGCTAGAGCAACGTTGGCGCAGTGTTAGCGTTGTGTTAACAGCGACACTTCCAATTGGAGTACTAGGCGGCACCACGCGTACGCGGCCCTGTCGCCTCGTAGTCCCCGATCATTGTGTCGAGCAGCTGGTTCAATGCTGCGTCCACTTTCTGAGCCGAGGGATGGCTATCGTACCAGGCGATGATCTCTGCCGCCCCTTGGCTAAAGGGAATAGTTGCGACATACTCCGGCACCAAGCGTTTAATCTTGCTGTTGTCAAACACCATGCTATGTGCTTTATCCCCCAGCAAGCCGGCGCCCCACGCCACGTCATAGGCAGCGATCCGCTCCGATGGTATATAAACGATCTGTGCTTGGACACCCGCCGCATCCGCGACAATGTCAACGATTTGATTCCAATTCAATACCTCATCTGACGTAATATGGATTGCTTCGCCCAACGCATGCACATTGCCTAACAGACCGACGAAGCCCTTGGCAAAATCACGGTGGTGGGTCAAGACCCACAACGAACTCCCATCGCCGTGCACGATCACTTTTTTGCCTGCTCGCATCCGGTCAACAAAGGTATATCCCTCATGGAAGGGCAGCGACCTGGCATCATAGGTATGCGATGGTCGCACAATGGTCAGCGGAAAGCCCTCCTCGCGATAAGCCTCCATCAAACGCTCTTCACATGCAATCTTCGCTCGTGAATAGGCCCAATACGGATTGCGGAGCGGTGTGGATTCGGTGGTGGGCCAATTGCGTGGCGGCGTTTGATAGGCCGAGGCCGAACTGATGAAAATGTATTGCTTGGTGCGACCCCGAAACAGCGCCAGATCCGTCTCAATATGCTCCGGTGTGAAGGCTACAAAGTCGACCACCACATCGAACGTTTTATCCTTAAGGACGTTGGCCACCGCGTCTTTGTCGCGGATATCGCCTTGTAGGACTGCCACAGATGCGGGCAGGGGACGCGTCCCGTGGCCACGATTAAGCAGCGTCAGATCAATCCCCCGCGCGACTGCCAATTCAACACACGCCGAACTGATGATGCCGGTACCGCCAATGAAGAGAACGTTCAAGGTATCCTCCTAATGCGAGAGTGCGTTCAATACATAGGATACGACACTTCTGCCCTGTTGCCCCAGCCAGCTTGCTTGACACCCCTGAACGCAACCCCTATCATGGCTGTCTGGTGCTAAAACATCTGTCCATTATCGTAGAGGTGAAAATATTAATATGCAGTATCGTCGTTTGGGTAAGGCCGGTATCAAAGTTAGCGAACTCTCATTAGGTGCCTGGGTCACCTTTGGCGCGCAGGTAGGCGAGGATCGAGCACGCGAATGCATGGCTGCCGCCTACGATGCGGGTGTTAACTTCTTTGACAACGCTGAGGGCTATGCCGCTGGCCAGGCCGAAATTGTGGTCGGCAACGTCATCAAGCAGTTGGGCTGGCGCCGTGAAAGCATTGTTGTCTCGACCAAAATCTTTTGGGGTGGTCAGGGGCCTAATGATACCGGCTTATCACACAAGCACATTATCGAGGGCGTCAACAACGCCTTGCGGCGCTTTCAGATGGACTACGTGGACCTTGTCTTCTGCCACCGTCCCGACCCGAACACCCCGATCGAGGAGACGGTCCGAGCGATGGATATCGTGATCAAGCAAGGCAAAGCCTTTTACTGGGGTACATCCGAGTGGAGTGCAGCCGAGATCATGCGTGCGGATGCTGTGGCACGCCAGTATGGTCTGACGCCGCCAACCATGGAACAGCCCCAGTACAACATGGTTGTGCGCGAGCGTTTCGAGAAGGAATACGCACCGCTGTACAAAGAACTGGGCTACGGCACAACGATCTTCAGCCCGCTTGCCTCCGGATTGCTGACCGGCAAGTATAACGATGGCATTCCCGCAGACAGCCGCGCTGCCCTGACGGGCTATGAATGGCTCAAACGCGGCATTACACCCGAGCGTATCGAACAAGTCAAGCAGCTTGAGCCGGTAGCCTCCGAACTCGATTGCACGCTCGCACAACTGGCCCTCGCTTGGTGTTTAAAAAATCCCAACGTGAGTACGGTGATCACCGGAGCGAGCCGGCCGGAGCAAGTGACCGAAAATATGAAAGCGCTTGATGTCGTGCCGAAGCTGGTGCCTGAGATCATGGAGCGGATCGAAGGCATCGTGGGGAACAAGCCGTCCGCCGGATAAGCAGAGTATTCCTAAGGCACGGAGGCCAACCGATCAACGCCGTTGGCCTCCGCTAAAAGAGCGCAAACGCCCCTTGTAAATGCTCAACCAGGACATCAACCGGCATGTGATCGCCTCTTTCGTGCTGCAGCGGGCTCGTCCAAAGCACTGTAGTCTATGCTGCAAATGAGGATCCATCAGCGTGGGGGTGGCAGCGAACGTGTATACTTTCGCTGACTCGAAAGGACCCACGGCGTGGCTCGTCGCATCTTTGGTCTGTCCATCCCTATACTATGCATCCTCAGCCTGCTTATGGGCCAGTCTGCCCGTGCAAACACACCGGCGGCTACCCAACCTCCCTCCGTGAGCGGTCCAGCCATCGGCTTTGCCGCCGTCGACCCGGACTATATCTATAACCAGCTCGACTACATGGCGACGCATTTTCTCCATCGTGAGTCCGGCTTTGACACCAACCTGCCGCCTGCCGTCAATGGCCACGACGAACTTGCCGACTACTGGACCCACGAGATGTTGGACAATCTCCAGGGCTTTGGCCCACAAAGCTGGCACGACCCGTTCTGGTCCGGTTGGGCACATCGTCCGGCCGTAGTTCCCTCGTTCAACGTGGAAGTCACGGTGCCGGGAGCAATTCATCCCGAACAGGAGGTCGTGATCGGTTGTCATTATGATGCTATGGCCAACTCGACCCAGTCGGCCAACGACGATACTAGCGGCTGTGCTATTGAGCTGGGTGTCGCTCACGCCTTGGGCCAATATTGGCAACACATGCATCTTGTCCCCGCGCGTACCTTGCGCTTCGTCATCTTTGATGGTGAGGAGCAAGACATGATCGGCTCGTTGCACTATGTAAACACAACGGTGAATGGTGATCTTTCAAATATCGTAGCGATGATTAACGAAGAACAGAATGGTGTTGCCTATCCCGGACGCTTTCTCGGCAACCTCGCCAATCCTTTCATGCCCTACTACCTGGATCTCACACCCACCCACAGCACACTCCTGTACCCCGGTATTGATAAGCTACCGGTTTCCCAACAAGCAAAGATTCGACAGTTTCGCGAACGAATGGCCCAAGCCGTTCCCGCCGTCTTTCATGCCTTCCGCGAACTAGGTTATGTCGGCCTGACCTACCATGATGGCTCAGGCCATGACCTAGCGCGACCCATCTTTCTCCCAGACCAAGCGAGCAATATCCGGGTCGAGGATGACAAGAGCGGAGCCAGCGACGAAGTATTGTTCTCGCGCGCAGGCATCCCGAGCGCGACGCTCGGTGGTGACTATACCTACTACACCAATCACCCCACACCCTGGGCCTTTCCCTATGACCAGCCCGAGGATACAATGGAGCTACTCAATACCTATGCTCTTGGTGGTGGCCATAAATCGAACGCCATGATGCTTTCCCTGGCTTTCACTGCCATGCTCACTACCTGGGCGCTGCAACAGCCCGATATTCTCGGTACTGCGCCTGTCCCAAGCGGACCGCTTGCCACTATCAGCGACGTAGCCTATCCGAAGGTCAATATGCCACTAGCTTTCCATGCTACTGGTGCCTATGATCCACATAATCCACAAGCCCACTTCATCTTCCATTGGAACTTCGGCGACGGAAATCAAGCGAGTGGTGCCGACGTGATGCACACCTATACCGAGACTGGGCACTACACGCTCACGCTAATAACTACCTCCTCGTCCGGCACATCCGAAGTTCGTAAAGAGGTAGATATTGTGGAACATCCGACGCAGTATCCCAATCAATACCGGGGCTTTGCGCCGGGCATAAATTCGCCCAACCCAAAGGTCCATATCCCTGTTCCAGACGATACATTACGCGATCATATCGTGTATGAATCCGGTTCATAGCAGGATAGGTACAATGTATTTGCATCATTAATGTTGATGAGCACTTCAATGTTGATGAGCACTTCGTTTGAGGCTGCTTGAAGGATACCGTGATGAAAACCATCGAAACGACGATTACCGTGTTATCCGACGGAACCATTCAACTCCCGTCACATTCCGACCTCATAATTGGCGAGCATCGAGCCGTGCTGGTGATAGAAGAACAAGCTATTCCTACGCCGGTTACTGAGCGTGACCGTGCAACGGCTGCGCTGCGGGCAGCAGGCTTGCTGGCTGAACCAACGCTTGAGATGCAACAACTGGCAGCAGAGTCTACGTTGACGTTGGAAGAAGCACGGACAATCCTTGACCGCACGGGCAGTCAATCCCTCAGCGAGCTAATTCTTGAGATGCGCGGCAACGTGCATCCGGTGGCATAACGCAAGCCGAGCGCGATGCGTTGTACAAGCTCCTTATATTACATTGTGCGAGTGAATATCGTACGATTCCAATGAGTGGTGCCCTGCTTGACCGTGCAATGCAACTCACCCAACAGCATCGTTTGCGTGGCTACGATGCAGTGCAACTCGCGGCTTTGACAGCGAGTGCCGTCCTGCCTCCACTCACCTTTCTTTCTGCCGATAACGATCTTATTGCTGCCGCTCGTTCTGAGGGCTTATCTGCCGACAACCCCAACCTACATCCATAAGCAGCAACACCTCGTTGAGGACTTGACCACTGCGCCAACCACAAACTAGGCACCTAAAACGTTGGCTGCGGCTACTCTTACGGCAGCAGGTGGGTGATGGTACATAGTGCAGACAGTGACAGTTGTGGAAACACCGGCCTAAGACACTTGTAACCTCTGACAAATTGTCAGAGGTTACACCGATAGCCCACAACTATTCGCAATGTGGATGGCTGCTTGACCAAGATGAGCGGAATGAGGTACCGGAGTCGTGATTACCCGCCAACACCTTCTATGGGCGGGACAAATTCATACACAGCATCGCTCGCAATATTGAGCGATGTTGTTGTTTCCGAGTGCTGCCGTTCAACCGCATCAAACTCAATCACATGCACGCGAGATCGGCCAATCGCCTTGATTGCCATCGGAATCACGATATTCTGAGACACACCTTTCAGCTTAAACACAGCTTGAGCTTGGCGTAAAATCTGGTTCTCTAGAACATCATCCCGCAGCCCTTTCGCTTCACAGCAAATGATCACCTCCTGCATAGCCTTTGAGCCTACATCCTCTATCCCGAGAAAAAGTGCATCTATTTCCGAATGCGCCAGCTTGACGCTCATTTGCACATGATCGATCTGCACAAATTTCCGGCTTGAGAAAAGCGAAAAGTGCGTCTCGATGACCCGTTGGCGAACAATGACCTGAATCAGCCACGGCTCATCGCGTCGCCCCAGCCGCCGAGAAGCAAGCGGCATGCTTATACTTTCGATCCGTTGCCGAGGCGTATGTGGACCCGGCGGCAGGACTTGGTTTTCAGGGAATGGTTGTGTCTGTCCAGGACGAATCGGTATAAATTCGAAACACTGATTACCGCCAGTTACTTGGCGACCTGTATATCCTTTATCAAGCATACTCTGCGGCCAATTAGTATTACTGCTCGATCGCTTGCGTACAAAATCTTTGAAGAAATTGGCCGGGTTTGCATCACTCACTAGACGCTTTTGCTGGGGATGCTGCTCATTATAATCACGAATAGCCTTCGTGACATCAGCGAGGGTCACGAGCGAGCTAGACAAAGTATTTTCTGCATCATCCCAACGCTCAAAAAAGAGACTCTTGATGATCTCTGTCTTACTACTACTCACGAAATCATCCTGAATGGTGGATCCTTTGCCTCCCCTGTCCACCGTAACACGACAACCTCTTCCCGAAGTTGCTGCTTAGTTGCAGTCGCCAAGCGAGTTCTGAATAAATCAATACTCACGACCTCATAACCTAAGCTCGTGGCAAGGTCGGCCAGCAGCTCACCCGTCCGGATCATGATCTGGAGATACGACGCTTGATCGCCCACCACGTAAGCGAGTTGAGCACCTGGTCGTAATACTGTGCGGAGATCAGCTAGATGCCGCATCATGCCGCCAAAATACAGTTTTGTGACGCGCGCATACATACGCTCGAAACCAGAGGTCTTGCCCAACCGTATCCGCTTCGCCTCGATCTCCTCCGCAATCCGTTGAATTTCCGCGTGATCTGCTACCCACTGGTCGTCGTCATCATTCTTGTACACACTACGCGTATTTGAACGTACTAACGTTCGTTTTAATGCTTGAAGTTCAGCCTTGTTGGTGATAAAACCGAGCAAGACCGCCTCTAGCCGTGTCGTTCGAGTGTAATCCTTTTCATTGGGATACGGTGGTGACGTAATGACAGCGTCAACCGACTGTGGTGCAAGCAGATTGACTATTTGTCTTGCATCGGCCAGCCGAATCTCTGCCGGTGTATCATCAAGTTGTTGAAGTCGTTCCAAGTCGTGCGCTATGCGTTCAACATCGGCCAACCACGCTTCGATCACCGGCGCATCATCCTTAGCCGGACCAACTCCAACCTCAGGACCAAAGCGCAAATTACTGATGGAGGAGATGAGTGCATGAGCAAGGGCTAATCGCTGGTGATTGTAATACCGAGCATCTCGACACTGCTCTAAGCAGTCAAGCAAAACCAGCGTCTTATGGAGCGGCAGCGGACTGATGGAATGAGTCAAAAGGATTTTTGCAGTTTCAGGTGGTAGTTCTCTTAATAATGGAGCGAGTCCACAATCACCAGCATCCTCTGCAACCACCCGACCTTCTTCAATACCGTCGCGCCTCAATTGTGCCCGTGCAGCGTTGGCTACTATCCTCGAATGCTCAACAAGACCTGCCGGATCTGGCGTCCAATCAATCTTTACATTCCCGGCGAAGTGGGCCATTGGCGTGGCCTCAATACCAACACTAGGAATACCAAGTTTCTTGCACTCGACAACCGTTGTACCTGTCCCGCTAAAAGGATCTAAAACCACCTGCTCACTGCTCAGCCCAAACTTTCGCACATAGTCGCGGACCAGATGCGGAGGATACGACAGTACAAAGCGGTACCAATCATGTGCAGCCCGATCCTCAGGATGCAGCTTATTGCTCTCGCCGTTTATACCTCGTCTCGGAGCAACCAGCGGAGGCTGCTCAAGCATTGTTTCTTGGATATAGGTAGCAGTGTCCACTACATCTTGTCCTTCAACATCAATGATCTGTAGCGCGCAACTCTCGCATCGCATCGCCAATCCGTGTGATCCCCTCGACAATGTTCTCAGCATTTTGGTAGCTAAAGGCCAACCGGATCGCATCATCGCCCTGACCGTTGGTATAGCAACGCGTGCCGGGCAGAAACGCGACGCCCCGCTTCGCCGCCAGCGGCACCAGTGCGTTCGCGCTGAGATCGGCCGGCAGCTTCGACCAAATGAAGAAGCCACCCTCCGGCGTGAGCGTGGTCACATCAGATGGGAACTCGCGTGCGATCGTATCGAGCATGACCTGGCATTTATACCGGTACAGCGCGCGCAACTCCTCGATATGCGCCTCTAAACGGCCATCGGCACTATAGCGTGCGATAACATGCGTCAAGAACGGTCCGTTCGCGCCTTCCAGCTTGAACATGCTCAACCGCTGCAGGAGTTTCGGCTGCCCATACGCCCAGCCGAGGCGCACACCTGGGGCCAGGATTTTGGAATAGGTGCCTACCCGCAGCACCCACCCTTCCGTATCCAGCGCTGCCAGACTAGGCAGGGTTTCGCCTACAAAGCGCAAGTCTCCATACGCATCGTCTTCAACAATCAGCACACCGTATTCTGCCCCGAGCGCGACCAACCGCTTCCGGCGCTCAAGTGGCATGGTGACGCCCGTCGGGTTATGGAACGTAGGAATCGCGTAAATAAACTTCGGCCGGATCCCTTCGCGCGCTAGGCTGGCCAAACTGTCTTCCAGCGCATCCACATCCATCCCTTGCGCATCGGTCGGGATCGTGATCAGCCGTGCCCCAACCTGCTCAAAGCGCCGCACCGCACCCAGAAAGCTCGGACCTTCGATGATGACAACATCGCCAGGATCAACCAGTACCTCTGGCAACAACGCCAGGATCTGGCTCGATCCATAGCTCAGCAGCAACTGATTGGCTTCTGCTGCGATGCCCTGTCGCCCGAGACGCGTCGCAATCTGCTCGATCAGTTCTGCACTCGGCGGCCCATAATTGAGTACCGCATCCGGTCGCTCAGCGACCGCCTCCGCCGTCGCCTCGCTCAGTTCCTGTGTGGGGAAGAGTGCGGGATCCGCCAACCCAAATGCAAGGCTCAGCGGCGTTGCGCCGGATTGGGGTGCTGGACCGGTGAGCTGCGCGGCCACTGCTTGCGCCCGCTTAGCGTACAAATCATCAAGGCGTTTGGCCGGGGCTTCTTGTGGTTGCGTGCTCATCGGTATCAACTCTCCTTTAGGTCGCGTCCATCATAAACCACTCCACGCCTTCACGCGCGATCTCAGGCAGAACAGTATGCGAACCGTCGAATTCCTGGTAGCGCACCGCATGGTTGCGTCAGGATTCAGTCCTGATACTCAATGACGACCCATTAAGACCACACCGATCTCCTTCAGTCATGGGATTAGGCTGCCATCAGACTGCTCATGAGTATGGGATTAGGCTGCCATCAGACTGCTCATGAGTGCGGAAGCTCAAAGCCTCGCTCCAAGAACATTTCGGCGAGATCACGCAGGCTGAGTTTGTAGCGCAGACGCCAGAGGACGACCAAGAGCACGATATCGGTGGGAAACTCGAGGTGGTTAAACGGGGTGCCGGTGCGCTCGTTGAACTGACACTGACATGCGGCACACTGAAAGATCCTATAGCCAAGCTGTGTTGTCTTGGTCACCTCGCGGGTTGTGGCAGTAGCACAGCGTGGGCAGGTCATCCGAGCTTCTTGGCACCTTCAATTCAGAGCCGCCAAGGATACCAGAGAAATCGCCTCCTATTGACAGCGAAACTGAATCCTGACGCAACCGTCATTCTGTCTTTGATAAAGCTGTCCACGTGGCATTTAGTTAAGTGAGCCTGAGACATAGCTGTGACCGGTCGGGAATTGGTCCTGCCGGCACCGCATATCAAGAAAGGAACGACCGTGAGAAAGCAAGGCCTGAAGATCTGTGTTGTCGTGGTGCTCATCCTGTTGCTCGTCATCGTGCCCGGACCCGCGTCGGGGTTCGCCACCAACCTGCTCGCGCCTGCGGACCAATCGCCCACTCCCCCGCCTGTGCAGCCGTCGGCTGCCCAGCTTGAGAATTGGCGGACGGCGATGTCGCAGGTTGCCCTGGCGAAGCAGGGGTGCTTCACGGCGAACTATCCGCGGACCCAGTGGCAGGCAATCCCGTGCGCAACCCCGCCGAACATTCCGATGCCGCCGAAGCGCGGGCCCCGGCCGCTTATTATTGGAAACGGTGCCGACGTCTCGGCCCAGGCACCGTCGGGGCTCATCTCTACCGCCATCGGCTCGTTCGATGCCGGCACCCATGTGACCAGCGAGGCCGGCCAGATCAACGGCACCGGCGGGCAGATCGCGAACGCGTACACACTTCAACTCAATACGAACTTCTTCGCCAGTTCGGACTGCGCTGGCTCTCCGAACCCGTCGTGCCGGGGCTGGGAGCAGTTCGTCTATGAGAATGACGGCGCTTCGGGGTTTCATGGCGCGTTCATTCAGTACTGGCTGATCCAGTACAATACAACGTGCCCGGGGGGGTGGAACCAGTTCTCGTTCGGCGGCTCGACGGACATCTACTGCTTTCGGAATAGCACCGGGTCCGCGACCCCACCCACCCAGCAGCCGGCCACCAATCTGAATAACCTCAGCTTGACCGGCAACGTTACCGCCGGCAGTGACAGCATCACGTTTGCGGTAGGCAGCACGCTGTTCGCGTCACCGGGTACCAATTCTGTCCATGCCGCTGCGGGGTGGACGATCGCCGAGTTTAACGTCTTCGGCGACGCCGGCGGAGGCCAGGCGAACTTCGCTGCGGGAACGACGGTCATCCCACGCTCGCGGATTACCTACGGGGGCACGACGGCCCCCAACTGCGTCGCGCAAGGCTTTACCGGCGAGACCAACAATCTCAACTTTGGACCGGGCACTCCTGCTTCATCGCCGCCGGGGCCGGCAGTCTTCTTCAACATGACCAATGCCGGCGGCGCACTGACGTCTTGTTCGGGCTCAACCACGGTGGGCGACACCCATCTGATAACGTTCAACGGTTTGCTCTACGATTTCCAGGCGTCGGGCGACTTTATCCTGGCCCAAGCTCCAGACTTCGTCGTGCACGCCCGGCAGGTGTCGGGTGCGCCGACGTGGCCGGATGCAGCGGTCAATCAGGCCATCGCCACGCGCATGGGCGGGAACGCGATCGCCATCTGCCCGACACGGGATGGACCAGCCCTGACGGTCAACGGCCGGCCCACTGAACTGGCCAATAACCAGCCGTTGTCCCTGGACGGCGGTGTCGATATCTGGCAAGAAGGCGACAATGTCTACACCATCCTGGACCAGGCTGGCAACGCCGTGCGTGCCACAATCAACGCCAACCCGCGCTACGTCAACGTCTCCGTGGGCCTCGGCACCCAACCTGAGACGGTAACTGGCGTCCTCGCCAACGCCAATAACAATGTTTCCCAGATTGCCGCGCGTGATGGAACCGTGTTGACGGCCCCGTTTTTGTTTGGAGGGTTGTATGGCTCGTATGGAACTGGCTGGCGCGTCCCACCGCTCGAGGACACCCTTTTGTCGGCCTGCGGGTCGATAACCGAAAATAGCATCCCGTCGAAGCCGTTCTACACGAAGGATCTCGACATACAGCTGAGCGCACCCGCACTCAAGATCTGCCAGGCGGCGGGTGTGGATGATCCGGCGCTCCTCGATGCCTGCACGCTTGACGTTGCTGTGCTGGGCACCGAGTCTGCGGCCACGGTCTATGTGGGGATGTCTCCCCCGATCGCGGTAGGACAGGTAGTTTTGACCACGAACACGTATGTGCCGTTGGTCAACAAATAACGAACCTCGTCTCAGGACGTAAAACGACGGCCGACCGTTGGCAGGGCAGGTACCCAACCTGCCCTGCTGCCAGGATGTCATCATAAGCAGTGGATACTGATGGCTCCTTGTGATTCTCAGGTCTGGTTAGGATATCCTCATAAAGGGCATATGATGTGGTATACCAATGACGGGAGGAACCACCATGCCATATACACTCGTCCCATTGACACAGGAATATCTTGAACCAGCTGTTGAGCTCTTTATCGATAATTACAAACACGAGCAAGAACACAGCCCATTTTTGCCTTCCCGTGTGATTGATGATCCAACATGGATCTATGGTCTGCTTCATTCCAACCTTGCCAATCCTGGTGTGGTCGTGGTCGAGCAGAATCACGTGCTGGCGTATATGGTCACCGGAGATCAATTTGTGTGGAAAGGACAGCAGGCGGCGATCGTTCTTGAATGTTCCGGCTGCTGGTCGTGTTTATGTTGATGCCAACACCATCATTTATGCAATCGAGCATATCGAACCATATCGCACGGTGCTGGAGCCGCTTTGGCAGGCCTGTACCGGCTACTTTTATCATGCAGGACATTTCTGCTGAAAATACCTAGGTCTACGCTGCCTGTGCAGTCGGCTGGAGCACGACCTCGTACCCCAAGCGCTGCAGCCGCTTGACCAGTCGACGTTCAATATTTTGCCGCTCCCGTTCGTCGAAGTAGTTTGCTCCTAACTCTTGATATGGCTCCTGACGCGTCAACACGGAGTAGCAGATCACCAGGATGGCATGGGCCACCGCAATCACCGCCTTCTTCCGCCCGCGGCGTGCCGCAATCCGCTGGTAGAGTGTTGCGAGGTAGCTCTTCTTCGTGTGCGTTGCACCATGCGCCGCCTCGGTCAGCGCTTGCCGCAGCCAGCGACTGCCTTTCCGCATGTGTCCACTCCGTCGTTTGCCCGCGCTCTCATGATTGCCCGGACAGAGGCCAGCCCATGAGGCAAGGTGCCTGGCACTCGGGAAGCGCCCCATATCCGTCTTCGGAGAATACCCCTATTGATCGCACGGCCGCTCCCCTCGAGACGGTCACCGTTATCGACCCGACCCATCATCTCTACGGCCTGCGCCTGCCGCTCCGGCGCGTTGACCTGCAT